>NZ_CP043633.1:2477500-2793145 GCF_012974865.1 Nonlabens sp. Ci31 | reverse complement strand
AGGATAAAGTGTACACCTATTTTGATAATCTATATGATCCATTGGATAGTCTTAAAAGTATTACGGCAAGGAATATCAAAAACTACGGGAAAATTGGAACATTAAGCGATTCACCCGATAAATTAATTTTTTCCATTGCTTACGGCTTAGATGCCAATCCTAATCGATTAAAAAACACATTACTCCAGCTTACTAAAGCATTTGATGAAGTAGGTGGGAAAAATAATTTAAGAATTATTCTAGATGAAGGAATGGAAATAGCACCTCCTCCACCTCCTCCACCACCAGCCCCTGACATTATTGAGGTTGTTGAAGATGAACTCGAAATCGAAGAAACAGTGATTTCAAACTTAGAAATCTACGAAGATGAAGAAATTGTTGAAGTAATTGAAGTTGATAACACAACATCAACAAAAACTGCTGCATCAACCTTCAATTCACTTACCAACTACATGGTCATTCCAGGCACTTCTACCAGCAGCATATATTTAAATGAAACGAGTACTGGACGGTATAAAATAAACATGACTGCCAAGATATACGATTACATTGAAAATGGAGTTAATAATGGTACAGCTAGCATTAAGGCTACAGTTCCATTAGATAAAGTTGACGATTTATATATAGAAGATGATACGATTTTCTTAGAAAGTGATGATGATAACTTCTATATCGTTGCTGGTTTTGCTGGAAAAGAAGAAAGTCATTATACTTATGATTTTGAAATACAAGTAAAAAACAAATCTAAAAGGGATCGTATTTATAAAGCAATAAAAACGCTCATTGAATAGTAAGATTAATACAAATTTAAAAATACGCTTTCGCAAAAGCGTTCATAACATAATGTTAGTTACAAGGCTTCCATTAGTAATTAATTAAAAAGCTGCCCCCTTTAAAAAAGGTATGGCTAAAAAATAGATGTTTATTCTTAAAAAAGTTTTGATAAACAACTGAATAGAGATTCAGCGTCAAGTGGGATAATGGTGTCAAAGATAAATCCGAATAATCCACACTCATGTTATAGTGGATTATAAATGGCTAAGTAAAAATAAGTTTACATTAGCTTGAATGACAAAGCCGCTATTCAAAGAGAATAACAGTAATTTTGCTCAATATAAAAACTGGTCCTAACAACTGTATGCAAACACTTCTCCATTATTTTTTACACCTAGTTTTCCCATTGGGCATCGCTTGGATGTTTTTTAATAAAGAATGGAAGAAAGCTTATCTAATTTTACTTCTTACAATGCTGGTAGATCTAGACCATCTTCTCGCCTCTCCTATTTTTGATGCGGACCGTTGCAGTATTAATTTTCACCCATTACATTCTTACTATGCCATGGTTTTTTATGTGGGTCTGTTGTTTCTACGCAAGCCCTTTCGCATTCTAGGAATTGGACTCCTTTTCCATATGTTTACAGATTTAATGGACTGTTTGTTAACTTACCAAAACTGCAAAGACTGTCTGGCTGCTTCTCCTGCCCTAGATGTATTAGAGTTGATTTCCCGCTGGTAGGGCTTTGATTTTTATTATGAGCTTAAAAGTTCCCATGGCATTTTATATTATTCGGCTTGAAAAGAGTTATAGCAATGACCAAAACTTATACCAGACACTATGTAATTAAATTGAATTTCCTTATTCGATTTATGATTTCAGTCAGCTCTCTCTTTTGTAGTAATTAAACCAACATACTTTATCTTAAAAACAGATATCCCACAATTAGTTTAGGAGTACCATAAATGGAATTAACATAGTTTTAGTTATAGAAAAATATATTTTGTTTAATATTTTTTTAAATTCGTTGAACAAAATAAATTAAAAAAATATGAAAAATTTAAAAAAATTGTTATTCCTATTTATGGGTTTAACACTGTTGGTATCTTGTAGCGATGATGACTTTTTTAGTGGACAGAGAAAAATATATGAATTAAGATCTGTTGCTGATCCTTCTATATCTGGAACCGCTACATTTATTCAAAATAAGGACAATTCTACTACAGTAGAGTTACAATTAGATGGAACTCCAGCAGGCGGTATGCATCCTGCGCACATCCATTTTAATACTGCTGTAGAAAGTGGTGGAATCGCTGTTACTTTAGGTACTGTAAATGGTGATACTGGATTTAGTACGACTACGTTTTCAGAATTAAATGACAATACTAGTGTCTCATTCAACGATATGCTTTTCTTTGATGGTTATATCAATGTTCATTTAAGCTCTGGCGATTTAGGTACTCTAGTGGCACAAGGAGATATAGGACAAAATGAACTAACTGGAGCGTCCATATTATTCGTATTAAATGACGTTGCTGATCCTACTATAAGTGGAACTGCTACTTTTAGTCAACGTTCTAATGGAGAAGCTCTTGCTGTATTAAATATTGCTAACACACCTGCAGGAGGTTCACACCCTGCTCACATACACGCAGGAAGCGTTGCTAATGCACCGGGTGGAATCTTATTTACCTTTAACCCAGTGAACGGTGATACAGGTATCAGTAGTACAAATGTTGCTGCATTAAATGACAACAGTCCATTTAATTACAATGATGTATTAGTTGTAGACGCTTATATCAATGTGCATTTAAGTAGTATGGACCTAGGCACTATAGTAGCTCAGGGAGATATAGGTATCAACTAAACTTTTATTTCCAACTATTTATACGAGCAAACCCAACAAATATGTTGGGCTTGCTTATTTAAAAAAACAGCAAACCCTCCAGAGAATACTCTCTTGGAGGGTTTCTTTTTATACCTACTCATAAAAAACTCCTGCTGTTTGATTTTGAGGCTAAGTGCTATATTTGGTTTGGAAACAAAAAAATAGATTTTATAGCATTAAACTCAAGCTTATGAAAAAAAACTCCTTCTGATAGGAACACTACTAATTGGATTTGGAGTCGGATACTGGTCCTGTAGCACCCACTTATTTGTTGAAGATATTACTGAAAAAACTAAAAGCCTTCCACCTCCTCTAAAAGACAGCATTTTGACCAGCCTTGAGATGGAGGTAGAACAAGAAGATTTTGACGACTTCTTTTACCAATTTATGATAAATCCAGATTTTCAACTATCCAGAATAAAATTTCCACTTCGATCCGTCTCTTTTAAAGATGGATATCCCAGTAATGAAAGGGACACCACATACATTACAAAAGACCAATGGCATCATGATTTCTACTATTTGGACCAAACATCCATTCCTAAGATCTATGACAACTATAAAATGCAGTTACAAGATACGGATGAACGTGTTTTTGTATGGTCAGGTGTAGAAAACGGCATCAATGTACAATCGTTTTTTAAAAGAATTGATGGATACTGGCGCTTTATAAAAAGAGTAGATGTATCCACCTGAGAAGCATAAAACTTAATGACCACGGCTCTTCTACTGAATGTAGTTTAAGGCGACTATCTATTTAAAACAAGATGAATAGTCACCCATTATTAAATCTAATTCTTTTGCACTTGTTTAACGTTATTAGTTAAAGTTTAAATAATGTCCACACTATTAAAAACCAAGAGGCTTAATAATACGTAAGTTGGACAAAGTTTAAAAATGAAAAAAATAATTCTATTACTGATTTTCATAATCAATGCTATGGCTTTTAGTCAAGTTGGTATAGGAACTGCTACCTTTCAAAATGGTGTTGCTTTACAAATAGAAAGCGATTCCAAAGGATTGTTAATCCCTAGAGTGCCTTTACAAGCAAAAAACCTAGAAGCTCCTATTGCCCCATCCCCAATTGCAACTGGTGTTATGGTATATAATACGGCAACTGCTGGAACAGGAGTCAACACAGTAAATCCAGGTTTTTATTATTGGAATGGAAGTTTGTGGATTTCTCTTGAACCAGCAACTGAGAATACTAAATTTTGGTCGCTGTCAGGAAATGCTGGCACCACTCCTGGCACAAATTACCTTGGTACATCAGATAATCTGGATATCCAATTTAAGACCAATGACCTTAGAAGAGCAACCATTAAAAATGACGGTTCTTTAATTATTGGTAATAATAATACCACGTTAACTAACACGTTGACGAGCGTCTACCCTACTGGAACACAAATAGGCCTTTATGCGGCTGGTCAAAGTTCTCCTGTAACCATAAGAGCTACTAATATCTCTGGAACGACTTATGTGTTGGACGGAGGAAATTTTGACGCAAATGGTGGTAGAGGTGTCATTGGTATCAGTACAAATTTGGCAGCAAATAGTACGAGTACTGTAACTGGTGTTCTAGGGGTTGCAGGTAGAACAGCTTTTACCGAATTACGTGGGGAATCAGTTGGTGTGTCAGCACAAGGAACAACAGGATTACATGCAAGAGGCGTTGGTAAAAGTACTGTAGATTATTATGCTGGATCTTTTGAATACGATCAAGATGATAATATTAATACTTCAACTGGCCCATTTGCAAGAATCGCAGGTAAGGATTTCGCGCGTACTGTAGGTTCTATGCCTTCATCAGATATAACTTACGGAGGTTATTTTGATGCCAATATCAGTAACGGTAACGGTGCAAATGCAACTCCAAGTTTTGCATTCGTGGGCGCTAGTACTGGCGGCACTTCCTACAAAATATTGGGAAGTGGTTCTGTATCCACTATGGTTAAAGATGTAGAGGATAATAATAGAATACTATTTGCTACAGAGACTCCAGAAATTTTATTTGAAGATTTTGGAACAGGACAGCTGGTAAATGGTGAGGCTTATATCAAAGTGGATCCAGTTTTATCTAGAAACATTTATGTAGACGAAGAGCATCCTATAAAAGTTTTTTGAGTTACACACTTAGCATCTGTTTTATATCTTTATGATAAATTGGTTTAGCTATTACCATTCTTTCTATTGTTTTATGGAATATGCTCTGTTTGGATTGAGATCGATTAATTCTAAAACAGAATTCGTCAAAGTAGCTTTGCACATGCCATTTACTAACATGTGTAGGTATTGCTCTCAACCAAGATTTTAACTGCATAATTACAACATGTAGTTCTTTAAAATTACTTCCGTTATTACTTAGTTTCTGCTCTATATCATAATTCTTTTTAAGTGGAGCATAACCTCTCCATTTATCGGTAACTATTTTTGCAGAGGGATCTATATGTTCTTCAAATATTGGAGTTAGTGATTTAGCTGAGTAATCATCTATAGACTTCACATAAACTCTTTTGATTTTATGTTCGGCGCTCAGTTCTACCGCTATCACTGCTTTTTTCTTTTTTGAATCGTAACTTCTACCTTGCTTGCCTTGTTCTTTTCCCCCTACGGTAAATTCATCTACATGAACTATTTCGGTTAGAGGATATTTTTGACTGCTTTTCATTGACTTTCTAACTTTCTGCATGAAATACCAAGCGGTACCTTGACGGATATCAAATCGCTTTCCCATTTGAACACTGGAAACACTCTTGGTACTAGTACTCATTTCAAACACAACGCAGAATGCCTTTTGCAAACCAAATTTAACCTTATGAAACAAGGTGTTTGCAGTGGCGCTTTCAACGTGATTGCAACTGTAACAGTGATATCTATAACCAGATTTTTCACAGCCCTTAGTGTGACCACATTTTGTACATGTAAAACCATCCTGCCATTTTATTTTTGCTAAATATGCTTTACAAGTATCATCATCTGGCAGTTCTTTCACAAAACTCAGTATATTTTGACCTTTAAATACTTCCATAACCCGTGTTATTAATGATAACAAGATACGGAAACTATATGACTAACTCAAAAAGTTTTTATACAACTAGAAGGAGATTGTAAAGGGGTGTATGTAACTGAAAAAACTAAAGATGGTTTTAAGGTGAAAGAATTGCAAAACGGGAAGTCCAATGTGAGTTTTTCATGGAATTTAGTCGCTAACAGGGCCGATGCTCTCCATGCAGATGGAAGCCTATCTTCAAAACATGTCGATGTGCGCTTCCCTATAGGTCCTTCTAAATTAGAACCTATGGAGCAAACGCTTCAAGATTACGATTCAAATAAATAAGAAATACCCTATATCAAACAAAGCTTCGCTCTAAGAGCGAGGCTTTGTTGTTTACGGATGTTTTAAGAATGTCTGAAAAGCTAAATCCCTAAAAATCTTGAATAGGTTCCGCTTTCGCGAAAGCGGAACTCAACAACTAAGGCTTGTACTCTAGTTATAAAAACCAAGTGCCACCTGTTTCTTTATTTACAAAAACAGTACTTTATTCACAAAGGATTAAGACCTAATCGTCTAGAAGAACCATTTAAAAACTCTAATTTTACTGCTTTAAGTTATTTTATATAAGAAGCTTTTGTTAGTGTTACCCCTTCCTATAATCCATAGCTTTTATGGTATTCATTTCAATTTTAAAACAACATACATGCAAGATTTAAAAGGTAAAAACGCGATCATAACAGGCGGTAACCGTGGCTTGGGGAAAGCTACAGCAATAGCATTTGCAAAAGAAGGAATAAACGTCGCCATTACTGGTAGAGATGAAAAAGCGTTAAAAGCAACGGTTAGCGAATTAGAACAGCTAGGTGTCCAAGCCACTTATGCAGCATTTGACATAAGTAATTATAAAGAGGTACAAAGCCACATCAAAACTTTAGTCGCGCACTTAGGTGCGGTGGATATTCTTGTCAACAATGCGGGTATTGCGGCTTTTGGCACGCTCAACGATATGGATGTAAATCAGTGGAGTCAGATCATACAAACCAACCTTATGGGAATGTATTATGTCACTAAAGAAGTCCTTCCCTATTTGATCGATCAAAACAAAGGTGACATCATCAACGTTTCTTCTACCGCAGGCTTGAGCGGTATTGCAAGTACTTCGGCTTATTCGGCTTCCAAATTTGCAGTGATCGGGATGTCAGAATCCTTGATGAAAGAAGTGCGTAAAAACAATATCAGAGTTTGCACACTAACACCAAGCACCATCGCAACAGATATGGCAGTAGATTTAGGGATAGCAGATAAAGATTCTGAGGACAGTGTATTACAAGCAGAAGATTTTGCCGAGTTGATTGTTGCCGGATTGAAATTGCCTAAGAGAGCGATGCTTAAAAGCGCTTCTTTATGGTCTACAAATCCTTAAGCGAAAAATATAAACTGATATGTTGGAATTTAAATTTTATCCCAACTATTTAATAGGTAACACTCGATCTATTTTATAGGAACTAGAAAACAACTTCTAAAAAACTGAAGATCTAAAACATACCTGTGCCCAACGGCACTTACTAAGATAGCACCCATAAAGCAAGTGTAAAATAAGGCTGGTGGAAAAGTTAGTAAGCTACATATTGCACCAACCAATTGGAAATTCTTTCCGCTAATTCACTTGAATCTTTTAAAATTTTCTATTTTAGGTGGATGAGTTTGCTCCTATGGAATAGCTGCTGTAAATTAAAAGCTTCCATAATGTCATTTATCTTTAAAAAGAATACGGTTACCAATAACCTTCCAACTATGAAAAAAATTATAATCCTATTAATTATACTTTCTGCCGCTAGTTCTTATTCCCAAGAGAAAAAAATATGGGCTAAATCATTTATCAATCAAAAAGCACCTGAATTGGTCGTTGAAGAGTGGTTAACTGAAAAACCAGAGACAAAAGGAAAATTTGTTTTAATCGATTTCTGGGCAACCTGGTGTGGTCCTTGTAAAAAGGCAATTCCTGAATTGAATATTTTTCACAATAAGTATAAAGATTCCCTAGTTGTTATTGGTATTAGCGCTGAAGCGAAAGGAACGGTAAAAAGGATGAAAAGTCCTGAAATGGAATACTACAGCGCCATAGACACTCAAAGGCGATTGAACCAAATTTATGAAGTGCAAGGCATACCACATTGTGTGATCATTAATCCAGACGGCATTGTGGTTTGGGAAGGATGGCCTCAACAAAAAGGCTTTGAATTAACGGAAGAAACTATTGATAATTTAATTAAAAATCAATAGTAACTTTGTCCTCTATGGATATGAATACAAAGCTTGCCGCAAATTTAGAAATATCAAGACTGGTTTTAGGAATGTGGCGCTTGCTGGACTGGAATAAAACCGATCAAGAATTGTTGTCTTTTATCAAGCAGTCTATAGAAAGTGGCGTGACCACCTTTGATCATGCCGATATTTATGGGAACCATGAATGTGAAGCGGCTTTTGGAAAAGTGATAAAAAATGAAAGCGCATTGCGCGACCAAATGCAGCTGGTTACTAAATGTGGAATCAAACTCACCACTGACAAATTTCCAGAGCGCCAAATAAAATATTATGATTACAGCGCCTCCTACATCATTTCTCAGGTAGAACAATCGCTTAAAAACCTGCAAACCGATCGCTTAGATATACTATTATTACATCGCCCTTCCCCGTTTTTTAATCCAGAGGAAGTAGCTTCCGCTTTTGACCAACTCCAATCCAGCGGTAAAGTGCTTCATTTTGGGGTTTCTAATTTTCTTCCATTGCAATTGGAATCGTTGCAAGCCTATGTGGAAAAGCCATTGGTCACCAACCAAATCGAAATCTCTGCTTATTCTTTAGAGCATTTTGAAAACCAAAACCTAGATTACCTGATCTCTAAAAAAATACGCCCTATGGCCTGGTCGCCTCTTGCTGGAGGTGAGTTGTTACAACCCAAAACAGATAAAGGAACCAGAGTGCTAGAAGCGGTTAAAAAAGTAGCGCAAGAAACAGGTGAATCACAATTAGATAAAGTGATTTATCAGTGGCTATTGATGCATCCATCGGGTATTATTCCCGTTTTAGGAACTGGTAAAATCGAGCGCATCAAAACTGCTGTAGATTCCTTAAATATCAAGATGTCACTAGAGCAATGGTTTCATATTTATGTGGCCTCGATGGGTAAGGATTTGCCTTAGGAAGCAGTCTTTGGTATGTGGCAGGTAGAAAATCAACTAACGATTGGTGGTTTTTAATGGAATGATTTTAGGTTTTGTGGAACAAGGAACTAAATTCAGCAGGGGATACGTCCAAACCTTTTTGCCATCTTATCAAATCCGTAAGTAGTTAAATATTAACTTATTAATTAAACAAAACTAACCATCTACTAACCTGTGAGGTTTCACCTTAAAAAAATTATCTAAGCTAAAAGGGCAACCTGACAGATCTTAATCCCAAACAATCCATAGAACACAGCATATCGATTAAAGGTTTTTATTTTTATCAATATATACTGCTTTCTTTTTCTTTTTAAAAAAAAGAAGTTTATGCCGCCCTTGCTCTTAGGGAGTTTTCCTCTGCTGCATTTATTGGAGCATCAAAGTGATGCGCAAGGAAAGCGAAAACACCATAAAACAATTCTCTGTATCGTACCTTTGTCTTCTAAATTAAAAATGTGGCAAGAAATGTACCGGCATCAATAAAAGAGCAAAGTAAAAAAAGTAAAACATTCTCCTTTAGCGCCTTAAAAACCTTACCGAGATTCTTTAAAGAAATTTGGAGAGTAAGCCCAAAGCTTTTTGTGACCAACTTTATCGCAAGAATGCTTACTGCACTGAGTCCAGTCATATTGTTATGGGTAGGGAAATTAATTATTGATGAAGTTATTTTACAAATCTCTCTCGATGAAAAAGACCTGAACCAACTCTGGACTTATGTTGCGATCGAATTAAGTGTTGCCGTCGTAGCCGATTTGTTAAACCGATTGATCAACCTTACCGATGGATTGATAGGTGATTTGTATTCCAACGCCTCTTCTGAAAGAATCATTAGGAAAACAAACGAACTGAGCTTAGAACAATTAGAAGATCCTGATTTTTATGACAAACTAGAACGAGCCAGGCAGCAAACCAGCGGTCGCGTAGGATTGATGAGCGCTTCTTTAAGCCAAATTCAAAGCATTATTTCCATAGGCTCCTTGATCGCAGGTTTGATTTATTTTGAACCCTTATTGATCATTCTTCTAGTGTTAAGTATTATCCCGTCGTTTATTAATGAAGCCAAATTCAGCTCCCACAGGTACTCTGTAGCTCGCAGCTGGACAGCAGAGCGTCGTGAACTGGATTATTTACGTTTTATAGGCGCTAATAATCAAACGGCAAAAGAAGTCAAGCTTTTTGGACTGACCGACTATATCGCCTCGCGATTTAAAAAACTGTCTGGCGATTATTATGAAATCAATAAAAAGCTCTCTTTAAAGCAAAGCTTGTACGGTTCCTTGTTTAATATTTTAGGAATTCTCTCTTATTATGGGGCTTACATCTTTATTATTTTTAAAGTAATTACAGGAATTCTTTCCATAGGAGAATTGACCTTCTTATCTGGGTCATTTAACCGTTTGCGAAATAACCTTCAAGGCTTCTTTTCCAGATTCACTGCTATTTCTGAGAGCTCGCTGTATTTAAGGGATTACTTTGACTTTTTAGATATACAGGTTACAGATGAAGCGTCATCCACCACTCCACTTCCTGACAGTATTCAAGAAGGTTTTGAGATTAAAAATGTACATTTTGGTTATGCCGGTAGCGATACAGATGTGCTGAAAGGAGTGAGTTTTAAAATCAAAGCTGGAGAAAAAATAGCCTTTGTAGGTCAGAATGGTGCAGGAAAAACAACCTTGATCAAATTGATCTTGCGCTTTTATGAACCTACCCAAGGAGAGATATTACTCGACGGCATCAACATTGCGCAGTTTGACAAACAAGAATACAGAAAGCGTTTTGGTGTTATTTTCCAAGACTTTTTTAAGTATGAATTTAGCTTGCGTGAAAATATAGCCGTAGGGAATATAGAAGAACTTTCTAATGATACTATGATCAATGATGCTGCCCAACGCAGCCTAGCAGATCAAGTTATTGCCGTTATGAAGGGTGGTATCGATCAACAGTTAGGAAGACGCTTTGCAAAAGGTCAAGAATTGAGCGGTGGACAATGGCAAAAAGTAGCACTGGCTCGCGCTTACATGAAAGATGCTGATGTTATTGTGCTCGATGAGCCTACCAGCGCATTAGACGCACAAGCCGAATACGATGTTTTTGAACGTTTTATTGGTCTTACTAAAGGAAAAACCAGCATCATCATCTCACACCGATTCTCCACCGTACGTATGGCTGATCGTATACTAGTACTCGAAGATGGTCAAGTCGCCGAAATAGGTACCCATGAAGAACTTATGGCTGCTCCACAGTTGTATGAGCAATTGTTTAATTTACAAGCTGCTGGTTATCAATAATCGATTTATCTTTTTAAAACTAGTATTTGTATATATTAGTAATACCACTACTGTGGAACTCATTTTAAAAATAACCTTATGAACAAAGATCTATTTACCAAAGGGATTTTAGCTGTTATTGCATGGAACTTAAGCTTCTTAAGTGTTGATAAAATCTTAGATAATTTTACTTCCCAGGATACTACTGAACTAACCAAGAGGTTTGTTGCCGTTCCATTAAATAACGATGGAAGTATCAACGTGCGCGTTACGAATAATGAAACTATAAAAGTTGATATCAGTAATATTAGCACCAATGATGAGCTTGATATAAATATTGATGAGGTAGGTGGTGCTTACGTTCCTTATGGAAAATTAAAAGTTGTTATAGAGAATTAATTATGAAAGTTATTATAGCCTTACTTTTTTTTATTGCCAGCAGTACCTACGCTAGTTCTCAAAACTTACATCTCTACGGGGGCGCAGATTATACCGAGTATTTAGGCTGTCTAGACTGTTCTAGATTTGATAGCAAGTCCATATGGAATGCTTTTGGTGATTATGGAAGTAATTTTAGCAACAGTTCTATATGGAACGATTTAAATAATTATGGAGATCCAAATAATCCGCTGTCACCATGGAACAGCGTTTCAAACAAAGCACCAAAAATTATAGATGATGCTGGGAAATTCCAAGGCTATCTGACCGCAAATCCATCCGTAAAAGAGCGTTCTAACTCCAGACTAGCAACAGAACTGACTAAGAATTATAAAGAGATCCCAGGAGACTTAGGGAAATGGTACAAGAAGCTGGTGGTGGATTATAGTAAGATGTGATTTTGCTTGTAAGCCTGAAGAGGTAAAATCAGCAGATTTGACATTACTAAGTTAGTTGGAGTGCTCAACTAAGCATGATTTCAAAACCCTTTTATTAGAATAGGCGCTACAGCCCATAGCTCTACAGGCTTTAAAAATATACTCTACTAAGAAGCCTGCATCAGAAGACTGAAGTATAAATGCACTAGAGGTCAAAGTAAGTGCAAGGTGCATTGGTCAGAAGGGTGCAGCAATACTGGAAAATGATCTCTATTATAATTAAAAATTAAGAAATCATCATACAGTGCAGCATTCATTCTGCTCCGTATAATGATCAATTTAGATAGAACAAATTTCAAATAAAACACTTTTCATTCTCAGCAAAGCAACATACTGCTAATGAACAGACCACCAGATAAAATTAGTGAGCTGCGCTATGCAGCAAAATGACATAAAACAAAAAAGGTCGAGAATTGCTTCTCGACCTTTTTATCTATTAGAAATTATTTTATTTACAATTTCTTTGCATTCTTTACTTTCTGCTTCGTAAGGGCTAATTCCAGCACATTACTCATATCACTTACATAATGAAAGGTCAAGCCTTTGATATAATCGGCTTTGATTTCTTCTATGTCTCTACGATTTTGCTCACAAAGAAGGATCTCTTTAATTCTCGCACGTTTTGCCGCAAGAATTTTTTCTTTGATACCACCTACTGGTAATACTTTACCTCTAAGCGTGATTTCTCCAGTCATCGCAAGACTTTTCTTCACTTTACGTTGTGTAAACAAAGAAACTAATGAAGTTAACATGGTTACTCCGGCACTAGGCCCGTCTTTTGGAGTAGCTCCTTCTGGCACGTGAATATGTACGTTGTATTTTTCAAATACCGAGCTATCTATCCCCAATTCTTCGGCGTTAGATTTGATGTACTCCATCGCTATGGTAGCACTTTCCTTCATCACTTTACCAAGGTTACCCGTTATGGTAAGATTTCCTTTCCCTTTAGAAAGAATGGATTCAATAAAAAGAATATCCCCACCTACTCGAGTCCATGCCAGTCCTGTAACCACACCGGCAACATCATTATTCTCATACTTATCGCGTTCCATTCTAGGCGATCCTAATACTTTAATAACCGTTTCATTAGTCACTTTAAGATCGTAGTCCTCTTCCATGGCAATGCTTTTGGCTGCATAACGTACCATCTTAGCAATTTGCTTATCTAGAGATCTCACGCCACTTTCACGTGTATAACCTTCTACAATTTTTTCAATCTGAGGTTTGGCTATTTTGATATGAGACTTGTCCAGTCCGTGCTCCTTTAATTGCTTAGGAAGTAAATGTTGTTTTCCTATTTCTACTTTTTCTTCTATCGTGTAACCCGTCACATTGATGATCTCCATACGGTCGCGCAATGCAGGTTGTATGGTGTTTAAACTATTACTAGTCGCAATAAACATCACTTTGCTTAAGTCAAACCCCATTTCTAGAAAGTTGTCATAAAAGGAATTGTTTTGCTCTGGATCTAGCACTTCCAGCATCGCACTAGAAGGGTCTCCATTATGGGAGTTGCTCAATTTATCAATCTCATCCAGTACAAAAACAGGATTTGAAGTTTTGGCCTTTTTAATACTTTGTATGATACGTCCAGGCATCGCTCCTATGTAGGTTTTACGGTGACCACGTATTTCTGCTTCATCTCTTAATCCACCTAAGGAAATACGCACATACTCCCGTCCTAAGGCCTCAGCAACGGACTTACCTAGAGATGTTTTCCCAACTCCTGGAGGGCCGTACAAACAAAGTATAGGCGACTTCATATCATTACGCAGTTTCAAAACGGCTAGATATTCAATGATGCGTTTCTTTACTTCGTCCAGACCGTAATGATCGCGATCTAGAATTTTCATGGCGCGTTTCAAGTCAAAGTTATCCTTAGAATAGTGGTTCCATGGCAGATCGAGAATTAAGTCCAAATAATTACGATGTATAGAATATTCAGCTACTTGTGGATTCATGCGTTGCAACTTTGACAACTCTTTTTCAAAATGCTCCTTTACAGTATCATCCCATTTCTTTTTCTTGGCGCGCTGGCGCATTTCATCCACTTCTTGATGAGAAGAAACGCCGCCACCCAACTCATCTTGGATGGTTTTCATTTGCTGGTGCAAGTAATATTCTCGTTGTTGCTTATTGATATCTGTCTGTACTTTAGACTGTATATCGTTTTTAAGCTCTAATTTCTGACGTTCTATATTCATAAAACGCAAAGTCTCTAGTGCTCGTTCTTTTAAATCATCGATTTCAAGAACTTTTTGCTTTTCCTCTACTTTCAAATTCATATTAGAAGAGACAAAATTCACTAAAAATGAATCAGACTCAATATTCTTAATAGCAAAAGAAGCCTCACTAGGAATGTTGGGGCTTTCTTTAATGATCTCAAGAGCTAGTTCCTTGATTTTTTCAATAATCGCCTTGAATTCTGGATCTTCTTTTACTGGTCGTATATCTGGAATATCCTTAGCTACAGCAGTGATAAAAGGCTGCTCTGTTACCATTTCACCCATTTCAAAACGCTTCTTACCTTGAATAATTACGGTTGTATTACCGTCAGGCATTTTGAAAATCTTCAATATTTTTGCTACCACACCAGTCGTGTGAAGGTCTTCAATAGAAGGCTCTTCGACATCTTCGTCCTTTTGAGCTACAACACCTATAGCGAGCCCTTTTTTATTAGCTTCCTGTAATAATTTAATAGAACGATCACGTCCTGCAGTGATGGGAATTACGACACCAGGAAATAATACCATGTTGCGCAATGGCAGTATGGATAAGGTTTCTGGCACACTTTCCTTATTCATTTCTTCCTCGTCCTCGCTGCTCAATAAGGGGATAAATTCCGCGTCTTGATCAAATTCTTGGAGTGACAAGTTGTCTATTGAAAATTTCTTTGGTTTGAACATATCTTTTTCAGTCGCCACAATGTCATATAGACTGTTGGCTTTTATTTGTAATAATTATTTTTTGCACGGTGTTGGTAACTGTTTCGCTTTCGCGAAAGCGGAATTACAACACATAAGAACCACATTATCAAACTACTAAACAGTCTTACAGGTTCTCATAGAAAGGTGTTCTACACATTCTACTACGTACTCCTATCATAAATTTCAAATTCCTTGCCATGAAGTGTAACATCCTGGAATAAATTGCATCTTTAAAGCGTAACACTGACCAAGTGACTTTATCGATAACTGAAATAGAACTTTATAACGGCTGTGAACAAGGCGATCGCAAGGCACAAATGCGTGTCTATGATCAATATGCTGGTGGAATGTACCATGTGGCATTAAGAATTGTAAAAGACAGCGCTCTAGCCGAAGATATTATGCAAGAAAGCATGATCACAGCTTTTGCTAAGATGGCACAATGGAACCGTGAAGCGACTTTTGGCTGCTGGTTGAAAAAAATCGTAATCAACAATAGTCTGACACACTTAAAGAAAGCAAAGAAAATGCCTCAGGTAGCTTATGATGATGTCGCCTACGATATGGAACAGCAAACAGATGTGCAGATCGACATGGAAGCTGCTGGAATGACCGCTAAGAAAGTACTCGAAGTCATGAAATTACTACAAGATAATTACCGACAAGTTTTAACGCTAAGCCTTATCGAAGGAATGGATAATGAAGAAATAAGTGAGATTATGGGAGTGTCAAATGCCATGTGCAGAACCACGATCTCAAGAGCCAAAGAAAGCCTGAGAAATAAAATGCAACTGATATGAAAAAGGACATGAAGGAATGGTTTGCAAAACAAGATTTTAATACAGAATCATTGCCTAGCGGCCATAGAAATAGATTTTTAGAAAAGCTGGAAGCAGCTTGTGAAGAAGAGGAGCATCCAGAAAGTGATGTGATCCTTATGGACTCACTCCCTGTTGATAAAGCACAGAAAGATCTCAAGGTGATCCCTATGAACTCCTGGTTCAAATGGTCGCTAGTTGCTGGACTGGCTGTTTTATTAGGGTTTGTGGGAATGCGCCTAGCTCCTACCGCAGCAGTAGATAACGGACTTTCTAGTGTGTCACCAGAAATGGCGCAAGCACAAGACTTTTTCACAA
The DNA here is from genome assembly GCF_012974865.1 of Nonlabens sp. Ci31. Taxonomy (NCBI): domain Bacteria; kingdom Pseudomonadati; phylum Bacteroidota; class Flavobacteriia; order Flavobacteriales; family Flavobacteriaceae; genus Nonlabens; species Nonlabens sp. Ci31. The sequence goes on along the minus strand of NZ_CP043633.1, from coordinate 2,777,055 downwards.
CAACTATCCAAGAAGAGTTAGAAAAGCTCAACAAAGAACAAACCCCTCATACAGAGCGCATCATCGCCGACACCAAAAAGACATTGAATAAATTAGAAGTGGATTACAAGTCCATCAAAGCAGATTTTAAAATAAATAACGATAGTAAAGCGGTTATCGCTGCAATGATTCAAAATTTTCAAAATAGAATCGATTTATTAGAAACTGCTCTTAAACAAATAGAACAACTGAAAAATTTTAAAGAACAAGAAGATGAAACATTTATATAAATTAAGTATCCTGCTGTTTTTACTTCCAGCATTACTTGCTGCTGGTCCTGAAGACGGGAAATATACCAAGTCCAAAAAAATTAGTAAAACTTTTAATGTCAATAAAAATTGTCTGGTGGCTATTCAAAACGAGTTCGGTAGTGTGAGCATTACCACCTGGGATTCTCCTACTGTATCTATAGATATTACTGTTCAAGTAAGTGGTAATAATGAAGATCGCGTTATCGACCAACTCCAAGATATAGATATAGATTTTGAAGCTAGTGCTTCTAAGGTGAGTGCTATAACTGATGCTGAGCACAGCTCTAACAACAGTGGCGGTTTATGGAACTTATTATTTGGAAGCGATTCCAACCGAAGTTCTAATATGAAAATAGATTACATCATCAAGATGCCGGTTACCGCTTCACTAGATATAAGTAACGATTATGGCGCTGTAATTCTCGATAGGTTAAAAGGCCGCGCCTCTATCAAATGTGACTTTGGAAGGCTGGACATAGGTCAACTCCTAGCAGAGAATAATGATCTTAAATTTGATTATACTAATAACTCACACATAGACTACATGAAGTCAGGAAACATACAAGCTGACTTTAGTGGCTTTGAGCTTTACGGAGCAGAAAAAGTCACCTACAAAGGTGATTATACCAAAGCTAAGTTCCACAATGTGAAAATTCTAGATTTTAATGGAGACTTTTCTACCATACAAACAGATGATGTGACTAAATTAATAGGTCGGGGCGACTATACTACCATAAAAATAGGTCATGTAAAAGAGCTTGTCAACTTAAATACAGACTTTGGATCCATCAGTATTGCAGAGCTAGGACGTGATTTTAAAGAAGCGACTGTTAAATCAGAATACACCACTATAAAAATCAACTATCATCCAGAGGCCTCTTTTAGATTTGATATTGACACAGAGTTTTCCAGTATCAAACTCTCCGATGATTTAACGGTAACAAGTTCTGAAAGTGACAACACAGACAAGCAAAAATCTGGCTATTGCGGTCCTAAAAGCAGTACAGCAGTCATCAACATAAGATCCAGCTTTGGAGGTGTGAGTCTAAAGAAAAATTAAATAATCAGCCGACTCAAAACCACGTGCCATCTAAAAAAAAACTTAAAAACTACTATATCATGAAACATATGCTCCTACTCCTAATAGCTATATTGGGAATCAATACCTCAAACGCCCAATGGTGGGGAAGTAATAAACGCGTCAACGGAAATGGCGAGGTCATCACTAAAGTGTTCCAAACGTCTGATTATGACAAAATCTCTGGTAGAAACAGTCTAGACATTATTCTCGTAGAAGGAAAAGAAGGAACTATAACCGTGGAGGCCGAATCTAACATTATGCAACACCTGGAGGTCGAAGTAAAAGGGGACCGACTAGAAATAGGAATTGAAGATGGTTACAACATCAACACACGTAAAGGAATTCAAATTACCGTTACAGTGGAAAAAATCAGTAGTTTAAGTATGGCTGGAAGTGGTGATATTACAAGTACTATAAAACTCAAGTCTAGAAATATGAATATTTCTGTAGCTGGAAGCGGCGATATTTCTGTAGACGTAGAATCAGAAAAACTTCAGGTAAACATTGCTGGAAGTGGTGATGTAAAATTGAGCGGTCGTACGGAGTATCTGGATGCAAGTGTAGCTGGAAGCGGCGATATTTCAGCATTTAATCTTAAAGCAAATAATGTAGATGCGTCCATTGCAGGAAGTGGTGACGTTTCTGTTTATTGCACTGGTGGAGAACTTCAAGCCTCCATAGTAGGTTCTGGAGATTTAAGATATAAAGGAGCTCCCAGCAAAATAAAAAAAAATATTATGGGTAGTGGTGATATTACGAAAATGTAGCTTATAGCATCCCGTAAAATAATAATTCCCCAAATCAACCTGCTGATTTGGGGAATTATTATTTAAAAGCATGATGTATTTACTTTAAATCAAAGCGATCTAAATTCATCACTTTAGTCCATGCTTTTACAAAATCCTTTACAAAACGTTCTTGAGCATCATCTGAAGCGTATACTTCGGCAATAGCTCTTAATTCTGTATTAGATCCAAAAATAAGATCTACACGCGTCCCTGTCCATCTTTTTTCTCCAGTGGCACGATTGCTTCCTTCAAAAAGTAATTCTGAACTAGATTTAGCTTTCCATGTTGTGGTTAAATCCAGAATATTTACAAAGTAATCATTAGTTAATTGCCCTTTTCTATGGGTAAAGACACCATAATCAGAACCGTCATAATTTGTGTCTAAGGCTCTTAAACCAGCGATTAAAACTGACATTTCTGGAATTGACAGTGTCAATAAATTTGCTCTATCGATCAAATGGTCTTCTCCAGAGGCTTTTTGGTCGCTTTTAATATAATTTCTAAACCCATCTGCTCGGGGTTCTAAATAACCAAAAGAATCTACATCTGTTTGTTCTTGTGTAGCATCTCCTCTACCTGCTGTAAATGGAACGTTCACTAGACTTCCTGCATCATTGGCAGCTTTTTCTACTGCAGCACTTCCTGCTAAAACGATCAAATCTGCCATAGAAACTTCTTTATTTCCTGGTTGTGATGTATTAAACAAAGTTTGAATTTTTCCAAGTGCGTTCAATACCTTGTGCAATTGCTCAGGATTATTTGCTTCCCATTGGTTTTGTGGTGCTAGTCTTATCCTTCCACCATTGGCTCCACCTCTTTTGTCAGATCCTCTATAAGTTGATGCACTTGCCCAGGCGACAGAAACCAGCTCTGAAATAGAAATATCTGTTGCTAGAATTTGTGATTTTAGACTAGAAATATCCTGATGATTAATTATTTCATGAGAAACCTCAGCAATTGGATCTTGCCATAATTCTTGCTTTTCAGTTACAAGTGGTCCTAAATAGCGAGTTATAGGCCCCATATCTCTATGCGTTAATTTGTACCATGCTTTTGCAAAAGCATCTTCAAACTCTGCAGGATTCTCTCTAAAATGTTGGCAAATTTTTAGATATGCTGGATCGGTTTTCAAACCAATATCTGCCGTGGTCATCAATAAATTTTGTTTCTTAGAAGTATCTCCAGCCATAGTCGCTTGATCAGCATTAGATGCTGCCGTAGGTTTCCATTGGTGGGCTCCTGCTGGGCTTTTAGTTAATTCCCATTCATAATCTAAGAGAACTCTAAAGTAATCATGATCCCATTGAATTGGATTCGGTGTCCATGCTCCTTCAATACCACTTGTAATTGTATGATCCCCTTTTCCTGATTCAAAAGAATTTTTCCAACCGGTACTCATCTCCTCTATTTTTGCACCAGCAGGTTCCGCTCCTACATATTCATCAGGATTTGCTGCCCCATGCGCTTTTCCAAATGTATGTCCACCGGCGGTTAATGCGACCGTTTCATAATCATTCATCGCCATACGGCCAAAAGTTTCTCTTACGTTTGCCGCAGACCCCAAAGGATCTGGAACTCCGTTGGGACCTTCTGGATTTACATAAATCCATCCCATCATTGTAGCACCTAAAGGGGCTTCAAGTTCTCCTTCAGAATAGCGCTCTTCATTTGCGCCCCATTCTGTTTCATGTCCCCAATAAATATCTTGTTCTGGTTCCCATACGTCTTCTCTTCCACCAGCAAAACCTAATTTTTTCAATCCCATAGTTTCCATTGCGATGTTACCCGTTAGAATCATCAAATCGGCCCAAGATATTTTATTGCCGTATTTCTTTTTTATGGGCCATAACAATAGTCGTGCTTTATCAAGGTTACCGTTATCAGGCCAACTGTTCAATGGAGCAAAACGCTGTGATCCGCTAGAAGCACCACCGCGTCCATCTCCTATTCTATAGGTTCCTGCACTGTGCCAAGCCATTCTAACAAAGAATCCACCGTAGTTACCATAATCAGCTGGCCACCAGTCTTGTGAATCTGTCATTAAATGAGTGAGGTCTTTTCTTAAAGCATCTAAGTCTAAGCTGTTAAAAGCTTTGGCATAATTGAAATCTGGGTCCATAGGATCAGACTTATCTGCATTCTGACGTAGTATATTTAATCTCAGTTGGTTAGGCCACCAGTCTTTGCTTGTTGTTCCTTGACCAGCAGTATGAGAAGGTGCACCACCCATAAAAGGACATTTTGCCGCTGCGTTGGAATCGGTGCTATTATAGGAATTAGTATCATTTGATTTTGAAGAATCCATAAATTGAGGTTTTTGAGTTATTAGACCTTCTAAAAGTAAACAAAATTATGAATGCGCATCTCCAAGCTTAATTTTTTATAACTACATTAGTATAGCTAAATACTATTGGTTTTGAATTATCAATTGATTTAAACTATTTAAAATTGCCTTTATTTCTTCAAAGAAGGAACTCTAGAGAGGAGAATTATCCCCACTATAAAAAAGACTATTAAAAACAAAATAGGCTCTCGCATGGAGCCACTGATCTCACCTACTATGGCAAATAGGAGCATCCCGATCACGATCCCTATTTTTTCTGCTACGTCATAGAAGCTGAAATAAGATGCCGTATCTGGATTTCCATCTGGAATCATCTTAGAATAGGTACTGCGTGATAAGGCTTGTATAGACCCCATTACTAGCCCTACAAAACCTGCTGTTATGTAGAATTGCATAGGAGTTACCACAAAATATCCATAAACACATATAACTGCCCACAGTATATTAATGACGATTAGAGTTTTGATATTACCTAGCTTTCGCGAAAGCAAACTGGCCAACCAAGCTCCAAAAATAGCTACCAGCTGGATCAGTAGGATACTGATAATCAAACCCATGGTAGCGCCGTCTTCTTCCCATTGCACTTCTTCTGTACCAAAATAAGTTGCTACTAACATAACTGTTTGAACCGCCATACTATAGATAAAAAAGGCTCCTAAATAACGTTTCATCTGTAGATTAGTAGATAGACTCTTCCCTATTTTTTTGAGTTCTTCAAAACCATTGGTAAAAATGTTTTTGACATCACTTCGATCCTTTTTAGTTCCTAAAGGAAGGTATTTATAAGTGTATTGGGCAAAACCCATCCACCACAATCCTACTAGTATAAAAGAAAGCTGAAAAGAATAGAGTTTGAAATACTCATTATTTGGCAACAAACCCTCTTCTGGGTAAAAACCACCTTCTAATAATGCCAGACAAATAACAAGGAGTAGTACACTTCCTAAATATCCCATAGAAAACCCCTTAGCACTTATAGCGTCTTGCTGCTCCGGAAAAGCAATGTCTGGAAGGTAAGAATTATAAAAAACCAGACTTCCCCAAAATCCAATCAATGCGAGCATATAAATCAATAAACTAATCCATAAATAATCAAAGCTAAACATAGAAAGACCTATACAACAGATAGCTCCTAAATAACAGAAGAATTGTAAAAAGCGTTTTTTCTTACCAGAGTAGTCAGCAATACCGGAAAGAATGGGAGAAATAATACTCACGATTAAAAAAGCGATCGCGGTAGTTATAATAATGATAGATTCATTATTTATTCCTTTAAGCATCTCCGGTACGTTTCCTTCTTCAAATGCTTTGATACTAATCGCTGCGTAAAAAATAGGGAAAATAGCGCTGTTAATTACTAGAGAATATACGGAATTTGCCCAATCATAAAATGCCCATGCATGGAGCAATTTTTTTGAGCCTCGAGGAAGATTATGTTTCATAAAAAAGGTTCCTTAAGAACCCTTTAAAAGTATATCTTTTTAAACGTTTATTGAAAAGAAGTTACTCCGTATTTTGCAGCTTCTGCTTTTGCTTGAGGGGCGAGCGCTTTTAAGTTTGCAATACGGCTATCGTTAGATGGATGCGTACTCAAAAATTCTGGTGGCGCTTGTCCATCGCTATTAGCTTTCATACGTGCCCATAATAGTGCGCCTTCTTCTGGATTATAGCCTGCAATAGCAGCAAGGTACAGACCTATTTTATCTGCTTCTGTTTCATGTGCTCGGGAGAATGGCAACATACCTCCTAATTGAGAACTTATCCCATAGGCTTGATTGATGAGCTGTTGCGATTCTTGACTTGCTCCAGCAACTTGACCACCTACAGCAACTCCTACAGCACCTAAAGCTTGTACTTGTGAAGCACTCATGCGCTGTGCGCCGTGATTTGCTAAAGCATGAGCCACTTCGTGACCCATCACTATTGCTACACCTGTTTCTCCTTGGCAAATAGGTAAAATGCCTGTGTAAAAAACAATTTTACCGCCAGGCATACACCATGCGTTTACCGATTCATCTTGAACTAATTTATAATCCCATTGATAATCAGCTAAGTATTTTTCTTCACCGATGGAATTCAACCATCGTTGAGCAGCTGTCTTGATTTTCTGACCAACTCTAGTAATCATTTCAGACTCTGTAGTTCCTGTAATTACCTTGTTTTCTCCCAGAAACTGATTGTACTGAGTAAAAGCCATTGGAAACAAAGTGCTATCAGACACAAAGTTCAAAGTTTTTTTACCTGTAAAAACATTTGTTTTACAAGAGAATAAAACAAAAACTACAGCGATTAAAAGGTATTTATTACGATGCATAATTTATTTTTTATTAGTCACAATTTGTTGAACTTTTTTGATATCAATACCTTGATGAGATTCTGTATGTAAAATCTCTTTATTATATAAGATAATCACTTGTGGCGACTGGTGCACCACATTAAGTTTACTAGCAACAGCAGCACTTACCTCTCTATAATTTAATAAATCGAGAAAATAAAAGGTAACTTCATCATCGTTTTTTTCAAAACCATTTTCAAACTGCTTTAAGACCATTCTAGAAATACCACATCTCGTGCTGTGTTTAAAAATAACCTTTGGTTTTAAGGTAGAATTGTTGATCACATTATCTAATTGATCCTCAGATTCTAGCGGCTCCCAAGGGATTCCAGTTGGTACTTCCTTTGCATTATTTTGCTGTGTTTTAAACAGCTTATCCATAAATCCCATAGCATTTTTTTTGTGTTTCGTTTTCCTACCTACCGACAGGCATATGGCGAAAGCGGAATATCAATAATAGTATTACCTATAAAGTACTAAATTACAAATATATCCAGTCCCGATAAGTAAAAATCTTAAGGCTTTTATAAACACGACATAATGTCTGTTAAAAAAGTAGTTTAAACTGACTTATTGTCAACTTACATAAAGGGTATAACAATTGAAATAATTTAGAAAATTACTATTATGAATACTAATGAACTGACTACAAAATCGCAAGAAGCGCTGCAAAAAGCGCAGCAATTGGTACAAGAATACGGCCAACAACAAATTGAGAACGCCCATCTATTTCTTGCTATAACTATGGTAGATGAAAATGTGTTGCCTTTTTTATTTAAAAAACTTCATGTAAAATTAGGTCTGGTGATACAGTTGCTTAAAAGTCAGATTGAATCCTTACCTAAAGTAGAAGGTGGCGAGTTGCAAATGTCTCGGGAAACCAATAGAGTTATCAATGCAGCAATGACACTTGCTACAAAGATGAATGATGAATACGTAAGTATTGAACACCTGCTCTTATCTATATTTGATGGAAAATCAAAAACAGCTCAACTGTTAAAAGATCAAGGGATTTCAAAGAAAAATCTAGAGGCAGCTATTGAAGAATTAAGAAATGGTACTAACGTTTCTTCTCCAAGCGCCGAGGAAACTTATAACAGCCTCAATAAATACGCAAAGAACCTCAATCAGCTAGCAGATCAAGGTAAGCTTGATCCTGTGATAGGTCGTGATGAAGAAATACGCCGCATTTTACAAATCCTTTCCAGACGCACCAAAAACAATCCTATACTTGTTGGAGAACCTGGTGTTGGTAAAACTGCCATTGCCGAAGGCCTTGCACACCGTATAGTAGCTGGTGATGTTCCCGATAATCTTAAAGACAAGCAAATTTTTTCTTTAGATATGGGAGCCCTTATTGCAGGAGCTAAATATAAAGGAGAGTTTGAAGAGCGTTTAAAAGCGGTAATTAAGGAAGTGACCTCTAGCGATGGAGACATTGTTCTATTTATTGATGAAATCCACACGCTAGTAGGAGCTGGTGGCGGTCAAGGCGCAATGGATGCCGCAAATATTTTAAAACCTGCTCTTGCTCGTGGCGAGTTGAGAGCCATAGGCGCGACTACTTTAGACGAATACCAAAAATATTTTGAAAAAGACAAAGCTTTGGAACGTCGATTTCAAAAAGTAATGGTTGATGAGCCAGATACAGAAAGTGCTATATCTATTTTAAGAGGTATCAAAGATAAATATGAAACACATCATAAAGTACAAATAAAGGATGAAGCGATTATAGGTGCCGTAGAATTGTCACAACGCTACATTACCAATAGATTTTTACCAGACAAAGCCATTGACCTTATGGATGAGGCAGCGGCAAAGTTACGTATGGAGATCAATTCAAAACCTGAAGAACTCGATGTACTCGATCGTAAGATCATGCAGTTAGAGATTGAACTTGAAGCTATTAAAAGAGAAAACGACGAGACCAAACTAAAGAATCTGAGGTCTGAACTGGCTAATCTTAAAGAATCTCGCAACGAACTTAACGCACAATGGGAAAATGAAAAAAGCGTAGTCGATAACATTCAAAGCGCAAAAACAGACATCGAGAACTTTAAACTCGAAGCCGAACGTGCCGAACGCGATGGAGATTATGGAAAAGTAGCAGAGTTGCGTTACGGAAAAATTAAACAAGCTCAAGAGGAACTGGACAAATTGCTTGCTGATATGGAAGCAAACGACAATTCTAACAATTTGATCCAAGAAGAAGTGACCTATGAAGACATCGCTGAAGTAGTTGCTAAATGGACCGGAATTCCTGTTACTAAAATGCTTCAAAGTGACCGTGAAAAACTTTTAAAACTAGAAGACGAACTTCACCATCGTGTTGTAGGACAAAAAGAAGCTATACAGGCAGTAAGCGACGCTGTAAGAAGAAGTCGTGCTGGATTACAAGATCAGAAAAAACCAGTGGGCTCTTTCCTTTTCTTAGGAACGACAGGAGTTGGTAAAACAGAACTTGCAAAAGCACTAGCCGAGTTTCTTTTTAACGATGAGAATTCTATGACGCGTATTGATATGAGTGAATATCAAGAACGTCATAGCGTGAGTAGATTAGTAGGTGCTCCTCCTGGATATGTAGGTTATGATGAAGGTGGACAACTTACAGAAGCGGTACGCAGAAAGCCTTACAGCGTGGTATTACTCGACGAAATTGAAAAGGCCCATCCAGATACGTTCAATATCTTGTTGCAAGTACTCGATGAAGGAAGACTAACAGACAATAAAGGTCGCGTAGCAGATTTTAAAAACACGATTATTATCATGACTTCTAATATGGGATCAGATATCATACAGCAAAATTTTGATAATTTTGATGGAGATATCGCCAGCCTTACCGAAACCACTAAAAAAGAAGTTCTTACTGTTTTAAAGCAACGTGTACGTCCCGAATTTATCAACCGTATTGATGATATTGTGATGTTTACACCTCTTAATGAAGATGAAATCAAGCAAATAGTAAGTTTACAGTTTAAAGGAATTACTAAATTATTGCAAGGACAAGGAATTGTTATTGATGCAACAGAGCAAGCTATTGAGTTACTGGCAAGGAAAGGTTATGATCCTCAGTACGGAGCAAGACCAGTAAAACGAGTGATTCAAAAAGAGGTTCTTAACGAACTCTCTAAACAGATATTATCAGGTAAAATAGCTGCAGATAGTATTGTTCTTGTAGATGCTTTTGAAAACGAATTGGTCTTTAGAAACCAAACCAACAACGTAGACGTATGAAAATGAATACGTTAATGTAACTACTTTAAACAAAAATGGCAAGAAGTTATAAAAGCTCATTCTTAACTAGGAATGGGCTTTTTTGATGAATAAGACTGTTAAAAATTACGCTTTCGCGAAAGCGAGACCCATAAAATTATAATTATCGTAAAAAGAGCATTTGAAAATTCCCAATGTTTCACTACTTTGCCATTACGAAATAATCGACCATGCAATATAAAAGACTTTTTGACTTCCCTCATTATCAGCTAGAAACATTCCCCCGGGAAGATGCACTAGTTTCAAAAGTAAAGGGTGAATGGATAAAAACTTCTACGCAGTCCTTTGTGGAGCAGGCAAATGCCGTCTCTAGAGGTCTATTGAGATTAGGAGTTCAAAAGAATGATAAAATAGCTATCATTTCTACCACCAACAGAACCGAGTGGAATATTATGGATATAGGAATTATGCAAACTGGAGCCCAGGATGTACCTATCTATCCTACTATTTCTGAAGAAGATTATGCTTATGTCTTGAACCACAGTGAATCAAAACATGTTTTTGTTTCTGATCAAGAGGTTTATGATAAAGTCATGAAAATTAAAGACCAGGTAGCTTCTTTAGTAGAGGTGTATTCCTTTGAAGACATCAAAGGCTGTAAAAGCTGGAAAGAGATTAAAGAATTAGGAAAAGACGACAGCAATCAAGCAGCGCTAGAAGATATCATGGCTGCTATTGAGGTAGAAGATCTCGCTACCTTAATATATACCTCTGGAACAACTGGACGTCCTAAAGGTGTTATGCTATCTCATAAAAATATTTCTAGTAACGCCATGACCAGTGCTGGTAGGTTACCTCTAGAATTAGGCAGATCAAAAGCTTTAAGTTTTTTACCTGTTTGTCATATATACGAGCGCATGCTTCAATACATGTATACGTATACAGGAACTGGAATTTATTTTGCAGAGTCTCTTGAGACCATTTCAGAAAACCTAAAAGAAATCTCTCCTGAAGTAATGAGCGCTGTACCTAGATTGTTAGAAAAGGTGTATGATAAAATTATTGCTAAAGGAGCTGATCTTACCGGTATCAAGAAAAGACTATTCTTTTGGGCGGTAGAACTAGGTCTCGAATGGGAACCTTACGGAGCAAACGGATGGTGGTACGAGAAAAAACTAGGTCTGGCTAAAAAATTAATCTTTTCTAAATGGCAGGAAGCCCTAGGCGGTAACTTAAAAGCTATTGCCAGTGGTAGTGCAGCTTTACAGCCTAGATTAGCAAGGATATTTAACGCTGCAGGAGTTCCTGTAATGGAAGGTTATGGACTTACAGAAACAAGTCCCGTAATTTCTGTTAATGATATGAGAGATGGTGGTTTTAAAATAGGTACTGTTGGTAAAATGCTTGCACATACTGATGTCATTATCGCTGAGGACGGAGAAATCATGATTAATGGTCCGCAACGCATGATGGGTTATTATAGGGATGAAGAAAAAACAAAACAAGCCATTGATGAAAATGGTTATTTCCATACGGGAGATATAGGTGAAATTGATTCTGAAGGCTTTCTTAAAATTACCGATCGTAAAAAGGAAATGTTTAAGACTTCTGGTGGGAAGTATGTAGCACCACAACTCATAGAAAACATGATGAAACAAAGTCGTTTTATCGAACAAATTATGGTGATAGGTGAAGGAGAGAAAATGCCTGCAGCTTTTATACAGCCTAATTTTCAATTTCTTACCGATTGGGCAAAACACAAAGGAATTGCTTTTGAAAATTGGAAAGATTTGTGCAATAATGAAAGAGTTATTGCAAGATATCAACGAGAAATTGAAGAACACAACCAGAAGTTTGGGAAATGGGAACGTATCAAAACCTTTGAGCTCACTCCTGAGGAGTGGACCATCGAGGCAGAGCACCTCACTCCTACTCTTAAATTAAAACGCAGAAATATTAAAGCACGCTACCAAGACCTTTACAGCAAGATTTATGGTGCAAAGATTTAATAAGTCGTTGCATAAATTACCTAAAGCCGTGTTTATAACACGGCTTTTTTTTATTAGCTTACGCATCATAATATAGACCTAATGGTCTTTTAAAAATGGAGAATTGTACGCAATAGTAGATGTAGAAACCACCGGTGGAAAGTATAATGAAGAGGGGATTACTGAAGTCGCCATCTATAAATTTGACGGTCATGAAATAGTAGATCAGTTTGCAAGCTTAGTAAATCCAGAAAAAGAAATTCAACCTTTTGTGGTAAAACTTACTGGTATTAATAACGCCATGTTAAAACGCGCTCCTAAATTCTATGAAGTAGCAAGGAGAATTATAGAAATCACAGAAGGGGTCACTCTAGTTGCGCACAATGCCGATTTTGATCACCGCATGTTGCGATTAGAATTTGACCGGTTAGGCTTTGATTACATGCGCCCTACACTTTGCACGGTAGAATTAGCACAGAGCCTCCTACCAGAACAAAAAAGTTTTAATCTGGGCAAACTCAGTAAAGCATTAGGGATTCCTATTACCGATAGGCACAGAGCAACAGGTGATGCACTTGCTACCGTGAAGTTGTTTAAATTATTACTTCAAAAAGATGTCGATAAAAAGATCATTTCTCAAAGTTTAAAATACTTTAAACCTTTAAAAATAGAACCCAATCTTAAAGTAATACTAGACAGCATCCCCAACACTACAGGAGTATTTTACATCTATAACTCTAGTAGAGAAATTATTTATATAGGGAAAAGTAAAAATGTAAAGAAGAAAGTTACCCAACTCTTTACCGGCTCTAATAAAAAATCTAAAGAAATTCAAAAGCAAGTAACCGATGTCACTTTTGAAAAAACTGGAAATGAATTAATTTCCATTTTAAAGGAATTTATAGAAGTTAGAAAGCACGAGCCTTTTTTAAACGGTAAGATTAAAAGAACTAATTTCTCACATGGATTATATGTTCAAGTAGATGAGCAAGATCATCCAACGCTTCAAGTAAAGTCTGCTGTAAAGAACCCTAATTATATACTCAGCTTTTCCTCTTCAAAATCTGGAACTACCTTTTTAGAAAAACAAGAAGAAGAAAATAAATCTCCTCAAACTATTATTGCCGAAGTAAAAGAGAAATATAGCATCTTAGGGAAAAGTAAGATTATTGTAGATCGAGGTCGTGAGGCAAGCGAGCGCAGCGTCATTCTTATAGAAGAAGGAAAAGTCATAGGCTATGCATTTGTTAGTCTGAGAATACAAATGACAAATACTTCCATGCTCAAAAGCCTATTAACTCCTATTGATGGAAATAAGCAAGTGACTCATATTATAAGCAGTTACTTAAGACATAAAAGAGTACACCAAGTCATTGATTTATAAACAATTTGATTTCCTACCGGAAACAAAGGAGCAAAATCTAGACCACTATTCAAAACTAACCAAGAATTCAAACCATGGAAGAAAAAGGTAAATTATTTCTGATACCAGTAACCTTAGGAGACATAAGTCCTTTAGAGGTGTTGCCGCTGTCTGTAAAAAAAGTAGTTGGAATGGTAGATCATTATATTGTAGAAAATGAAAAAACAGCAAGACGGTTTATAAAAAGTATTTACCCCTCTAAATCGCAACCTTCTTTACAATTTTCAACCATCAATAAATTTACCGAACAAAGTGAATTACCAGCCTTTCTGCAACCCTGCTTAGAAGGTAAAAACATGGGCCTTATGAGTGAAGCAGGTGTTCCTGGAATAGCAGACCCTGGTGCCGATGTTATTGCTATCGCCCATGAAAAAGGAATACGAGTACAGCCACTTGTTGGCCCTAGTTCCATTCTTATGGCCATGATGTCCAGCGGATTGAACGGTCAGAATTTTGCTTTTAATGGATACTTGCCTATAGATAAGCAAGAACGACGTAAGAAAATAAAAGAACTTGAAAGCAGTTCTATAAAAAACCAGCAATCCCAATCTTTTATAGAAACACCTTATAGAAATAACAAAATGTTAGAAGAGCTGCTGCTGTCTTTATCTGGAAATACAAAAATATGCATCGCTTGCGATATCAGTTTACCGACAGAATTTATAAAAACCCTAACTGTAGACCTTTGGAAAAAGCAAATTCCAGAACTTCATAAAAGACCAGCGATTTTTATCATTCAAGGATAACTTATAAATGAACAATTCTATACCCTAAACTCTTTTAAATAGACTATTTATCGGCTTTTTGTTCAGTACGTGGAATCCATTAAAATAGCTTATTTTAGGACTCCAAAACAAAAGTCATGAAAAAACTATTCCTCCTTAGTTTCTTATTTATTCCGATAATAGCCTTCGCCCAGCTAGAAGCCGCTTGGTGGTTTTTTGGAACTACTGCAAGTGTAGATTTTAATTCTGGTGCTCCTTTAGCAGCTCCTGCTGGTAGCTTAGATACGGATGAAGGTTGTAGCTCTATCTCCGATTCTTGTGGAAATCTACAAATGTATTCTGATGGAAGCACGGTTTGGAATAGAAATGGTCTTCCTATGCCTAATGGAACAGGACTCTCTGGAAACTCCTCTAGTGCTCAATCAGCTATTATCATTCCAGATTTAGGCAGCACGAGCAGGTATTTTTTAGTCACCATTGGCTCAGGAGCTGGTCTGCGTTATAGTATTGTTGATATGAACTTAAATGGAGGCCTTGGAGATGTTATGCCGGGCCGACGAGACATACTTATTCAACAAAACACCCAAGAAAAGGTAACTGCAGCCTTAAGCGATAACGGTAATTTTTATTGGATTGTAACTTTTGATAATGGGGTGTACAGTTCCTACCCAGCTGCTGGTGGTATCATACTTCCATCAAGAGGTGTGAACTCAACAGTTGCAGGAACGAATAGCTTAACTGATGCCCGAGGTTATATCCGATTATCACCAAATGCTCGTAAAATCTCCAACACATCCATTGGTAATCCTGGAACTGCATGGCTGGCTGATTTTAATAATTCTACTGGGGTCGTTAGTAACCCTATTGCTTTAACTACTCCAGGTACTCGTAATAGATTTTATGGCACGGAGTTTTCTCCAAATTCTCAATTAGTTTATTTAAATGCTAATTCCAATGATACTGGAAATGGTTGTGGAGCTACTAACACACGAGATATACTTCAATACAACATCAATAGTGGTGGTGGATGGAATTCTACGCCTTTTGCACTTGCTGCGACAGGAGCAAATAGCGGTCGAGGTGCCTTACAATTGGGAATCGACGGTAAAATTTACCATGCCAGAGTATGTCAAAACTGGTTAGGAGTTGTAAGAAACCCAGATGTCGTTGGCGTTGGAGCTGCTTATACTGATGATGGGGTGGCTCTAAATAATAATTCTCGAGAAGGATTACCTCCTTTTATCACTTCCTTTTTTGAACCTTCTTTTAGTTCGTTTCCTGCTGGAAGTGCTAGTGGTGGTTCCATCAATCAAGTGAATTTTTGTGATCAAACTCCTGTACAATTTGAAGCCTCCACGACAGATTTCTGTATTACTTCAACAGTAACTTGGAATTTTGGCGATGGTAGCCCAACTAGTACTGTATTAAATCCCATCCATACCTTTCCTGCTCCTGGAGTTTATACCGTTACCTTAATAGTCCGTAATGGTGGCTTTAGATTTACAGCAACCTCAGATATTACCATTTATTCCAACCCTATTTCCAATACGGTGGCTGACGTTTTTCTATGTGATAGTGATGGAGATGGAATAGAAAGCAGAGATCTTGATGTAGTAGAAACTCCTCAAGTACTCAACATGCAAACCAACCCTAGCTATTTAGTTGCTTATTTCTTAACTCAGAATCAAGCAGACAATAATGTAGGGGCTATTACTTTACCTTATGATTTTCCTTTGGGTACTACAACCGTATACACAAGGATTACGAATAATTTAAATGCTATTTCTAGATTGTGTTTTGATACCGGGTTCTTTGATGTAATAGTTGCCAGTGGTGCTGGTGCCACAAGACCTATGAATTTAAATAATTGTGACGATAACAATGATGGTTTCTCTACTTTTGATTTGACCTCTACAGAAACAGAAGTCCTAAATGGTTTACCTGCCAGTGCATTTACCATTACTTATCACAATACTGCCGCTGAAGCAGGAACTGGAATGAACCCTATCCCAAATCCAGCAACCTACACTAACGTTACGGTAAATACCGAACGAGTTTTTATTAGACTTCAAGATAACAGTCCTAGTGGTTGTACTTCCTCTACTGAAGTAGATGTATTTGTTTGGGATACTCCTATTGCAAATCCAGTAATGAATACCGCAGTCTGTGATGCAGGAAATGATAGCTCTGAAATCATACTTTTAACTGACTTTGATAGCGAGGTAATTGCTGCTCAGACAAATACCGATTATGTGATTACCTATCACTTAAATCAAGCTGACGCTGATACTGGTGCAAACGATCAAGCATCCCCATTTGACCTTACAGCAACAACAACATTCTTTGCTCGTATTGATAACCTAAATAACGAGCCTTGTTTTGATACCACTTCATTTATAGTGACCTTAGATACACAACCAATAGCTCATCCAGTAGCGACCTATAGGTTATGTGATGATCCCTCTAACAATAATTCTGAAGTCTTTGATCTGGTTTCTATAAATCCTGAAATTCTTCTCACTCAAAACCCAGCCGATTTCAATATAGAATACTTCACCTCTCCAGCAGATGCTGATTTAGGATCTGTAGGTGGGGCGACTCCTGTAAGCAACCTTTATAGTAGTGCTGGACAAATCATGTATGCACGTATAGAAAATAATGCCAATACCGACTGTTTTGATACCACATCATTTGATATCATTGTAGATGATCTCCCACTAGCAACAGCTCCAGCAGATTTGATTATTTGTGATGATGCTAGTAATGATGGGACTGAAGATATTGCGCTTTCACAATTTGATACCACTATTTTAAACGGACAAACTACTCCTACTTTTGTAGTGTCTTACCACTTGAATCAAGCAGATGCTGATGCTGACGCTCCGGGACTTACGAGTCCTTTCACTATTACGACAGGTACAACGACCATAGTTGCAAGAATAGACAATAGCGATAATCAAACTTGTTTTGATACCACTGCTATCAATATCATTCTCAACGAGCAAGCATTAGCTAATCCAGTTAGTGAATACCGTATTTGTGATACAGGTAATGACGGTGTAGAAGACTTTGATCTGAGTAGCAGAGATACAGAAGTCCTGCTCACTCAAAACCCAGCAAACTTCAATATCGAATATTTTACTTCTCAAGCTGATGCCGATTTGGGAAGTGCCGGAGGAGCAAGTCCGCTGCCAACTTCTTATAACAGTAGTGGCGAAACTGTATTTGTGCGTATCGAAACTGCAGCCAATGCCACTTGTTATAATACCACAAGTTTTAATCTTGTAGTCGATGATTTACCCCTAGCAACAACTCCAGCAGATTTGATTATTTGTGATGATGCTAGTAATGACGGGACCGAAGATATTGCGCTTTCACAATTTGACGCTGCTGTATTAAATGGACAAACTACTTCTACTTTTGCAGTGTCTTACCACTTGAATCAAGCAGATGCTGATGCTGACGCTCCGGGACTTACGAGTCCTTTCAATATTACGACAGGTACAACGACCATAGTTGCAAGAATAGACAATACAGATAATCAAACCTGTTACAATACCACTCCTATCACGATCATCCTTAATGAGCAAGCAGTGGCCAACAACGTTGCCGAATACCGTATTTGTGATGATGCTAGTAACGACGGGCTAGAAGATTTTGACCTTAGTACTCAAGACAGTCAAGTTTTAGGAACTCAAAACGCCGCTAACTTTACCATAGCATACTTTACTTCACAAGCAGATGCTGATTTGGGAAGTACTGGTGGAGCAACTCCGTTACCTACTATTTACAATAGTGGTTCTGCGACGCTTTTTGTAAGAATACAGACCAATGCCAATAACAGCTGTTACGACACTGCTGTAATTGATCTATTTGTAGACCCATTACCACTTGCAGGAACTCCAGCAGATATTATTGTGTGTGATGATCCGTCTAACGATGGAACAGAAGATGTGGACTTATCTCAGTTTGATAGTGCGATCCTCGATGGACAGACCAACCCTAGTTTTAATGTGACCTATCACGCCTCTCAAGCAGATGCTAATGCTAATGCAAGTCCATTGTCCAGTCCTTATGCAGTGACCAGCACCACACCTAATCTATTTGCTAGAATAGATAATGCTGATAATGATAGCTGTTACACGACAACTACTTTTAGATTTGTGATCAGTCCT
This sequence comes from Nonlabens sp. Ci31, assembly GCF_012974865.1. Taxonomy (NCBI): domain Bacteria; kingdom Pseudomonadati; phylum Bacteroidota; class Flavobacteriia; order Flavobacteriales; family Flavobacteriaceae; genus Nonlabens; species Nonlabens sp. Ci31. The sequence goes on along the minus strand of NZ_CP043633.1, from coordinate 2,758,693 downwards.
ACTCCTACGGCAAATCCAGTATTGGATATGATTACTTGTGATGATCCTGGAAATGATGGCTCTGAGGTATTTGATTTAAGCATGGCAAATAGCCAAGTATTAACTGGACAAAACTCCAGTGATTTCAATATCACCTTCCACCCATCACAAAATGATGCCAACATGAATACTGCTGCGTTAGCTACTTCTTATGCAAGTGACAGCATTACTCCAGAAACTATTTTTGTGAGAATAGAAGCAATCTCAAATCCGGTTTGTTTTGATACGACCAGTTTTACCTTAACCGTAAGTGAACAGCCTACGGCAGGAACTGGAACTGACGTGGTAGGTTGTGATGACATCAGTAACGATGGTTTTGAAGAATTTGACTTCAGTACACAAGATGCTGCGATCTATAACGGTCAAAGTACAACGGACTTCAATGTGACGTATCACAGCAATGCAACAGATGCTGACAATGATGTCAATGCTTTGAGTTTTCCTTATACCAATACTTCTAGAACACAAACTATTTATGCAAGAATAGAGAATGCTGCTCATCAAGATTGTTATGACCTATCTACTTTTAGAATAGAAGTATTTGCACGACCTGTTATTGCTGACCAAGGACCTTATACTATTTGTGCAGGTGTTGCCGAAACAATTGACGCTGGCCCAGGATTCTCTAGCTACCTGTGGTCTACTGGGGAAACAACACAAACTATTGATGTTGCTTCTGGTGGCGATTATACGGTAACGGTAACCAACAGCGATGGTTGTGACAGTACGGCAACAGTAACGGTTGTGGAGTCTGATGTAGCGGTAATTGAACGAATCGATGTAGGACAGTTTGAAGTGAATACCAACACACTAACTGCGATTGTCACTGGAAGTGGTGATTACGAATTCTCATTAGATGACTTCGTGTATCAAGACAGCCAGCGATTTAATAATCTGTATCCAGGATTCTATACCATCTATGTAAAAGATAAAAACGGTTGTGGAACCGTATCTATGAGTGCTGTCATCATAGGCGGACCTCCTTATTTTACTCCTAATCAAGATGGGTATCACGATACCTGGCAAGTCATTGCGGTAGAAACCATTCCTGACGCGAGCATCTATATTTTTGACCGTCACGGTAAATTATTAAAACAAGTAAGCGCTACGGGTCGAGGATGGGACGGAACTTATAATGGAGCTCCTATGCCATCCAGTGATTACTGGTACTTAGTAGAATTAGCTGACGGGCGTAGTTTTAAAGGCCACTTTGCTTTAAAACGATAATCCCAACTGGTTCCTAAATAATAAAAGCGAGTTATTGAAAAATAACTCGCTTTTGTATTTTAATAGATCTGCACAGCTGGCGCGAAAACGGCATAAAAACAAATCTTATTTTGATATAATTATTTGAGGGCTTTGTTAAGGATCTCTTCAAAATTAGGTTTAAAATAAGAAGGTCCTTTGAGTACTTTTCCATCTTCACGATATGTGGGTAGTCCGTCTGCTCCTAATTTAGACATGTTGGATCGCTGGATTTCATCAAAGACTTCTTCTATAACATCCTGCATTCCGTGTTCTATAATAGTTCCACAAAGGATATACAGCATATCCCCCAACGCATCTGCCACTTCAACAAGGTCGTTATTTTGAGCAGCTTCTAGATACTCTTCATTTTCTTCTTTCATCAATTCAAAGCGCAATTGGTTGCGGCGCTCTGTTATATGGGCAACAGGATTATTATTCATACCTAGTTTAAAGACAGTGTGAAATTTATGGACACTTTCTATTTGTTTCTTCATATCTATGGTGCTTTTGCTAGTATTGGTTTGTAATTTTGTAAAAATAAGTTTTCTATGAATGTATTTCCACTAGTTGTAAAAGATCCTATGTTTAGCAGCGGTCAAATTTATTTTGGAATAGGTTTTTTTATCGTATTTGTTGTGATTATTTCATTCATGTATCTCCAAGATAAAAAGTTGCATAAGAAAAATTATAAAGGTGTATTCTGGGTGCTTCTTGGGTTCATCTCTTTTATTTTGCTTCTCGTTGCGATTAAGTTTGGACTGCAAAAATAAATAACCACTAAAATTTCTTTCAGTGGTTATTTGGATATTGATTTAGGTTTTCTAATAAAATAGGGGTGCTAGCCTACTATTTGATCGTTTATAAGCGCCTTTTTCTTAAAACCCTAGGCGAACTCCTACTTTATAATTGCGCCCTCTGGTTTGAAAACCTACTGCTTCTTGAAAATCCTCGTCCAGTACATTAGATACCCCTAGAAAAAAGGTTACTTCTTTAGAATTTAATTTATAAGTCGCATCGAGATCCACTAATTGGTAGCTTTCTAACTCTACGTTTTGTGTACTAAAAGTATTGAGGTCAAAAAACGCATCTGCTCGTTGGTGATTGTATTGATATCTCGCTGTTAAAAAAGCACCTTCAAAAGCCTCTATTCTAGCACTAGCGTTTACTTTATGTTTAGGAATACGTCTCAATTGAGGTACATTATCTCTTTCAGTGAAAGAGTAGTTGGCTGTTAAGTTTAATCTTTCAAATAAAATAGTTTGCCCCATAATTTCCACTCCTCTAGCGGTCAATTGTTCCTGCACATTTTGATATTGAAATATAAAATTGACTGGGTCAATAGTAACAAACTGAACCAAATTATTTTCTTCCCGTTGGAAAACACTAAGCCCGATACTTGTTTGGTCTTTACTCCATGAAACTCCAGCTTCTAAAGTTGCATTTTCTTCTGGTGCTAAGTCTTCATTTCCAAAACCGCTCGCATATAATTGAAACAACGATGGCGTGATATAAGCAGTACTATAACTCGCATAGGCCTTAAATATATTTTCTCCTACTTTAAAACGGTACGACGGATTTAAATTATAAACCAACTTCCCATCATAATTACTGTGCATATTATATCGTGCTCCAGCATTTACATTAAAGCCTGTACCACTCAAATAGACCACATTAAAATAAGGGTCATAAATCTGGAAATTTACCTCGTCCGTATCGGCATTTTGCACGAATGCCGTACTACCGAATGGAATACTAAAATCTTCATAGGTCTGGTTATTGAAGTTAAAACCTAGAATGGTTTTTAAACTAGAATCTTCAGATAAGTCAAACGTATATTTATTATAAAGATCTAAAGAATATCCGTCTGCATTGAAGAGAGAGGGAAAATTGCTCCTGTTATCTCTACGAGTATGCGTACTGACATCAGCATAAACCAGTTCTCCTTTCTCAGAGTACTTCCAGTTCATGTTCGTTCCCCATCGTATTTGACGGCTATAAGTCTCATTATCGCCATCTGCAAAGGCTCCATTATCAAACTCTGCCACGTACTCATCAAAAGATAAGTAACTGCTCAATTTGAAGTCCTTATGGTTGTTATAACCTATGCGACTTAAAAGATTAACGCGGTCAAATTGGTCAGCGTCAAATACTTCGTTTTCGTCAGCACTTTCTGCAGCACTGAGTCCGTTGGTACTTTGATGATTCAACCCTACTCCATAAGTAAGACCATTTTTAGCAGTTCCTTGTAGTTGTACACTATTGTTGTACTCGTCTATTCCAGAAGTGTTTTGCTGGCTACTGTTATTGGTCCCTACAAAAGAAGCTATGTTAACGCGTACACCAGATACAGGTGCTTTACGCAATTTAATATTGATAACAGCGGTACTGGCATTAGCACCATAAAGTGTACTCGCAGCTCCTTTCAAAATTTCGATTTCTTCAATCTGATCGAGATCTACTAACCTTAAGTCAAACTCACTAGAAATATTACTGGGGTCGTTTACTTGTGCACCATCTATTAAGATAGAAACCTGCCGGCTGTTCCCTCCTCTTACAAAGAAGCTTTGATTCTGTCCAGCATTGCTTCTAGCACCATTAATCTCTATACCTGCATACTGATTTAGAAGGTCTGCAATACTCGATGCACGCTGGGCTTCAATGTCTGCTCTGGTAATTTTAATGACAGGTTTACCACTGTCTTTGCGTTGTAAATCAAATTTTGACGAAGCCGTAACGATTACTTCTTCCAGTTTTGTTGCAGTAGAATCTACTTGTGCATTTCCCGACACAGCTACTGCAATCATAGCGCTCCAGGCGATGATTTGTTTTTTCATTTTTAGGTTTTTAGGCTCGGAAAGGAAATTTGAGGAGCAGGTATAATAATCCTATTGATACAACGATCAAAAAAGGTCTCGATGCAGGCAGTGCTGAATTAAGTTCAGTACCCACCAGCATTATCATAAAACTCATCGCTATCTCTATCCCGAAGATGAACAATAATTTATTTTAAAATGTGGCAGGTCTCCTGACTTCAAAATAAAATCGCCTTCCCAAGTCCTGGACTCAGTGGCCGTATTGATTTTATCCTATCAAAAATAGGATGCCTCTATGTAAAGAGACATTTTGTTTACAGTTGCGGGAACAGCTCTAGAATTGCACTAGATTCCCTTTTAATTTTTTTGCTTTCGCGAAAGCCTAACTTCCATCCAACTAAAAAAACCATATTTAAAGCTGCGAAAGTACTATTAAAACATCCCTAGAAACTTAAAAACAGAAGAAAATTATCAAAATCAGAAAGAAAGCCATTCAAACCCATCATTATTGCTACTTTTGAAGACTCATGAAAAAGACCTTTCTATACCTTCTTATTTGTTGCTCTGTATTAGCATCTTGTAAAAACGAGAACAAAATCGTTAAAAACACACCGGAAAGATCTGAAGGTGCTACCTACCAAGAGATCGAGATCAATTATGCCCATGGTTTCCAAATTCAAACTACCGAGACCGGTTACTACGTGACCATAAAGAACCCATGGCCAGAAAGTACTGTGAATTACCCTTTTAAACTGATTAAAAATCAAGGAAGGGAATTAGTTCAAGAAGCAGATGCACCAATAACAATTCCAATTCCTATAGAAAATATAGTCCTGACTTCCACTACTCATATCCCGCCACTAGTGTTATTAGGAGAAGAAAAATCCTTGACTGGTTTTCCAGGTACCGATTATATCAGCGCTCCAGAGATAAGAGCTTTAATCGAAACTGGAAAAGTAAAAGAACTGGGAACCAATCAACTCATGAATGTAGAAAGCACTATACTACTGGAGCCAGACTTGGTAATGGGTTTTAGCATCGATGACAGTAATCCTACCTATCAAAAAATAGAAGAAGCTGGTATTCCGGTGCTCTACAATGGGGAATGGGTAGAAGAACATCCATTAGGAAAAGCAGAGTGGATCAAGCTTTTTGGAGTGTTGTACGGTAAAGAAAAGGAAGCCGACAGTATTTTTAATGCTATAGAAAAGGAATATTTAAACACTTTGAAACATATTGAAAATGTGGAGAAGCCACAAGTATTAAGTGGCGCGACTTGGAAGGATCAATGGTATTTGCCTTACGGAAACTCTTGGCAAGGGAAAATTTTAAAAGACGCAGGAGCAGACTATATTTATGCCGCAACAGAAGGAAATGGCTCACTAGCCTATAACATAGAAAAAGTACTGATAGACGGTCGTAAAGCCACTTACTGGATTGCACCTGCACAATACACCAGTTATTCTAAAATGTTAGCAGATAATAAATCCTACGCTCTTTTTGATGCTTTTAAAAACAAACAGGTGTATACTCACGCACTTACTATAGGTGCAAAGGGCGGCGTGACTTATTACGAAGAAGCCAGCATGAGACCAGATCTGGTTTTAAAAGACCTTGTTAAAATACTACACCCAGAGCTACTTCTGGATCACGAGTTGTATTTCTTTAAACCCCTGAGAGATTAATCTATAACAAAAGACACTTAAAATATTTCTGATTTTCTAATATCTAGTACCTTACGTTATGAAAAAAAAAGTTGCGATTATTGGTGGTGGACCAGCAGCTTTTTTACTTGCTGCTTTTTTAGATGCTGAAAAGTTCACGGTTACCATTTATGAGAAAAACAAAACTTCAGGTCGTAAATTTTTAGTTGCTGGTAAAGGAGGTTTTAATCTAACGCATTCTGAAGCTGTGGAGCAATTGATCCATAGGTATACACCAGACGATTTTTTGGCAAGCGCCCTTTGTCATTTTAGCAATACTGATTTTAGAAATTGGCTCGATCAAATAGGTATCCCCACTTATATAGGAAGTAGTAAAAGAGTATACCCAAAAGAAGGTGTCAAACCTATTGAAGTACTTAACGCAATTCTCAAACACCTTACAGAAAAGGATGTCGTTATGAAATATGAGCATACTTTTTCTGATTGGGATCATTATGGAAATGCTATGATCAATAACCATTCTATAGCAGCAGATTATACGGTGTTTTCCTTAGGTGGCTCAAGCTGGAAAGTCACAGGCTCTGATGGAGGCTGGCTGGATACTTTTTCAAAAAAGGGAATACATACCAAGGCTTTTCAAGCGTCCAATTGCGGTTATCACATCAATTGGAAAACTAATTTTATAAAAAAGAATGAAGGAATTCCTCTGAAAAACATTGCTGTTTCTTGCAATAATGTCATTCAAAAAGGAGAAGCGGTTATTACCACATATGGAATAGAAGGAAACGCTATATATGGACTGAGTCCGCAAATAAGAAAACAATTACAAGCAAATTCAAGTGCGACTGTTTATATAGATTTTAAACCGTCATTAACTTTAGAAAAAGTTTATTCTAAAATAAAATTGTCTACGTATCGATCTACTACAGATGTTCTGAAAAAAGAGCTCAGATTGAGTGCTCCTGCCATTGATTTATTAAAAATGTACCTCTCTAAAGAGTCTTATTTAGATACCGCTTTATTAGCTGAAAACATTAAAAAATTCTCTTTAGAAATAAAAAGCACAACAACTTTAGACGAGGCTATTTCAACCGTTGGCGGTATACATCTCAACGCAGTATCAACCAATTTTGAACTTAAAAAACTACCTCATCAATTTTGTATCGGAGAAATGTTGGATTGGGATGCGCCTACTGGTGGTTATTTGTTACAAGCTTGCGCGAGTACAGGTGTATTTTTAGCTGATTACTTGAATAAGGCTGATTGAACTGGCGGTATGGCTTCAAAGTTTTGTTTTAAACTCTTTTTGAAATATGACTTTTAAACTTTTCTAATGATTGATAAATTAATATTTGCCTTCAGGTAAACCTTTTCTTTTAAACTGATAAATTTAAAAAGAGTACCTTTAAGTTACTGTTATTCAAAAGGAAACAAAATGAAAACGATAACTAGAAAATTCAGGTTACCATTAGGACTGTTATTTAGTTCTGTTTTTTTAATTTCTTGTTTAGAAACAAAAGAAAATGAAGTAGCCGAAGTAACAATAGAACAACCAGCAGTTGAAGCAGCATCTCAAAAATATGCTGATATTGTGCAAGAAAGTTTGAATGTCATGCAAGACTTTAACTTTGATGGATTAGGGACTTACTTTGCTAATGATGTCCAATGGTACTGGCCTAATGGAGGTATGGAAACACGTTCCATTATTAAGGGAAAGGAAAATGTGATCAACTTTTGGAAAAATTGGAGGGAAACTTCTGGTGTGGAAAGCATGCAATTCTACAACTCTGATTTTATGCCTCTTAAAACTAACAAATCAACTGATCAATATAATGTCGTTGGTGTTGTCGTACTGTACTATGGTGACGTTACTATTTATGGTAAGGCTGGTTCTACAATTGTAAGACAACACATCGTTTTCTCTTTTAACGATGATGATAAAATACAAAAGGTTTTTTCTTATTACGACAGAACTGGTATCGTGCAACTACTAAATGTAGATCTGAGTTCTAGCAATTAATCCCATAAAAACAAATTAAATATGTACCTTAAAACACCCAGTGTTTTGAACATATGTTTAAATCAATGGGCGTTTTTTTGTTGAAAATTGGTAGTTCCATTTGAAGCTCTATAACAATAGGTCGCCTATAATTTAAAGGCAGTCCCTTTATATAGGTTACATCGCTAAAGAAAACAATAGCCCCTAATAAAAAAGTCTGATGCTCCTTTCTACCTTACCTTCGTTTTTTATTTAAAAATTGAGATTATCATTATCCCTTTGAGAAAACAATTCATCATACTCAGTACCCTGCTCTTAGTCTTCTTTATAGCAGACATTTGTTTAGGTACCGTTTATATAAGACCTCAACAGGTTTTGGATGCCTTATTAGGCCTTGAAAACCCAGAAACAAGTACAACATTACGATACATCATCACTGATTTGAGATTGCCTCGTGCAGTCATGGCAGTGCTTACTGGTGCTGGACTTGCCATTGCAGGATTACTCATGCAAACGCTCTTTAGGAACCCACTGGCGGGTCCTTTTGTTCTCGGTATTTCTAGTGGCGCAGGATTAGGCGTGGCACTGGTTATTATGGGCGCAACAGCTCTAGGAATAGGCGCTATTTCTGGTTTCGGGATCATTACAGCAAGCGTTGTAGGAAGTCTAGCCGTATTATTATTGATTATTCTCATGTCGCTTAGAATCAAAGACACTATGGGTTTATTGATTGTAGGATTGATGGTTGGTAGTTTGAGCAGCGCCGTGGTAGGTATTTTAAGTTACTTCAGCAGTAGTGAAGAATTGCAGCGTTATGTATTTTGGTCTTTAGGAAGTTTAGGAAGTATCAATTGGGATGATTTACTAATTATAGTTTTGTTGTTTGTAATTGCTATGTTCTTATTACTTTGGATCATCAAACCATTGAATGCTTTGTTATTAGGAGAAAGTTATGCGCTTAGTCTAGGAATCAATATTAAGAAAACACGTTGGATCATCATTATAATTACCAGTATTCTCGCAGGTAGTATTACTGCTTTTGCTGGGCCTATTGCTTTTATAGGTCTTGCTGTACCACATTTAGCCCGACTCTTATTACCTACAGTGAATCACAAAATATTAATCCCTACCGTCTTATTATTAGGGGCCACTCTCCTCCTCTTTTGCGATCTGGTATCACAACTGCCATTTTCCAACTATTCCTTACCTATTAACGCAGTGACCTCGTTACTAGGTGCGCCACTAATCATCTGGCTCATCATGAGAAAACGTAATTTACACTTTTAATGATTCAACTAGAAAACATACAGGTAGGATATGGCCATTGTGTTGTGGCTGAGTATGCTGGCGATCTCGCTTTCGCGAAAGCGAAACTCATATCCATTATAGGAGCCAATGGATCAGGGAAATCTACTTTATTAAGAGCCATAGCTAGTGGGCAACACCTCATCAACGGAAAGGTGCTCTTAGAAAATCAAAACTGGAGGGATTATAACGCACTAGAACGTTCCCGATTTATCTCGATAGTACTGACCGAAAGGGCTTTTAGCTTCTTCTTAAGTGTTAGAGAATTATTAGAATTAAGTCGCGCGCCCTACACCAACTATATAGGAAAGCTTAGTGATGCAGACCGTGAAATCATCAATGAAGTCTTAGAGAGTTTTGATCTTAAAGGATTGGAAAACCGAAGAGCAGGGACCTTGAGTGATGGCCAGTTGCAACGAGTTTTAATTGCCAGAGCTATCGTTCAAGACACGGAATACATACTTATGGATGAGCCTACCAGCCACCTCGACATCAATCACAAAGCCGATTTGCTACTGCTATTGAGAGATTACTGTCATGAAAAGGGAAAAACAATTATTTATGCCACGCACGAAATCCAACTTGCCATGTCCTTAAGCGATGAAGTCGTGAGCATACATAAAGGTAACATTACCCATCAATCTACCGTCGATTTTATAGCTTCTAACCAATTACAAAGCATTTTTCCTTCCAAAAATGTCGTTTTTGAGAATGGGAAGATAGAGTTTAGGTTTGAGTAGTAATTTTCTATTCATCCAAAAGTCGTACTGTTAGATTCCAGACAAATTTGGAACTATCATTTTTCTGGAATTACAAATCAATGCCCCTTGGAGCTATAGTTGCTTGTTTAATGTCCTAACAAAAAAAAACTCTTGATTTCTCAAGAGCTTTAGTATATTCTATAAAACGACTAAGTTTTAGGAATCTCTTTTAAAACTTCTAAAAGAAGCTTCCAAAACTTCTGCACTGATGTGATTTCTACATACTCATCTGGACTGTGTGCTCTTCTTATATTGGGCCCAAAGGAAATCATGTCCAGCCCTGGATAACGCTCTCCTAAAAGACCACATTCTAGTCCTGCGTGACAGGCTACTACTCTAGGTTGATGATCGAACAGTTCTGTATATTTTGCTTTGGTAATATCTAACATGGCACTGCTCGCATTAGGTTGCCATCCTGGATAATTACCAGAGAGTTTGGTTTCCATTTTTGCAAGCTTCATTACAGCAACAATACTGGAAGAAAGATCGGTCTTAGAACTTTTTACAGAAGATCTTGTCAAACAAGCAATCTGCAATTCCCCGTTTTCTAAAGTTACTCGAGCTAAGTTGTTAGAAGTTTCTACAAGACCATCTATATCTGGACTCATACGGTACACTCCATTATAAATTCCTAATAAGCAATATACTAAATCACGGCTATCGCTTTCAGTAAGGACTTTACCCTTATCTGCAGCCTCTATGGTGATACTAAGGTTTTCTTCTAGAGATTTATATTCGTCTAGAATAGCCTCTTTACAATTATTAAATGTCTTAATAATGGAATCGTTATCGCTTTCGCGAAAGCTAACAACAGCAGCAGCTTCACGAGGTATGGCATTTCTTAAACTACCGCCATTCAAGGACTGAAAATGAACAGCGCCTTTCTTTTGCATGGAATCTACAAGACGCGTGATCATTTTATTTGCATTACCCAATCCTTTAATAATGTCCATACCACTATGACCACCGTTAAGACCTTTTACCGTAATTTTTTTAGAGACATACTCATTAGAAACAGTATCTAATGCATAACTTTTAGTTGCTGTAACATCTACGCCACCGGCACAACCTATGTCTATCTCGTCATCTTCTTCTGTATCTAAGTTCAATAGAATTTTTGAAGTAAGAATAGTTTTATCTAGTTCCTTTGCTCCGGTCATTCCCGTTTCTTCGTCTATAGTAAACAAGGCTTCTATAGCTGGATGTGCTATATCTTTTGAGGAAAGTACCGCCATGATTGCGGCGACTCCTATACCGTTATCTGCTCCTAAAGTAGTACCTCTAGCTTTGATAATGTCCCCTTTAACAAACATGTCAATTCCTTGGGTTAGAAAATCGAAGTCGGTATCATTATTCTTTTGATGCACCATGTCTAGGTGAGATTGCATGATGATACTCTCGCGGTCCTCCATTCCTGAAGTAGCAGGTTTTCTAATAATCACATTACCTATGGCATCCTCTATCACTTCGAGGTCAAGTGATTTACCAAATGCTACCATAAATGCACGAACACGCTCTTCTTTTTTAGAAGGTCGTGGAACAGCATTTAAATCTGCAAAATGATTCCATAATAATTGCGGTTCTTGTTCTCTTACTTCTTTGGACATAAAAATTTATGATTTTTACAAATATAGCAGTACTTGTAAAGTTCTCACCTTAAGTATTTGCTAAATGATTGATGATGATCATCCAATTTTCTCTATCGAATACAAAATTTGATAGGATGGATAATACTTAAGTTAAGGGATTATTAGATAAGTTCTAAACAATGCTTTTAAATAAAGGCGGTTAAATTGATCAATCCCACGTATTTGGATATTGAAATGAATTGTTCTTTTTTACCATCCTGATTCTTATTTCTTAGTAGCTCTAAGCATTTCTCTTTTTCCCGGTGGTCCTGGCAAACGCTCTACCATAAATCCAGCAATTTGCATATTGCGTCGCACCTGCCCGGCGGCACAATAAGTGGTTAAAACACCACCATTCTTTAATGCCTTATATGCAGCGTTAAAAATAGCCTCTGTCCATAATTCTGGTTGGGTACGCGGACCAAAAGCATCAAAATAGATCAAGTCAAATTGATCCTTATTTTCAATTTTTTCAAAAGTTTTTTGCTGTTTACACAAGGTGAAATGTGATGTAATCTCTTGATTTTCCTCCCAGCCAGATTGATGCAGAGCTTCATACAATGGCTGGTCTTTTAAAAACTGACCGTAATCCATCTCGAGAACTTCTTCCTCATTGATAGGAAAAGCCTCTACTGCGGTATAAACCATAGGTATATGATATTCCTGCTGAGCCGTGAGCATAGCATTAAGACCAGTTCCAAAACCGTACTCAAGAATCTGAAGGGGCTCCAAGTGAAAATAACGCTTTCCCTTTAAAGAGCTCAAGTCAGCTTGGGAATTTGTGACTTTTAAGAAATGTTCTAAACCCATTTCTATAAAAACATGAAGCGCCTCTTGCAAGGCGCCGTGTTTGGAATGGTATTGCTCGTTGAGATCGGGCATGTGAATGGTTTTTGATCCATCGCCTGTAGTTATGATCTCACGCTTCATTTATTCTTCTGTTTTTGCAGCTTCTTCTACATCTGGATTGTCAAACTTCTCCACAAGAGCACCATCTGCAACAAAGCTTAAAGTAACTTCTTCTTCTGTAATTGCTGCAACTTCTTCTTTAGATTTTCCAGCATCTTCAGCATAGTGACGTAATTCTTCTACAGGAGTAATGTTTTTAAATGCTTTTCCATTTAAAATAACTTCTTTTCCTTGACCATTCTTAGGAAGGAAAAAACCATAATCTTTAAATTTAACTGTCGCTGAAGCATCTCCTACTGGCATTTTAATCCAGCATCCTTTATTTACGCATACCTCTGCAATAATTCCTTTTACTTTTACTGCTGTGGTGTCGCCTACTTTCATAGTCTTATACATAGCTCCTAATTCCATAGCATCGATAACGTCATTGTTAGAAAACTCAGCGCCGTAATCCATAAAAGCCATTTCTTGAACTTGCTCGTCATTAATAGCCGGCATTTCTTCTTCTTGTTTCTGTTCTTTGCATCCTATCAATAAAAAAAATGCAAATACTGCTATAATGAACTGTTTCATAAGTTTATAATTTAAACAAATTTAGGAATTCGTTTGCATTTATTCCTAGTCCTAATGAAGTATATTTGCAAAAAAAATAAACCAGCATGACTCCTACTCACGAAATCGTTATAGATAAGGTAAAAGAATCAAAAATCAGCAAGATTGATTTTGATAATTTAACCTTCGGCAAGACTTTTACAGACCACATGCTAGAATGTACTTGGAGCAATGGATCATGGAAGACCGCAGAGATAAAACCTTATGGCCCTATTCAAATTGAACCTAGCTGTAAGGTATTTCATTACGGTCAGGCCATTTTTGAAGGGATGAAAGCTTTTAAAGATTCTACTGGAGAAGTATTTCTTTTCAGACCAGAAGACAATTGGAAACGTTTTAATGAAAGTGCTAAACGTCTTGCTATGCCACAAGTTCCTGAGGAAATCTTTATAGAAGGTCTTAAGAAACTTGTGAATCTTGATAAAGAATGGGTACGATACGGTGAGGGATTATCACTTTACCTAAGACCATTTATGATAGCCAGTGAAAATGGTGTTGCTGCAGCACCTTCAACAGAATATAAATTCATGATCATCATGTCCCCTGCATTTGCTTATTACAAAGGAGATGTACGTGTTGTTATCGCCTCAGAATTTTCTAGAGCAGCCAATGGCGGAGTAGGTTATGCAAAAGCTGCTGGAAATTATGCGGCTAGTTTCTACCCAAACAACCTTGCGATTCAAGAAGGATATCAACAAATTATATGGACTGATGCTGCTTCTCATGAATACTTGGAGGAAGCTGGTACCATGAACATATTCGTACGAATAGGAGACACATTACTCACTGCGCCTCATAATGACCGTATTCTTAACGGGGTTACCCGTAGAAGTGTGATACAAATGGCAAAAGATCACGGTATTACTGTTGAAGAAAGACGTGTTTCTGTTAAGGAATTAAAAGAAGCTTCTAATGATGGAACTCTTAAAGAAATCTTTGGTAGTGGAACTGCCGCGGTGATTGTTCCTATTAAAGGGTATAAGCATGAAGATTTCAAATACGAACTTCCTGTATTAACAAATTCCTATGCTGCTCAATTGATGAAAGCTTTAAAAGATATTCAATACAATCGTGCTGAAGATCGTCATGGCTGGAGAGTTCAAATCTAAATATCAGATGAATTATTTTATTAAAAATGCCTGCTTTATAGCGGGCATTTTTAATGACAGGCTTTCCATACACCACAAATTAGGCATCGACATATTCAGAATGGTAAAAATGAATTAATCTGAATAGTAACGATCGTATTAATTTATTTCTATATTTTTAAAGTGTGAGAAAATTTGTTTCCATCTTCCTACTGCTGCTAGCTCTTCCTGTAGTGTCACAAAATCAAGCTAATTGGTGGTTTTTTGGTTCTAATGCAGGGATTGATTTTAATACGGGCGTTCCTGTAACTAATAACATAGGACAACTAAACACTATAGAAGGCTGCTCTGCTATCTCAGATGCCTGTGGCGGATTACTTTTTTATACGGATGGAATTAGCGTATGGGATCGCAATCACCTGGTCATGCCCAATGGTAATGGCTTATTTGGAAATCCTTCCAGTACACAGTCTGCTATTGTGATTCCTTTACCAAATAACCCCGATCTCTATTATGTTTTTTCTATTTCGATAGGTACTACCACAGGCCTTTATTATTCGGTTGTAGACATGAATTTAAATGCTGGGACTGGCGATGTGATCGTTTCCCAAAAAAACATCAGTTTACTGGCTAACAGTACAGAAAAGTTATTTGGAGCAGTTGCCGCAAACGGTCAAGACGCATGGATCGTTACCTATGCAGAAAGTATTTCAGGTAGTTTAAGTTTTAATCAGTTTTATGCTTTTAAACTAACGCCTAATGGGATGGATTTGTCGGCTACTGTAAATTCTCTCAGTCAGGCTACTCGCACTACAGATAAACGGGGGTACTTAAAAGTATCTCCAGATGGCACAAAAGTAGCTATGATGACACAATTTTATGTGGACACGAGCATCCCAGATGAATCTGGTGTAGGCGCCTGGTTATTTGATTTTGATAACCGTACTGGTGTGGTGAATAACCCTGTAAGGATGAATTTTCCTGCCGGCTATCAAGCTTATGGAACGGAGTTTTCCTTAGACTCGAGACTGGTGTATGTGGATCTCAATACATTAGGAAATGGGCTTATAGCAGCCGAAAGACGGTTGCTACAATACGATACTACAGCCCCTAATTTTGAAAACAATCCAGTTCTTATTTATCAAAGTGATGCAAACAATCCTAATGATGATGTGACTCGTGGTGCGCTACAAATTGCCCCCGATAAAAAGATATACTATGCCCGTGATGAACAAGAATGGCTCGCAGTAATTAACAACCCTAATAGTATAGGTGCATTATGTAACTTTCAATACAACGGTTTGCCATTAACTCCAGGGACAACAAGTAAGGAAGGTTTGCCTCCTTTTTACAACGCCTTTTTTAACCCGTCATTTTCTGTAATAGAAGGTTGCAGCACAGCCTCTACCCAACTCATTGCAGATGAAATAGCCACTTGTCCTAATAATTCTGTTCTTTGGGATTTTGGAGATATAGCAAGTGGTATAGATAACAGTTCTACGCTGATAAATCCTACTCATGTATACACCATTGCTGGCACCTATACCGTAAGTCTGGTGATTACGACTCCTACAGATGTTTTTAATTCCAGTCGCATTATCCAAATAGTCGATACTCCTTTTATAAATACCGTTAGTGACCTATTTTTATGCGATGACAGTTCCAATGATGGTATCGCACCCTTAGACTTTACTGCTACGAGAATGAGTGCCTTAGGTATTCAAAACACCAACAATTTTGAAGTTACTATTCATTCCAGTCTTCAAGATGCAGAGAACGATTTTAATTCCATAGCTGATAACGATCCAGTTGCTAGCGGTACCTATTTTATAAGAATCGATAACCGGATGTCAAACGGTTGCTATATAACTACTTCTTTTGATGTGACTATTAACAGCATTCCTGTAGCATCGATGGTAGACGATTTGATCCTGTGTGACGATTTTAGTAACGATAATATAGAATCATTTGATTTAGACATTGCAGCTGTTCAAGGTTTGGGAACTCAGGACCCGATACTAGTTGAGTATTCCTTTTATGCATCTCAAAATGAAGCAAACTTGAGACAGAACCCAATTAGTTCCCCATACGACAATACTATGGCTAATGAAGAGATTTTCATACGCTATGAGAATGTGACCAACACAAATTGCTATGAAGTGGTTTCTTTTGATCTTCATGTAGTAGCACAGCCTGTGATTCCTATAATAAATGATATGGCTATTTGTGATGATGAATCTAGAGATTTAGTAGCCGTTTTTGATTTGAATTCTTTAATAGCCTCTATTGAAAATACACAATCTGGAAATCTTACAACTACATTTCATAGTTCACTACAAGATGCAGAATTAGATGATAATCCTTTGAATACTAATTATTCAAATACCATGATACAAGAAGTTTTATGGGTACGCTTAGAGAACAACGATATAGCTATTTGTTATGATGTACAGCCTTTGCGTTTAGAAGTATTTCCTAAACCTATAGTCAACACCACAGCTGACTTCTCAAAATGTATTACCGAAGAGGGCATTATTGAGGCAACTCCAGGTTTTGCCACTTATTTGTGGGATACAGGAGCTACCACATCGAGTATCAGCATTACTGATGAGGGAACCTATACTGTAATTGCAACAGATCAAAACGGCTGTGAAGATAGCAGCTCCACAACAGTGACTAATTTCCAAACCACTCAAATTGTCACGGTAGTAATTGAACAATTTACCTTGAGATCCAACCGCATTGAGGTGTCCGTTATCGGAGATGGTCCCTTTGAATACAGCATCGACAACTTTATTTTTCAGGAAAGTAATGTTTTTACCAATTTACTTCCTGGATATTACACCGTTTATGTACGAGATTTTAATGGTTGTGACCTGGTAACAGCTCCAGCAACCATAATCGCCGCGCCTCCTTATTTCACCCCTAATGAAGACGGGTTTCACGACTACTGGCAAGTAACTGCGATTGAAACCGAACCAGACGCACAGATCTACATTTTTAATCGTTTTGGAAAACTTTTAAAACAAATAAGCCCAGTTGGACCTGGGTGGAATGGAATGTATAACGGTAAGCCTATGCCTAGTACCGATTATTGGTACCTTGTGGAATTAATTGATGGCCGCAGTTTTAAGGGGCATTTTTCTCTCAAAAGATAAACAAGTAGTTGGTATTATTTTAACCTCGCTTTCGCGAAAGCGGAATTGTAAAAAACCTATTTTTACATTTCATGGATTTTAATATTGTATCAGAATTTTCTCCTACTGGAGATCAACCACAAGCGATCAAAAAGCTTATTAGTGGCATCGAGGCTAATGACAAATATCAGACGCTTCTGGGTGTTACTGGAAGTGGTAAAACCTTTACGGCTGCAAATGTGATACAAGGTGTGCAAAAACCAACACTGGTTCTCTGTCACAACAAAACTTTAGCAGCTCAATTATACTCTGAATTTAAAGACTTTTTCCCCGATAATGCGGTAGAGTATTTTGTTTCTTATTATGATTATTATCAGCCAGAAGCCTTTATACCATCCTCAGGAACTTATATTGAAAAAGACCTTTCTATTAATGAAGAAATAGAAAAGATGCGATTGAGTACCACTTCTTCCCTACTTTCTGGGAGAAGAGATATTATAGTGGTCGCTTCGGTTTCTTGCCTTTATGGTATTGGAAATCCTGTGGAGTTCCAGAAAAACGTTGTGCGAATCAAAAAAGATGAAGTCATTGCTAGAACAGCATTACTTCATAAATTAGTTCAATCTTTATATTCCAGAACCACTGCAGAGTTCAATAGAGGTAATTTTAGAATAAAAGGAGATACCCTAGATGTCTACCCGAGTTATGCAGATACCGCTTTTCGAATTCATTTTTTTGGCGATGAGATTGAGGAAATTGAACGTTTTGATCCAGTGAATGGAACCGTATTAGAACGATTTGAACAAGTTACTATCTATCCAGCAAATATGTTTGTGACTTCTCCAGACATTTTACAAGGTGCTATCCATGAGATCCAAGAAGACTTGGTAAAACAAACCGATTACTTCAAGGAGATAGGAAAACCACTGGAAGCTAAACGACTGGAAGAAAGAACCGAATTTGACTTAGAGATGATTAGGGAACTGGGATACTGTTCTGGGATTGAAAATTACAGTCGTTATCTAGATGGACGCCAACCAGGAACAAGACCTTTCTGCTTACTGGACTTTTTTCCCGATGATTACCTCATGATTATTGATGAAAGTCATGTGAGCGTACCACAAGTAGGTGCCATGTACGGCGGCGATAGGTCTAGAAAAGAAAATTTAGTCGATTATGGTTTTCGGCTTCCAGCTGCTATGGACAACCGTCCATTGAAGTTTGAGGAGTTTGAAGCTATGCAAAATCAAGTTCTTTACGTAAGTGCTACTCCTGCAGATTATGAGTTGGCTAAAAGCGAGGGAGTCGTTGTAGAACAAATCATAAGACCTACGGGACTATTAGATCCTGTTATTGAAGTACGACCTAGTCAAAATCAAATAGATGATCTAGTGGAAGAAATACGATTGAGAGAAGAACGTGATGAACGGGTATTAATCACTACTCTTACCAAACGTATGGCAGAAGAGCTGACCAAATACCTTTCTCGTATCAATGTGCGATGTCGCTATATTCATAGCGATGTAGATACTTTAGAACGTGTAGAAATCTTGTCAGACTTGCGTCGTGGAGTATTTGATGTGTTGATAGGTGTGAATTTATTAAGAGAAGGGCTGGATTTACCAGAGGTCTCTTTAGTAGCTATTTTAGACGCCGATAAGGAAGGTTTTTTACGTAATCAACGTTCTCTTACTCAAACTATAGGACGTGCAGCACGTAACATTAACGGACTTGCTATTCTATATGCTGATAAAGTTACAGCCAGTATGCAAAAAACCATCGATCAAACTGATTACCGTCGTTCCAAACAAATTGCCTACAACGAAGCTAATGGTTTAAAGCCTACAGCGATAAAGAAAAAGTTAGAAACAGCCTTATATAGAAAAAATGCAGCAACTTACGCTATTGAAGAAGTGCTCACATTAAAGGCTGCTGAGGAAGCAGCAGAATACCTGTCGAAAGCGGAATTAGAAAAAAAGATCCGTAATACTCGTAAAATGATGGAAAAAGCGGCCAAAGAATTGGACTTTATGGAAGCCGCAAGATTACGAGATGAGATTAAAATGATGCAAGAAAAAGTGAAAAACGCTTAATATTCCAACTGTTACAGCTTGACAATTAGTTTATTACTCTCTTTTTCGCCATTAATTTGTCGGATTTTATAACATATCAACGTTTTTTTTAGATGACAAGCGTTAATTACCGATTAAAAATACTAGAATACCTCAAAATGAGATTGTTACATTGTAAATAGGTTGATATAGTTGTACCTTTAGGTAGTATTCGCTAACTAATTCTACTATTATGTTACATTCTTGTTATACTCTTATTGTATGTGTCTTTTTCAGTTCTATTTCTTTTGCTCAAGTCGGTATTGGGACAGCAACACCTACTGCTGATTTAGAAATAGTTTCCAAAACAAGTCTAACCACAGGTGAGTTTAACGGAATTATTATTCCTAAGGTTGCAGCTTTACCTACCGGAGCCTCTTTACCTACCCCAGCGCAAAAAGGTTTGATTCTTTATTTAGAAAGCGGCACGGACACAGAAGGTTTATATTTCTTTGATGGAATTTCTTTTCAAAATGTTACAAATTCTGCCACAACTACACCTGCTTTTTATGAAAATGGAACTGCTACACCTGCCATAAATACGACAGCAGCTATTGAAAGAGAAGGTCAGGTAAGTATAGGTGGAAGTTTAAACACAGGTCAATTAAATATCGAGATTGAATCTACTGATCTTGTGGGAATACGAACTGCATTGCGTATCGATAATGCCAACAGTAGTAATAGTACAACAGCCACTTACGCTATATATTCTGAAAATACCAGCAGCACAACTGGAAATAAATTTGGGATAAGAAATGATGTTTCTAGTAACGGAGTTGGTGATCATATTGGAATTAAAAATAACGTTTATGACAGCGGTTCTGCTACAACTTCATTGACAGGTATCTATAATAATGTAGGAGCAACAAACGGAACGAACAGTATAAATTATGGCTTACGCTCAGAGATAGGCAGCTCCAATTCACGAGGTACTAATTATGCCGTCTATAGTTATGCTCAACACGGTACTACTACAACAGACCCGTCCTACTCTGGTTATTTTAGAGGGGATCGTTTTGCTATAAGAAATGAAGCTGATATTGACGGCTATGAGGTGCCTACTGTTTCTGGAACTCCAGGACAAGTTTTGACCGTTAATTCAGTTGCTACTGTTTTAGGCAAAACTACGGCGGTTACGGAATGGATGAATTTACCTTTAACTCGTTATATAGTAACAATTGATTTATGGGGAAATGAAGATAATCAATATGACATAATTAATACGGGAAGTTTTACTGATAGAGGCGGTATGGAAACTGTCTTTGATATAGGAGCCATATCTACAACTGGTAATTTAGAAGTACGACTGGTAATTGATCAAACATTTAATAGTAACGGTACTACCGATTACCAATTAAGGGGAATAAATAACTCCGGAGGCAGCGTCACAGTGATCGCAAGTGGAGATACTTTTTATACCTCTAATAGTGGCAGTGGTGGCATTATTACTACTACTTCTTGGAGAAGTTTTGCAGCAGGGATTGGAGGCGTGGCTAAATTCATTGTTCAAGCAAATAATAATGGAACAAATAATGCACAGATTAGATCAGCATATTTAATGATTAGAAATGCCGATTAACTTAAAATGACAAATAAAAATCCCAGTTCATAAAATTAAATATTTAACTTTAGTCTAATTTTTATAATACTTTCACCTTCAAGAATTTTACCTTTGTAAAAATTATAAAAGATGAAAAGTTTCTGGATGAGTGCCTTAGCACTGATGCTTGTATCTTGTAACAACAATATAAACGTTGAAAAAGACGGTAAAACCATCATAGGGGAAGACCCTATGGCAAAATTGGAAGACAGACAGCTCTCTCAAGAATTTAAAGACTATTGGTTCAACGGTACTGCCGAAATTTCTAGCTATGAATTAAGTCAAGCTAGATATGGAGAGATGAGAGAAGGAACAGCTGTAATGATATTTGTTACAGAGCCTTTTGATAAAAAGGACCAAATAAAAGCAGATCAAACTAAAAAGACTAACAGACCCGTTTTAAAACTAAACGCCACTCGTGATTTTAATACAGGCATCTATCCTTACAGCATCATGAGCAGTACTTTTTTACCTCTTGATAAAAAAGACAATGCTATTAAAATTGCCACTTCTATTCAGGAATGGTGCGGTCATACCTACATGCAACTCAATCAGGATGGGAACCAATATGATGTAATGCTTCACTCCTATTTTCAAAGTGAAGGGAATACAGCCTTTGAAGTGGACAATGTCATCACTGAAAATCAACTAGCTGCTCAATTGAGGTTAGACCCAAAAGAAATGCCTGTAGGTGAGATTCAGATGATTCCTAGTACAGAATATTTAAGATTAAAGCATGTAGAGACAAAACCTTATGATGCCGTTGCAAAATTAAGTGAGACCACAGATGGGTATTTGTACAGTGTTAAATTTACAGAGCTTGGAAGAACCATTGCTTTTAAAACTGAAAAAGAATTCCCTTACCGAATTCTATCTTGGATGGATCGTTATAAAGATGGGGCGGCTCCAATGGTTTCTACAGGAACACTCCAAAAAACCATAAAAACTCCTTATTGGAAACAGAACGCAAATAAAGATGCTGTCAGGAGAGATAGCCTAGGATTATGAGCAATTTCTTTTTAAAATCGGAAGTAATACTTACCCTCTCCTTACTTGTTTGCACCTTTATCATTCACCGTTTTATTATCTGGAGCGCTTTAAAGCTTTCAAAAAAAGTTTCTAGATCAGAATTGCGAAAGCAATACTTAAACCGTTACACAGGATATGTATTATGGAGTATCTGTGCTATATCAATAATCCTAGTTTGGGGCAATGCTACAGAAGGTTTTTGGGTAGCATTAGGATCTACATTTGCTGTAGTAGGTGTGGCCTTATTTGCTAACTGGAGCATACTAAGTAATATTACCGCTAGCTTTATACTCTACTTTACTTTCCCTTATAAAATAGGTGATCGCATACGTATACACGATAAAGACTTACCGGTAACCGCGGTTATTAGTGATATCAAAGGTTTTTACACCTTACTTGTTACAGACGAAGGAGAAATCATTACCTATCCCAATAACTTGTTGCTACAAAAAGGAGTCTCTATATTACAAGAGAAAAAAGAATCTATATTTGACACTCCTGATGAAGATGTAGATCGAACCATATAACAAAAATAAAAAAAATACTCGATGGACTTAAGTGATCAACTTAAAAACCTATTTCCTGAACACAATTTTAAGGAAGAAGAACAACCAGAAAAGAGTAATATCTGGCTACAAGATCAGCCTTTGGAATGTAAATTTGAAAAGCGCAAAGGGAAAGTAAATACTGTAATCGATGGATACACTGGAGCTACCAAAGACTTTAAAATTCTTGCTAAAGAGTTAAAGACACAGCTAGGTGTAGGTGGTAGTTTTAAAAATGACCAAATCATTATTCAAGGTGATTACCGCGACCGGATTATGGAAATGCTTAAGGAAAAGGGCTTTAAAGTAAAGCGCGTTGGTGGTTGATTCAGCATTTATAAAACAAAAAAAGCCCTATAATTTTATGTAAATTATAGGGCTTTTTGCTTATTTAAAAGAGATTTACTCGTCTCCTACGATATGTTCTATAGCGGCTGCTAGTTTGAAATCTTTTTCAGTTAGACCGTTTACGTCATGAGAAGAAAGAGTAATCTCTAGAGTTGCATAGGTATTATGCCAATCTGGATGATGCTCCATTTTTTCTGCCTCCATAGCGATACGGGTCATTACAGAAAAGCAATCCATAAAGTTGTCAAACTCAAATGTCGTGTGGATCGCATCATCATAATAATCCCATCCATCCACATTTTCTAAATGCTTTTCTATTTGTGCTTCTGTTAATTTTTCCATCGTTATTTTATTTAATGTCAAAGGTATTTTTTATTTTTCTAGTAGCCTCAACTATTTCCTCTTTAATTTTCCCTTTAGCTTGTTCTGCTTCTTCTTCACTTTTTGTGTATATAACATCAAATAGTTTTTCAACTTCTTCTTTGATTTTTACTTGAGCCTATTCTAACTTTCCTTCTTATTCCTTATCGCACCTGAAATCTTTCTTTAATCTGCTGTGTGCAAGATAACCACGCTACCCGAAAAAACTTACTAATAATACCTTAATCCCGCACTAAAGGAATCTTAATAAAAAAGATACCCTTATATTTATGATATGAAAAATATTTCCTTACTCATCGTTTTATTTGTTGCCGCGTTTGGCTTTGCACAAACCGATTCTTTACAACTTAAGGGTACTCAAGATGTCATACATTTAAGGGAGATCCCTAGAAATAATTTGATCGTAGACCTAGGTATAACTCAACCTATTGCAAATTATGGCGATGTTGCTCGATCCGGACTTCAAATAGGTGCAGAATTTTCCTATTACACCAATAAGCATTTGGGACTAGGTATTTCCGTAAGACATCAATACAACGAATTTGGTTATCTTGACTTTCAAAATGACGATCGTACCAATGTGACGTCTCATAATTGGACCAGTACTTCTATCGCTATAGGACCTACCTACTCCTACACAAAAGGAAGGTTTCAATTTGATGTCTTTGCAAAAACAGGGGTTGCTTTTTTAAACAATCCAGAGAATAGGGTTTCTGAAATAGGAATTGGTAACACACAAGTATTCTCAAATGACCCAGCAAATGATTCGGCATCAAGCGCTTATCTAGAAGGTGGACTGCGATTTAATTACTACTTCCGTAGATCGGTTCAACTATTTTTCTCCCCTCAATACAATACTACTTTAGGGAAACCTATTGCTTATTCTTTTAGAGACAACAATTCCACAGCACCTATACAACAAAATATTTTCAAAAAAATTAATGCTTCTAACCTGATTTTCAGCGTAGGGGTGAAAATCGCAATAGGAAAAGAATACAGCAATGGAGAAAATCGTGTGGATGAATAATTTTTGAACTCCAACTCGATGATGAACTTAAGAAATATACCAATTGGAGCATTAGCGATTTTCTGAGTTTACAGAATTGTTGAAAAGAATAACTTGTGAATATGGATTGTTTTTAGTAAAAATATTCATTTTTTACTTTTCAACCGTAAAATCCTTTTTGTTGCTCAATAGGTTTTGCTATTTTTGTTGTACCACCTATTTTTAACTTTGTTCGACTGAGTTCAGTACATTGCATTTAAATGGAGAAATACCTTATCTTACTACAGACTTCAAATTCGATTTCAAGTTCAAGTTCATAAAGAATTTAACAAGTCTTTATTCTTTATGTTTTGTTTAAGGGTTACTTTTATAACCTAAACAAAAAGGCTTGAAATTATATTCATTTTCCTCACAACAAAAGCTTCCTATCTCCTTAGAAGAAGCTTGGAATTTTTTGACAGATGCCAACAATCTAAAACTTCTAACGCCACCAGAATTAAATATGGTGGTTCAATACGGTACAGAAAGAGGTATGTATCCAGGCCAGCTTATAGAATATTCGGTAACACCACTTCCTTTTTATAAAACGAATTGGGTAACTCACATTACTCAAGTGGAAGAGAAGAAATTCTTTGTAGATGAACAAATGTATGGTCCTTATGCTACTTGGCATCATAAACACTTTATCAGTGAGCTAAATGGAGGCACATTAATGGAGGATTTGATTCATTATAGATTACCATTTGGTGCGCTAGGTAAATTAGGTGCTCCATTTGTAAGAAAAAAGTTGGAAGAAATATTCCGCTTTCGCGAAAGCGCACTTATCAAACACTTCGGTGTATTTGAAGAAAAACAAAATGAGTTTCAAAAATTAGAAAAAAAACAAAAAATACTTTTTTAAAATGTCAAAAAATATACTACTTATAGGCGGAAGCCACGGAATAGGAAACGCAATTGTACAACACATGCACAAAGGAAATAATGTGTTTGTAGCTTCCAGAGAAAATGAAAACTTACCTGATGGAGTAACGCATATTCCATTCGACGCATTAACTGAAGAATTAGATACTTCTCTTTTACCAGAATCATTAGACGGTTTTGTTTACTGCCCTGGAAGCATCAATTTAAAGCCATTTAAAATGCTAAAACAATCGCATTTTGAAGAAGATATGGAAATTAATTTCTTTTCATTAATCAAGGCTACTAGAACTGTTTTACCATTACTTACTAAAGAAGGGACCAGTAGCATTGTTTACTTTTCCACCGTAGCAGTAGCAACAGGATTGCCTTTCCATACCAGTATTGCCGCCGCAAAAGGTGCTATAGAAGGTTATGCAAGAGCACTTGCAGCTGAGTATGCTCCAACGGTAAGAGTAAATGTTATCGCGCCATCACTAGTAGATACACCACTTGCTGGCAGATTGCTGAACAACGATTCTAAGAAAGAGAAAATGGGCGAAATGCACCCGTTAAAACGTGTAGGTACCCCAGACGATATTGCTAGTGTTGCCGTATTTTTACTAAATCAAAATGAAGGTTGGATTACCGGTCAGGTAATAGGTGTCAATGGAGGAAAAGGTTCTCTAAGTATAGGATAAAGTATGAGTGAAAAGGTAAACGTATTTTGGTTCCGAAGGGATTTACGATTAGATGATAATGTAGGCTTTTATGAAGCGCTCAAAAGCGACCTCAAAGTAATACCTATTTTTATTTTTGATCGCGATATTCTCGACAAACTTCCACAAGATGATGCTCGTGTCACATTTATTCATGAAGAACTGCAACGCATGCGTTCAGAACTTCAAGATAAACACGAGAGCTCTGTAGCCATGTATTATGGAAGACCTATGGAAGTATGGAAGCAAATCATGAAATCTTATGATATAGATACTGTTTATACCAATCGTGACTATGAACCCTATGCAAAAGAAAGAGATGTACAG
Organism: Nonlabens sp. Ci31; assembly: GCF_012974865.1. Lineage (NCBI taxonomy): Bacteria > Pseudomonadati > Bacteroidota > Flavobacteriia > Flavobacteriales > Flavobacteriaceae > Nonlabens > Nonlabens sp. Ci31. The sequence continues at coordinate 2,732,527 of NZ_CP043633.1, read as the reverse complement.
ATAGATCAGCTTCTCGCAGAACATCAAATTGATTTTAAAACATTTAAAGATCAAGTTGTTTACGAAAAGGATGATGTCGTAAAAAATGATGGTAATCCTTATGTGGTGTACACACCCTATAAGAATAAATGGTTGGAGCATTTTAGAAAAGACTTTGGTTCTGGAGAGGATCAAAAATTTTATTATACCAACGATTATCTAAATAATTGCATCAAAAACAGTCAGTTGCCCAACCTTTCTTTAAGCGACATGGGGTTTACAAAATCAAAAATCGAGATTCCAGAATATACAGTCACTCCTACTTTGATTGAAGATTACGAAAAAACGAGAAACTTTCCGGCTATAGAAAAAGGAACGTCGCGATTAGGTATTTATTTAAGATTTGGTGTCGTAAGTGTGCGTAAAATGATACGTAAAGCTGATCACGCAACTAACAAAACATTTTTAAGCGAACTCATTTGGAGGGAGTTTTTTATGCAGATTTTATATCATTTCCCGCATACCAAAGACGCAGCTTTTAGATCTAAATACGATCGTATAGAGTGGCGTAATGATGAAGATGAATTTGATAAATGGAAAACCGGTACAACCGGTTACGCGCTAGTAGATGCTGGAATGCGGGAACTCAATACTACGGGTCATATGCATAACCGAGTGCGTATGCTCGTAGCCAGTTTTCTCGTTAAGCATTTATTGATCGACTGGCGTTGGGGAGAGGCCTATTTTGCTGAAAAACTCAATGATTATGATATGTCTAGCAATGTAGGAAATTGGCAATGGGCCGCTGGTAGTGGTGTTGATGCAGCTCCTTATTTTAGAATTTTTAATCCGATTACTCAAAAAGACAAGTTTGATAAAGAACGTAAGTACATCAAAGAATTTGTTCCAGAGTTGGAAACTTCGAGCTACCCAGATATGATGGTGGACCATAAAGAGGCACGAGAAAGATGCTTAAAAACCTATAAGGAAGCAGTTTCTTAACATGGAGATGAGCTATTAAGAATGTGGGATGTGAAACATGCAAGGACTCCGGTACTCAAAATCCGATTTATAATCGCTAGATAAATTAGATTCAACTAGCATCGAGATAGTTCCCAGTGCATTCCGCATCATTTTGAACCGCTCAGCAAAGGCAAGCGGAAAATAATAAGCTTGGTGGAGCAATAGTCAATAACTTTTTACAAGTTCTCGATCTGTAGTCGCTCAAAAAAGTTGATTCAACAAGCATGGAGATCAGTTCCAGGAGATTCGGCCTCTAGTGCAGAAAATCAAATCTGAATTTAAGATAAACCAAAGCATTTCCCTTTTTCAAAGGCTTTGCACTGAGCTGGTCGAAGTGGAAAACAGGCTGGCGACGTACTCGACGTAGCCGAAAGAGCAACCAAAAGGGTTTTGCAACATTTATTTTCGACTATCGTTACAAATAGCATCGAGATCAGTTCCAGCAAATTCCGCATCTAGTGCGGGAAATCAAAAAATAATGAAACAAGAAGTAAACATCGTATGGTTGAAGCGAGATCTAAGATTATTAGATCATGAGCCATTGATGCTTGCTTTAAATTCAGAAGTTCCTACCCTGTTACTTTATATTTTTGAACCCATGCTTTTAAATGACGCTCATTACAGTGAGCGCCATTTTGATTTCATCAAACAATCGCTCGTTAATATGAACGAGAAATTGATTGCTGTAGGAACTCAATTATTGATCATAGAAAGTGATGCATTGCATGCTTTTAAGACCTTGAATTCCCGTTTTGATATTAAGAATGTATTTTCTTACCAAGAAACAGGTTTACTCCTTACTTTTAAGAGAGACATTCAACTTAAAGAATACTTTAAAACTCAAAAGATCCACTGGAGCGAGTCTGTTTCAAATGGAGTCGTACGCGGATTAAAAAACAGAACCAACTGGAAAGAGCATTGGAATGCCTTTATCAATAAAGACTTTGATCACCCTAATTTTGACAACAGCACTTTGTTTAGTGTTTCGAGAGTTAAACAAATAGAATCCAGTTTCAAATCAGTCGATTTAGGAACCGAAAAGACCACGCTTTTTCAAAAAGGTGGCACCACAACGGCTCTTAAATACTTTGAAGGCTTTCTGGAGGAACGTATTAACGGATACAATACGCATTATTCCAAACCACTGACCAGTCGAAATTACAGCAGCAGGCTATCACCATATCTCGCTTGGGGGAATCTAAGTATTAGAATGGTGGCACAAAAGGCTGCTAGTTTTAAGAGCCAAATTAAAAACAAGCGCAATCTAAATAGCTTTTTATCACGATTGAGATGGCAGGCACATTTCATTGAGAAATTTGAGATGGAATACCAGATGGAATACCGCAATGTGCATGCAGCTTTTAGAACCTTGGACAAACCTAGTAATCTTGAGATTCAACAAGCTTGGAAAGAAGGAAAAACTGGTTATCCTATGGTGGATGCTGGAATGAGGTGTCTGGTCACCACGGGTTTTGTAAATTTTAGAATTAGAGCCATGTTAGTGAGTTTCTTTACACATCATTTATGGCAACCTTGGCAGGACGCTAGTGAACATATGGCGCAACAATTCTTAGACTTTGAACCAGGAATTCATTACCCACAATTACAAATGCAAGCTGGTGTAACCGGAATTAATACGGTACGTATTTACTCCCCCGTAAGAAATAGTCTCGACCACGATCCAGACGCTGTATTTCTTAAAAAATGGCTGCCAGAGCTGGCGCATTTACCGGTTCCTTATATCCATGAACCATGGAAAATGCCTGCTATGGAAGCTGTATTTCAAAACTTTGAATTGGGTAAAGATTATCCGCTACCTATAGTAGATGCTGCGCTTGCGCGAAAACATGCACAAGACATTTTATATGGAATAAAAAAAGACGCAAAGTCGAAAGCTGAATCTCGTAGGATTGTAAGTAAGCATACCAATCCCGGAAGAGAAATTTGGCCCGGTGGTGGAGAAATAAGGAGTTAGAATTGGGATCGAGTTAGAAAAACAGTAATTTTTGAGACTTATTCGTATATTCAGTTTTTGATAAAAATTTAAAATAAGATATGAAAGAACACGTAAGAATATATATTGGATCTTCTATTATTGTAAATAGAATGGCCTCTTTATTAGAAGAACAAACAAATCCTTCTATTATTAAAAATCCTATTGAGTCAGGAAGCTAGGCTGGTTTTGGCACTTCTGGAGAAAGTGTTGAATTGTTTGTTTTAAATTCAGATATAGAAAAAGCCACAGAGGTGCTTCAAGCTTTTGATGTTTAAAAAGAATATAAGTTCTTACTTACAGTTTTAAAGCTTATCATGATAGGCGCTCTTGAAAGTGAAAATTAAATCTCTTTACTTAAAAAGTTGATAAGCATTCCTTTAGGTTTGATTCAAATAATAAAACTTTAATAGTATTATTTAGCAGTGATACTATTTGCTGCTATATATCTCAATTGGGTATCATTTGCACATATGTACCTCTGTTTTAGAAACTTTTTTTTGCATTAGAATTTGTCTGAAATAAAGTGTAACAGGCAAAGAGATCTGTTTTATTTATGATTTTAATATTAATTTGAAATATAATTAATAACTTTTATTACTTGATTTGAATACACAACATCAAAACATCCCTAACTATACCCCATGCCCAACCTGTAAAGGACAAGGTAAAAAAAGCCAGCGCCTGCGCAAGAAAGCACGATTGAGCTATCAGCGAGCCTTAGAGCAGTTTGAGAAGTCGAATAGTCAAGGAACTGCTCCCTTGAAACCAAAAGGTCATTCAGTTACCTGCTCAGAGTGTAAAGGTTCTGGGTTGGTTGCGGCTTCCTCTCCAACTGTTCCCGATATAGAGAACTATCCGCATGTGGCTATAATAGGTGGAGGAATCGGTGGTGTGGCACTTGCTGTAGCTTGTTTGCACCGTGGAATTCCTTTTACGCTGTACGAGCGTGACAATAGTTTTGATGCTCGTTCTCAGGGTTATGGCTTGACATTGCAACAAGCGAGTAAAGCCATGGAGGGATTTGGTGTATTTTCCTTAGCAGAAGGAATAGTATCTACAAAACATATGGTTCATACTACAGATGGAACTGTTATCGGTGAATGGGGAGTTAGAAAATGGCTGGAATCAGAAGAGAACACCTATTCAAAACGCACCAATATTCATATCGCAAGGCAATCGTTGCGCTTAGCACTACTCGATCAACTGGGTGGACAAAAAATGGTGCAATGGGGACATCAATTGATAGATTTGAAAGCAAGTCAACAGAAACCTGTCGAACTGAGCTTTGAAGTAAATGGAGTAAATAAAACTACGAAAGCAGACCTAGTAGTAGGTGCCGACGGAATTCGTAGTTCGGTTCGTAAATTACTGATTGATGAAGATATTTATCCGCTGCGCTACTTAGATTGTATTGTTATTTTGGGGATTTGTCCTTTGCAGTACCTCGATAATTTAGATCATGAACTATTAGACTCCGCTACCGTATTTCAAACTGCTAACGGTCACGAACGCATTTATATGATGCCATACGATGCAAATTCCATCATGTGGCAACTCAGCTTTCCAATGGAAGAGGATAAAGCTAAAGCCCTAAGTGAAAAAGGAGCTGCAGCTCTTAAGCGGGAAGCTTGCCGCAGAACCCAATGGCACGATCCTATTCCACAGATTATGGAAGCAACTTCAGTAACTCAAGTTTCTGGTTATCCAGTTTATGACCGAGCATTACTCGACCCTTTAGTATTAGAAAAGGGAAAACAAGTAACACTCATAGGAGATGCAGCCCATCCCATGAGTCCTTTTAAAGGTCAAGGTGCTAATCAAGCATTGCTGGATGCACTGGCATTAGCTCGCAGCATAGCATTAGGATGTAGACCCCAAAATAATTGGAAAAAAAAGGGTGTAAGAGAAAGTGTCTTAACCAACTTTGAAACAGAAATGTTACAGCGAACTGCTTCTAAAGTAAAAGATTCTGCAGCAGCGGCAAAATTCTTACATTCTGAAGTGGTGCTGTATAAAGGGGATCAACCTAGAGGACGTATTTTCCATAAAAAAAGTGGAGCTACAAAACCATAAGTAATTGTAGATTTGTTTATTAAATTGATTTTCATGAAAAAGACAACCCTCCTTTTTATAATCGTACTTACTAGTATAAGTTGTAAAGAAAACAAAGAATTACCTTCCGTAGAAACGCAAGAAACAGAAATACCTAAGATCGTTTATTCAAAAAGTGATCACACACTCCAAGCATTTGATTTGACAGAAGTTTTGAAATACAACGGTATAGCATCACTTGACATAGGCGAAGAATTACCTGACTTAAAAACTTTAGAAAAAAAAGGTCAAACCCTACGCAGAGATGTTTATAGGACTGCAGAAGTAAGCTTTGATGTCATTTATCTTAACAAAAACGGAAAGGATATCATTAGGTTTTATCCAGATATTACATATATGTTCATGATGACCATCTTGGAACCAGAAGCGGTTCCAGAAAACATGATAAAACCTACTAATGTATTTGCTGATCTTAAAGAAACCTATCCCAATGCCGCTGCAGTAGGTAGTGTAATGCAAGGAGATGTTTTTGTAAGACAGCCAGATGTAACCTTTCGTTTGGATGCAAAAAACGCTAGTCCTACAATAGTTCAAATTCCTGAGCAAACCGCTATTTTAGAAATCACTGTGCAAAGAAAATAAATATAGAGCACTGATTTAAAGAGTAATAAGATATTTAAGACACAGATACTACCGTATGCTATATGGGCTTTTTAAGGTTTGGCACGCTGGTTGATTAGTTATTAGTGTTGGTATACAGAAGTACTGACATTAATACCTATAATTATGAAAAAGCTATTTACACTAACACTTGTTTTCCTTTTTGGAATTGGTTTTTCAAATGCAGAAAACACAGAAGACAATCGACGCTACCGTAATTATACAAAGAACTTTATTTTTAATCAAGATGGAATTGAGTTTGCTGTATTTCCTGACGGTCAATTTGATTTTAACTATTTACAAGATAGAAATGGGACCGATGTGTATGTAAACACTGGAAACCTACAAGTGTCTTTCAACACCGGTTATGATTACAATCGCTTCGTACAGTACGATTCTTATGGTGCGGTTATACAGATAGAAGAAATACCTGTATTCTACGACTCTTATGGTCGTGTCAACCAGATAGGTGAAGTTTTTATAAACTATCGTGGTGGTTACATCAACCGTATAGGTAACATGAATGTTTTCTATAGCAGACCTGGTGTCATCGATAATTATAACGGATATATTAATGTGTATAATAGAAACTATGTTTTCCAGCCATGGCACAATTTCTATAGTGTTCCACAGGTAAATAGATGTATTGTTTACAATACGCCATACCGATTATCATATTTCCCTCTACGTTATGCATGGTCTTATCACAGAAACTACTGGAATACGCCTTCCTATTATAATGGGTGGTATGCTCGAGCCAATGTAAGACGTGACTTCTACAGACCTTATGATCGAGTAAACTATAGAAGTTTTGAAAGAGGACGACGTGATGCACGTGGTAGATCTGTAGCTGTAAACAATAGGGTATCTAGAAACAGACAAGCAATTGCTACCGGAAGAAGTCAGGTAACTAGAAATAATAATGGAAGAACTACTGCGGCTACTGATAGAAATACGGGACCTAACACAACTGCTGTTAGCACGAGATCTACTTCAAGAAATGGAAGAAGTACGAACGCTGTAAACACTAGAAGTAATAGAACAACAACTGCTACTCCTAGAAATACAAGAGGTACATCAAGATCTACAACGCTAAGTGTTGGGAATACGAGAACAGCTCCTGCTGCTACAAATAGGTCTAATCGATCGAATAGACACACAAGTGCTACTGCTGGTAATCGAGTGAATCGCACAGAAAGAGCTGCTACTACTGATAGTAGAACCAGTAGCAGAGCTGCCGCTACGAGATCTAATCGCCATACTACTCCGAGTAGAAGTGCTGCCACTACAAGATCTTCAAGTAGTAATAATACAAGTGTAAATACGCGAAGTTCTTCATCAAGAAACACTCAAGCTAGAAGTTCTCGAACAAGTTCCAATAGAAACGCAAATCGCTCTACTGACTCCAAAAGGAGTAATAAAAGAGGATAAGTTTTATAAGTTTACAAAAAGCCGATTCATAATGAATCGGCTTTTTTTATGGCTTGTTAAATGGACTAATTATTAACTAAATGGAATGCCTCCAACAACACTATAACAAAGGATGTATGTCATCCTATTTGAGACTAACTACGCAAAAAGTGTTTTTTTATGATCAGATTGATTTCAAAAGACAACTTCATTTTATAAACAGACCAAAGATAAATCAGGGAGATTAAAACGGACTTTATAAAGATATTCACCACTGGATGCCATGAAAAATCCCAAAAGTAAAAAACTCCTATGATGGTGGCTATAAGGAATAAAGTATTCCATGTTTTAGAGGTCCACGGGTGTATTTTTAATTTAATATATACGTAATACGCTTTCGCGAAAGCGTAACACAAATAAGCCACACTAGTAGCTATTGCAGCACCTGTGATACCAAATTCGGGAATAAGCCACCAATTGAGACCTATAGCTACAAGAGTTAACAAGAGGCCCATCCACAAAGTGACTTTATATAGGTCACTGTTGTAAAGAATAGCATTATTGCTACCCAATAAATTTTCTGAAAATTTGGTTAACGCAATTAGGAATACCACAGGAATTGCAATACGTGTTTCTGGGGGCATCATCGCGTAGAATTCCTTGAGATTACAAAAGATAATCACCAATAAAAACCCGGCGACCACACTTAAATTAAGAGAGCTTCGTTTATACAATTGCGCTACGTCTCCCATCTCGTTTCTATTAAAATGACCAGCTGTAAGTGGATGTGTTATTTGAGCCATTCCTCTTGCAGGAACTGCGATCACTGTAGCAATAAAAACAGCAATACCATAGTATCCTATTTGATCAATAGCCACGTACTGATTGAGCATAAATTTATCAAGATCGATTAAAGCCGTAGAAATAGAACCCGCTATAATCATATAAATACTATAGTTGATAATCTTTGAAGAATTCATCAACTTCTGAAATCTAAACACAGGGAGGTAGGTTTGGAAAGCTATAATATTCATGAACAGCGCCCGTAGTGCGTAAATAATAATCAAGCTGTAAATGAACTCTGTTTGATCAATCCATCCCATGGCAAGCATCATTAAAGTAACCATAGCACCAGCTCTATAAAAAACTTCCTTTAGAAAGTTACCGCCTATGGTTTTCATGTGAACTTTTACCCAAGCATAGAAGATCTCAAAATAAGCTTGAAAAATAGCTATCAAAGGAATACACCATAAAAAAGCACCTGTGATTTCATTTTTATCAGAAATATAAGAAGCGATGGTGTCCTGAGCTAGATAAATGATTCCAATTACTGGAATGATGATACATAGAGGCCACAACAACATTTGAGTTAAAAAGCCATCACGCTCCTCCTTAGTGGTATAACTCGAATAATATTTTACGATGGTATTGTGAATACCAAAGGACATCAACGGAAAGAAAAGAAATGAGGTAGAGAGTATATAGTTCCACAAACCGTAATAATCATCGGAGAGGTAAACTTGGGCAAGAATCAATACGTTAAGTGCTCCTAGCACAAAACCCAACCCAGTAATTACCAAGTTCCAAATGGATTGTTTGATGACTACTCCCATACAAATTCTATGGTTTTAGAAAGAATTTGAGTAAGGTGAGCACGTCGATACCGGTCTATTTGATCATTGAAATTACTATCATTTTGACCTTTGGTATAAAGGTCATAGAGATGACTGATATACTTTTTTAAGGCTTCCTTTTGTTGGTAATTAAAGAACTCTCCAGAATGCGTGTCGGTAAGCAATAATTCTATAGCTGCTTCTTTAGGGCCTACCGCTATAATAGGACGACGACTTGCAAAATATTCAAAGATCTTACCTGGTATAATAGCTCTAGTTTCTTCGGTATCTATTTCTATAAGCAATAAAGCTTGTGCATGAAACATCCACTCCACAGATTCATCATGTGTTACATAACCTTTATGGTCCAGATACTTGTCTAATTCATATTCCACTATACTTTTTAAGATTTCCTCACTGACATTACCAGCCAGTTGTAATTTAAAATCGGCTGAAAAATCTTGAGATTCTAGACAAAGTTCTTGTAAAGATTTCCACAGTAATTGTGGATTGCGATCTGATAATAAAGTTCCTATATGTGCGAGAACAAACTTGCCATCTGGCTGTTTTCTTTGCAGATTAGGCGGCATGTCGTATCCATTAGTAATCAACTGTATAGGCGTTGTTGTTTTTGATTTAAATTCTTTTCCAGTATGTGGACTGGTAACTATAAGCAAATCTGCAGTGTGGAGTACTTCTTGCTCTAATGCTAAGTGTCTTTTTTGAGCGCGTTTGCCTAGCTTTAAGTTTTTATGATACCCTATTGTCGTCCAAGGGTCACGAAAGTCGGCCAGCCATTTGATAGATGGGACGAGGCTTTTCAATTCCCTGCCTATTAAATGAACAGAGTGTGGTGGACCTGTTGTGATAACCGTGCATTCCCTATTTTCTGAAAGATATGGCTCTACTGCTTTTAAAACAGGTTGCTTCCATCCTACTCGAGCGTCTGGAATGAAAAAATTACCGCGCAACCAGACCATCGCGCGTTCTAGAAAACTGGCCTTTTTATTTAAAATTCCACGTTGTAGGTTTTTGGTACGCTTTCGCGAAAGCTTACCAGCCATCCTGCTAGGTTCCTTAATTCTTACTTTAATCAGTGTAATATCTTCTGGAATATCTTCCATCAAGCTTTTATCCAACACTGGATAATCAGGATTTTCAGGCACGACTACCGTTACCTTATAACCATTTCTAGGAAGGTATTTTGCAAATTTCAACCAGCGCTGTACACCTGGCCCACCTGCTGGCGGCCAATAATAACTAATGATCAATACTGGCTTTTTCAAAGGCTAAACTTTCTTTTTGTAAACTAAAAATAAACCGCCTAAAACAATTAACAACAATAATATATTGCTGATCAACATAATAGTAGATCCGGTTTTTACAACTTCTGGGACAAACTTAAAAACGATTTCATGTTGTCCTGCGGGAACTTTCAATCCTCTCAATGCATAATTAACACGTGCAATAGGAACTTCACTACCGTCTATAGTAGCCTTCCATCCATACGGATAATACATCTCAGAAAACACAGCCAATCCTTCTTTGCTATTGTTACTGGTATAAGTCAATTCCTCTGTTTTGTAATCCTTAAGCGTTATGGTCGCTGTAGAATCTTTACCTATACTCTTTAAACTTATCAATTCCTTTTGATCTTTGGTCATAACAGCAAGAGAATCTGCATGGAGCTCTTTTAAAGCAAGAATTTCCTTGTTCTGATCTTCTACCGTTTTGACCTCACTTACAAACCAAGCATTACCTAATTCAATTGGGTTTTGTTGAGCAACGGTTCCGTTTTGATTTTGACCCAAGATATATTTGGTATTGAACATCCCTAGTATTTCTAATTGTTCTCCAGTAATTCCTTGCTCTTCTACAAAATAGAAGTTCATTAAATCTTGGAACCTACGTGGCTTTGCTCCGTGATATCCACCCATGGCTTTATGAAAATAGGCTGCTCTACCGCTTTTTAATGGATCTGCTAATTGATCATAGACTCTAAAATGCCCTTTGTCTTGAAGTACCACTTCATCTGCTGGAGTTTTATCAAATACAAAAGCATATGCTCTAGCACTGACATAATCTTCTGAATTGACATAATTCAAATCAAAACTTACCAAGTCGAAAAGAATAACGGCACCGCATACAATTAATACAGCCGTCTCTTTAATTTTATCACTTAATAATAAATACAAGGCGCCACAAATCAATCCTACATATAACAATGCTTTAAACGCATCGGTTTGAATCATTGCAAAACGATCAGCTTGTAGTGCTTTTACATACCTAGCACCTAACTGTGGAAAGTCTAATAGGTATTCATCATAAGGTCCGGTAAGCGTAAAGATATAAGAACCTAAAAAGGCTATAAGAAGCAACAAACCGCCAAAACCTGCTCCAGCATATAATAGAGCTTTGCGTTTTTTCTCTATTGCTGTTTTGTCATTAAAGAAATGCCACAAACCTATTGCTGCGAGCACCGGCACGCACAATTCAATGATTACCTGAATGGAAGTTACCGCTCTAAACTTGTTGTAAAATGGCACATAGTCTATAAAGAATTCTGTAAGCCAACTTAAATTCTTACCATAAGAAAGTAGTAATGTGAGTACAATTGCTGTAAGAGTCCACCATTTTAACCTCCCTTTGATTAAGAATAGAGATAATAAAGCTAAAAACACAACACTTACTCCTAGATAAGCAGGTGCTTCTACAATGGCTTGATCACCCCAATATTTACGTTGACTTAATGAAACCAACTGATTGAGGTAACTCATCTCTTCTTCATTTAATGTAGAAGGGTCTATTCTAGAGAGTTGTTCACGGCTTTGGCTATTTTCATCATAAACTTCTCCACTTCCTCCACCGGCAAAACGCGGTAAAAAAAGATTCATGCTTTCTGATAGTCCATAACTGTAATCAGTGATATAATCGTAGTCTAAGCCGCTTGTTTTTGTCACGCTTTCGCCTTGAGCGTTTACCGTCAAGTTATTTACACCACGCGTACTTTCCTTTGAATATTCACTAGTGGCTAGGAGATTAGCAGCGTTAGTTCCTAAAGCGAGAACCACAGCAGCAATCATAATTCCAATAGATTTAAAATAATGCGGAATCAAATTCTTTTTAATGGCATCTAGGAAATAGGCAATTCCTAAAATCACTACCGCTAGTAATAAATAATAAGTCATCTGAGGATGATTTGCCTGCAATTCTAATGACATGGCTATTGCCGTCACCACAAAACCAAGTAAGTAACGTTTTTGAAAAACGAGAATTAGACCGCTTAGTACCAAGGGAAAATAAGCAATAGCATGTGCTTTTGAATTATGCCCAGCTCCAATAATGATGATGAGATAGGTAGAAAAACCAAATGCTAGTGCACCGAGTAAACCTATCTTCCAGTCTACTTTCATGACCAACATGAGTACGTAAAAACAAGCAAAGTAAAGAAATAGATAATCTGCTGGACGAGGTAAAAATCTCAATGCGCGATCGAGACTGTCTATAAAATCATAATCATATCGCGCTCCCAACTGATAAGTAGGCATACCCCCGAAAACGGCATCTGTCCAATACAGCTCTTCCCCAGTCTCAGCTCTATGGTCAATAAGCTGCCTAGCGTTACCTTTATATTGAACGATATCACTTTGGTACAATTTTTTACCACTTAAAACTGGATGGAAATAAGCAAGTGCTGCGATGATAAAAACGACAAATACTGCTAAATGCGGTACTAATTTCTTGAAATCAAAATTCATGAAAATCTTAAATAAATGAAAGAGGGAAATTAATCAATTTCCTCAAAGTCGATGTACTCACCTACCTTTTTCTTTTCATTTGATTTCAACGGTGCCGAAGATTTGGCACTGGTTGATTGCCCTCTGCCTCCATTTTGGAAAGGACTTTGTCCTTCTTGAAAGCCAGCTCGTTTTTCAAAACTCTTTTGAACACGTTGTAAGGCTTTCATTCCTAACCACTTGATAAAGGTCTTTCCAAATGCTTTCCATAATAATCTTGTACCTACAAGCACAAGTAAAATGATTAATAATGTTTGTAAAAATTCCAATTTATAAAGTTTTGTGTAAAAATAATAAGTGTAACCTACGTTACTCTATAAGAAATATTAAATTTGAACTAGAATAAAGAGATATGAACTACTCCATTCAAGGTATAAGACTGTTTTTGTTGCTGTTTGTTACCATTCAAATTGCGCAGGCACAATATACAGAAACTATCAACACTAATAATCCCGGAAGATCTCAAGGTGCTTTTGCCGTAGGGAAAGGAGTGGCACAAATAGAAGGGTCGCTTTTTTATCGTGCCGAGGAGCATCTTCTGCAAAGATATGAGCGCGATTACTTAGGTACTAGTTTCCAACTGCGTTACGGTGCTATTACTGAAAAATTAGAATTTTCCATTTTTGGCACCTACAACAGTATCAATCAAACGGATTTTAACGGTACCGTATCTACTGATACCTCCTTTTCTAATTTTTCAAGATTTACAGTAGGTGGCAAGTATCTGGTCTTTGATCCTTATCAGTTTTTTGGCGAGAAAAAGGTGAACTTATTAAGTTGGAAAGCAAATAACAGGTTGGACTGGAGAGACCTTATTCCTGCTGTATCTGTTTATGCGGGTGCTAATTTTGATTTTAGCGAGAACAATTTACTAACACCACCAGACGATGCCTCTATATCTCCTCGATTGGAGTTAATAACTCAAAACAACTGGGGACGCTGGGTGTTTGTGACCAACTTTGTCGCAGATCGTATAGCTACTGATTTTCCCTCTTATCAATGGTTATTAACCATGACACATAGTTTGAATAATAAATGGGCGATATTTGCAGAGTATCAAGGACTAAAATCTGATTTTTATAGTGATGATTTAGGTCGCGGTGGTGTGACTTATTTGGTTACAAAAGATTGGCAGGTAGATACGAGTATTACTTTAAATTTTAAAGATACCCCCACCGTCTTTCAAGTAAATGTAGGAATGTCGTACCGATTAGATTTTCATAAAGATACTCCTATACAGCAGACAAGTGACCCAGAAGCTGATGGTAAAAAAGAAAAAAAGAAAAAAAAGAAAAATAAACTCAATCTTGAAGGAGAAGGAGGCGGCATATAACATATGATTGAAGTACGTAAAATTGAGTCCAAAAAGGACATCAAAAAATTTGTCCAGTTTCAAATGGACCTTTACAAAGACAATAAGTTCTTTGTACCACCTATCATTAAAGATGAACTGGCGGTATTTGATCCAAATAAAAATCAGGTCTTCAAAAATGCAGATTGCTGGATGTTTCTTGCTTACAAGGGAAATCAGATAGTAGGACGTGTCGCAGCATTGATCAATCATATTGAAATTAAAGACCAGAAAAAACCTAAAATGCGTTTTGGCTGGCTGGATATGATTGATGATATAGAGGTGACCAGAGCATTACTCGCTGAAGTTCAAAATGTAGGAAAAAAACAACATTTAGAGTTCATGGAAGGACCTGTGGGCTTTTCTAATATGGATAAAGCGGGACTACTCATAAAAGGCTTTGATGAAGTGAGTACGATGATCACTTGGTACAATTACCCGTATTACATGGAACATCTAGAACAGTTAGGTTATGTAAAAGCTGCAGAATGGGTTGAATTCAAATTTCAACCACCAAATCCTATTCCTGATAAAATCAATAGGTTTGCAGATATTATCTCCAAGCGCTATACGTTGAGAACGCTTCAATTTACCTCTACAAAGGAAATCCTGCCTTATGTAGATGCTATGTTTGATTTATTAAACAAAACATACAGCAATCTAGTTACTTATGTACCTATACAACAATATCAAATAGAACTATACAAGGAAAAATATCTTCCATTTATCAATCCTGACTTTATTGAATTGGTGGTAGACCAAGAAAATAAGCTAGTGGGTTTTGCGATTACGATGCCTTCCTTTTCTAAAGCTTTACAAAAAGCGAATGGAAAGTTATTTCCTTTTGGCTTTCTACACCTATTAAAAGCAAAGAAAAAAAACAACGAGGCGGCCTTTTATTTGATAGGTATCGACCCTGAATATCAAGGTAAAGGGGTTACTGCAATGATGTTTAGAAACATCATCGTCAATTTCATGAATTATGGAATTACTAAGTGTGAAACAAATCCTGAACTAGAAGATAACCTAGCGGTACAAGCATCCTGGAAAAACTACGACCCTACCTTGCACAAAAGAAGGAGAACCTATCGTAAGGATATTTAATCAAGCTTTAAAATCGACTAAAAACGGAGATGTAGACAGGAAACAAAGAACGTCTAAATCCTTATCTTTGCAAACTTTAAAACACACCTTATAATGTTTAACAAAAACATCAAATTGGTCATTACTGCTTTAATTGTAGCCTATGCCATATATCAATTTACTAAAAACGAGATTCTTACGGGAATTTTCTTAATTCTCTTTTCTGGAATATTCATTTTTCTTTATTTCAAAAATGAAATGATCTTACTTGCTTTTCTACGATTGAGAAAACAAGATTTTCCTGGGGCCAAAAAGTGGCTGGACAAAATCTCTCATCCAGAAAGCGCTCTAGTTAAGAAACAACAAGGCTATTACAACTACTTACACGGTTTGATGATCTCACAGGAAAACATGACCAAGGCAGAAAAGTACTTTAAGAAAGCGCTCTCTTTGGGACTAAGCATGGATCAAGACATTGCGGTAACAAAGCTCAACCTCGCAGGTATTTCTATGATGAAAAGACGCAAACGTGAAGCTACTATGCTGTTGAGCGAAGCTAAAAAATTAGACAAACACGGCATGCTAAAAGATCAGATCAAAATGATGAAAGATCAAATGAAAAAAATCTAGTTTTTCAGAAACACAAGATTTTATTTCACAATATGAATTTATAACAAAGCCCCTTCTCGCGATGGGGCTTTGTTATACCGTATATAATGCTATTTAAAACTCAAACACCTTTCCATCCAGCGCCAGTTCTGTATTATCAAAAATCTCTTTTGCTTCTGTTCTAAACAATTCATAATCCCCGTAGCGAGAAGAATAATGTCCTAGTATAAGCGTACCTACTTTAGCTTTCAAAGCTACAGTAGCGGCTTGGGCTGCAGTGCTGTGTTTGGTTTTTTCACAAAGGTGCTCGTGTGATTTTAAAAAGGTACTTTCATGATACAATGCGGTCACACCAGTAATTTGCGGTATCATATCTTTTTTATAGACCGTATCACTGCAAAAAGCATAACTCTTAGGGGAACCGCCATCCATTGTCAAATCATCATTAGGAATTACCTCGCCATTATCAAGTGCAAAGTCATGACCTTGTTTGATTTTACGATAATAAGCATGATCGATTCCATATTCTTCACAAGCGACTATATCTAAGCGTTGGTCGCCAGGCTTTTCTTGAAATAGAAAACCGTGTGTAAAAACTCGATGCTCTAATGGAATAGTTGTTACCGTTAAAGAATCGTCCTCTAGTAAGAGTTGTGGGATGTTTTCTACGCTTTCGCGAAAGCGTAAGTCATAAGATGTATATACCTTAGCTAATTTTAATTGCAACAAAATCAATTCTTTGATCCCCTTAGGTCCATAGATGGTCAACTCAGACTCCCGACTTAACAGGCAAAAAGTAGAGATCAAGCCTATCAATCCATAAACATGGTCACCATGAAGGTGTGAGATAAAAATATGCTTGATGCGAGAAAACTTGATGCGGTTTTTACGCAATGCCATTTGGGTTCCTTCTCCACAATCAATGAGAAAGAGATGTCCTTTCATTTCTAATATCTGGGCTGTTGGACGAGCGTTATCTCGCGGTGTGGCACTATGGCAACCAAGTATGGTTAGTTTCAAATGAAATTGTTTTTGGACTATAAAAGTAGTGCTTTAGTCACAGTATTCAGTTACAGTTTTCAGTTGCTCTGTGGAAATTTATAGTTTGCGATAGTTCTAAGCGATACCGCTATGCAGCGGCATGACGTCCAGTTAAAATCCTAAGTCGCGTTCTATTTCTTCCATCCCTATCACATCCTGTGCCTCTTGTATGGTCGGTACAATTAATAATTCATCAGGAATCTCATCCATAGATAATGCCGTGTTGACCATTACAAAAGACTGCTTTGTAGCTCTGTGTTTGTTACTCAACTCTAGAAAGGAAATCAAATCCATTAAAGTAACTTTATCATACTTCAACAAGTCTATGATAAGATTTTTTCCTTTAAACTGATCGTATATACGATCTAAAAATGAGGCAAAATCTTTAATAGCATCTCGCTCGTCTTGTAAAAGTGTGTAGTTATCGTATTCTTTACTAATCATTTCTTCTAATTTTTGCAGCAACCAGGTACAGGACTGCCATTCTAATTGCAACGCCATTTTCTACCTGGTTCAAGATGATCGCCTGATCAGAATCTGCTACGTCGCTTGTAATTTCTACTCCTCTATTAATAGGCCCTGGATGCATAATAACAATATCTTTTTTTAGACTATCGAGTAATTCTCTATTCACACCATATTGCTGTACGTATTCTCTAACGCTTGGGAAATAAGAAATATCCATACGTTCATTCTGCACACGCAGCATATTTGCCACATCGCACCATTCCAGTGCTTTTTTAAGATTCAGCTCTACTTTTACACCTAGGGATTCTATATGCTTAGGTAATAAAGTGGCAGGGCCACAAACCATTACTTCGGCTCCTAATTTTTTTAAACAGTAGATATTAGAAAGCGCCACACGGCTGTGTAAAATATCACCTACGATGACCACTTTTTTACCTTGAAGACTTCCTAGCTTTTCTCTGATAGAATAACTGTCTAATAAGGCTTGTGTGGGATGCTCATGAGCACCATCACCAGCGTTAACTATTCGCGCGTCTACATGTTTAGATAAAAACACTCCGGCTCCAGGATTAGGATGTCGCATCACTACGATATCCACTTTCATGGCAAGAATATTATTTACCGTATCTACCAGCGTCTCCCCTTTCTTTACAGAACTTTGAGCAGCGCTAAAATTAATAACATCTGCACTGAGGCGTTTTTCTGCCAGTTCAAAAGAGAGTTTTGTTCTAGTAGAATTCTCAAAGAAGAGGTTTGCAATCGTGATATCCCTTAAGGAAGGTACTTTTTTAATAGGTCTATTGATGACTTCTTTAAACTGGTCTGCAGTTTTATGAATCAGGTTAATGTCTGCTAGGCTGAGGTATTTGATACCTAATAAATTATCGACACTTAATTCACTCATTAGTCTTCATTTTTTATCAAGTAAACGGCATCTTCTCCTCCGTTTTCTTTCCAGAGTACTTTTACTTTTTGATTATTAATCGCATCTACTTGACGTCCGTTATAATCTGGCTGTATGGGCAAGTGTCTGGAAAATCTTCTGTCAATAAGTGTGAGCAACTCTATAGTATTTGGTCTACCGAAAGATTGCAGTGCCGTGAGTGCTGCTCGTATACTTCTTCCAGTATACAACACATCGTCTACGATAACTACTTTTTTATTTTCTACTAAGAAGTTAATTTCGGTAGAGTTTGCTTTAAGTGGCTCATCACTCCTTCTAAAGTCATCCCTATAAAAGGTAATATCTAGTAATCCCGTTTTTAGATCCTTGATCTTATAGTTGGTCGTTAAGATCTCTGCTAGTCGATTTAATAAAAAACCTCCTCTAGGTTGCAGACCAACTAGTGCCGTGTTTTCAAATGTATCGTGATTTTCAATTAATTGGCAAGCTAGCCTATGAAGTATAATATCCAGAGCTGCGGCGTCGAGAAGTAATTTTTGACTCATGAAACCAATTTAATTTCAAAAATGTAATGGTAACATCACCATTCCTTAAAGCAAAGATAAGTATTTTGGTCTGTGATTAAAGTTTGAATTTTAATTAATGAAATTAAAAAATGATTTTAGAACCTTAATGGTTTTGTTGCTTGCTGTAACCAGGCTTTAATTTTTAAATTTAGGCAGCAATGCTGCTGCCTACTTCATCCTTGTTAAGGATAAAAAGATTGGTTACCGATCATCTCTTTTAGTTAACTATACTCAGCTTCTTGATTTGACTATGGAATAGGTACCTAACACCTGTAGATATAGATCCAGTTAATAATTGATGCTACCTTAAAGTTGAGGCATAAAAAAATCCCTTATCGGCAACCGATAAGGGATTTTGAGTTAAAAGAAAAGCGATCTTACTTTCCTTCCATTCTATCTTTAAGAGCTTGAAGCTTAGAGTTAGCATCACCTATAGTAGGCTTAGCATCTTCTTGAGCTTTAGCAGCTGCTTGTTGTACATTCTTAGCTTCCTCTTCTTTATGAAGAATCATGTGAGAACCTACGACACGCTTAAATTCTTTATTAAATTCAATGATCTGGATTTGCGCCTTCTCACCTTTCTTCAATTTAGAACCATCTTCTTTTTCTAAGTGACGAGTTGGAATGAACACAGAGATATCTTCATTAAAATTCACTACAGCACCTTTGTCTACAGTTTCAGTAATTTCAATATCGTGAGTTGTTCCTACACCAAATTCACCTTCGTATTTATCCCATGGGTTAGGCATTGTCTGCTTGTGTCCAAGTGATAATTTACGTCCTTCTACGTCTAGTTCAAGAACCACTACTTCTAGTGTATCTCCTACTGCACAGAATTCTGATGGATGCTTCACTTTCTTAGTCCATGAAAGGTCAGAGATGTAAATTAATCCATCTACTCCTTCTTCAAGTTCTAAAAATACACCGAAGTTTGTAAAGTTTCTTACCGTTCCAGAGTGACGTGAACTAACAGGGTACTTAGTAGTAATGTCTGTCCATGGATCTGGGTGAAGTTGCTTCATACCTAGAGACATCTTGCGATCTTCTCTATCTATTGTAAGTACCTCAGCATCGATAATATCTCCTACTTTTACAAAGTCACCAGCACTTCTTAAGTGCGTAGACCATGACATTTCAGATACGTGAACAAGTCCTTCAACTCCTTCTTCTACCTCTACAAATGCACCGTAATCTGCGATTACAACTACTTTACCTTTTACCTTGTCTCCTGGCTTGATCTTGTCAGATAGTGCTTCCCATGGGTGCGCCTCTAGCTGCTTAAGACCTAACTGTATACGGGACTTATCTTCATCAAAGTCAAGAATTACAACGTTAAGTGTTTGATCTAGTTCTACAATCTCGTTAGGGTGATTGATACGTGACCAAGAAAGGTCAGTAATGTGCACCAATCCATCAACACCACCTAAATCAACAAATACACCGTATGAAGTAATGTTTTTAACAACACCTTCTAGTACTTGTCCTTTTTCTAGACGAGAGATGATTTCTTTCTTCTGCTCTTCGATATCTGCCTCGATAAGCGCTTTGTGAGATACTACAACGTTTTTAAATTCGTGGTTGATTTTCACCACCTTGAATTCCATTGTTTTATCAACATACTGGTCATAGTCACGTATAGGTTTCACATCAATTTGTGAACCTGGTAAAAATGCTTCGATACCGAATACATCTACGATCATACCACCTTTAGTACGACATTTCACATAACCATTTACGATCTCGCCAGTGTCGTGTGCGTTATTAACGCGTTCCCAAGCCTTGATAAGACGTGCCTTACGGTGAGAAAGGATCAATTGTCCTGTCGCATCTTCACGTATATCTACAAGAACCTCTACCTTATCACCTTCTTTCAGGTTCTGGTTGTAACGGAATTCATTAAGAGAAATAACACCTTCAGACTTTGCATTGATATCAATGATAGCATCGCGATCAGTAATTTTGATCACGGTACCTTCAATAACGTCAGTATCTATAGTGTCAACAAAGTTGTCAGATACTAATTTTTCAAATGCTTTTAACTGAGCTTCATCCACTTTTTCAATACCTTCACTGTAACGTTCCCAGTCAAAAGTGTCTAGAAATGCAGTTGGGTCTTCTTGTTGTGGAGAAGTAGGTCTTACAGTTGCTTCTTCTACTTGTTCTTGAACTTGATTATCAGTTGCACCATCTTGTGCAGCTACGAGTTCTTTTTTGTTTGTTTCTTCAGCCATAATTTGTTTGCTGATTAAAATTTGTATTCTAAAGACTTGTGGAAACTAACAGAACTGCTCTAGAAGATATTGTTATAAAGTTTTGATTCCCAACCGGATTCCTTGTTCTCGATTTGGGTTTGCAAAAATACATTCTTTTTTCATCATTACCAACACCTAACTGCATGAAAAAGCTTGTTTTTATATCGCTTTCGCGAAAGCGGAACCACCAACAACTCCCTCAACCTCTACCGCATTTCACTAAATCAAAAGACCGCTTGACTCATTACTGCTTTTTATATCTCTAACACGAGAGTAGTTTTAAATGAATTTAAAAACCAAAATCATGAAAAACTTTTTACTCTTACTCGTATTTATAGCTAGTGCAAGCTTATCGCAAGCAAAAACAATCACTGGGAAAGTAACAGATTCTAATGGTGGCTTGTTTGGTGCCGTTATTTCTGTAAAAGGAACAAATATAACTACCTCCACAGATTTTGATGGTAATTATATAATAGAAGCACAAGCGACTGACAGGCTTCTTATTCAATACTCTGGATATGATTCTCAAGAAATTTTAATTGAAAATCAAACCCTTATCAATGTGAAGCTCACTACGAGTCTGGATCAAGTAGTCGTTATAGGCTACAGAAGCTCCTCTAAAAGTAGAAGTCGTGTGGCGAGCAGCACGGTAACTACAAAAACTATAAAATCCAGACCTAACGCTAATATCGTACAAACCCTTTCTGGTCAAGTAGCTGGAATACATATACGTCATTCTAAAGGTCAACCCGGAGCAAATACTACCAACAGCTTAAGAGGTATTGGGAGCATTAATGGATCCCAACAACCGCTTATTATTGTAAATGGCTCTCCCATGTCTAGCGATGAAATGAAAAATGTTAATGTTGCTCAAATCTCTAGTGTGAACGTCTTAAAGGATGCCTCTCAAACTTCTATGTACGGAAATAAAGGAGCAAACGGTGTGATTGAGATTGAAACTAATGGTGACGTTAAGATGGAAGGAGCTGCAATAGTCATGCGTCAGATCAACCATCTTTTTGAAAATGAATCCTATAAGAACATAGAAGAAAATGAATTTGAACAAGTAGGTACTTCACCTCTATCTACCTTTTCCATTGATGTGGATAAAGCATCTTATAGCAATGTGCGCCGCATGATTAATAATGGTCAGACTGTTGAACCAGATGCGGTGAAAATTGAAGAAATGATTAATTATTTCAAATATGATTACCAACAGCCTGCTGCTGATCTTCCATTTGCTGTTCATACCAATGTCTCCAATACACCCTGGAACAAAGAAACACAGTTGGTCAAAATAGGATTACAAGGTAAAGACATCGATCGTGAAAAACTTCCTGCATCACATTTGACTTTCTTAATTGATGTTTCTGGATCTATGTCCTCAGAAAATAAACTGCCTTTACTTAAATCGGCTTTTAAGATATTGGTACAGCAATTAAGAGCAGAAGACAAAGTTTCTATAGTGGTGTATGCCGGTGCCGCTGGAATTGTTTTAGAACCAACTTCAGGAGCTGATAAGGAAACAATTATCAGAGCCTTAGACCAGCTCAACTCTGGTGGTTCTACTGCTGGCGGTGAAGGAATTGAACTGGCGTATAAAGTAGCACAAGAACATTTTATTAAAAATGGAAATAATCGTGTGATTCTAGCCACCGATGGGGATTTTAACGTTGGCGCTTCTAGTGATCGCGCTATGGAAAAATTAATCGAAGAGAAAAGAAAGAGCGGTGTGTTCTTATCGGTATTGGGAATGGGTTATGGAAATTACCAAGATTCTAAATTAGAAACACTAGCCGACAAAGGAAACGGAAACCATGCTTATATAGATAATATTCAAGAAGCTCATAAGGTTTTCGGCAAAGAATTCAATGGCAGTATGTATACCATAGCAAAAGATGTAAAACTACAAGTAGAATTCAATCCTAAGAATGTGTTGGCTTATAGACTGATCGGTTATGAGAATAGATTGCTTGCTACCGAGGATTTTGTAGACGACAACAAAGACGCTGGCGAATTAGGAATAGGTCATACCGTTACGGCTCTTTATGAAATTGTGCCAACTGGTAAAAGCAGTGAACACCTCAAAGAACTGACCGATTTAAAATATACCAACACCTCGTTTTCAAAAGACTTTAACGATGAGTTGTTTACGGTAAAGTTGCGTTATAAAAAACCAGATGGCGATAAAAGTATCGCAATGGAATTTGTACAAAGAAATAAAACGACCAAAGCCGATGACAATATGCAATTTGCAGCTGCTGTAGCATTGTTCGGAATGCAGTTGAGACATTCTAAATACACCAACTCCACAGATTTAGATGCGGTTATAAAACTGGCTAAAAAAGGAAAAGGAACAGATGAAGACGGTTATCGTGCAGAATTTATTAGACTGGTAGAGTCTTATAAGGAATATGAAACTCAAAACCTCTCCTATTCTGGATATTAAAAATTTAAAAACCTCGCAGATGAGAACCAATGATCCACTGAAAAGCCAAAAGTATGATTGTTATCTGTGAGGTTTTAATTGATCCAAGTTACTTTAGTATATTTAAGAATAATTATGAAAAATAGTATCTTCCTACCTGTTTATTTAAATTTCACGAGCATATTATAAGTTGGAGTTTACTTTAACTAAAAACGATTTCAACTACCGGTCAAACCGACGTTTTAGAAACCAACATGCCAAGTATTTGTCTTGGCATGTTTGATTGTGGATCGAGGTATTAAAATGGATCGAGAACCAAAAAGTATGATTGTTATCTGTGAGGTTTTAATTGATCCAAGTTACTTTAGTATATTTAAGAATAATCATGAAAAATAGTATCTTCCTACCTGTTTATTTAAATTTCACGAGCATATTATAAGTTGGAGTTTACTTTAACTAAAAACGATTTCAACTACCGGTCAAACCGACGTTTTAGAAACCAACATGCCAAGTATTTGTCTTGGCATGTTTGATTGTGGATCGAGGTATTAAAATGGATCGAGAACCAAAAAGTATGATTGTTATCTGTGAGGTTTTAATTGATCCAAGTTACTTTAGTATATTTAAGAATAATTATGAAAAATAGTATCTTCCTACTTGTCTATTTAAATTTCACGAGCATATTATAAGTTGGAGTTTACTTTAACTAAAAACGATTTCAACTACCGGTCAAACCGACGTTTTAGAAACCAACATGCCAAGTATTTGTCTTGGCATGTTTGATTGTGGTTCGAGGTATTAAAATGGATCGAGAACCATTTCAAGCGATTCCGTTATTCAACGGAATGACAAATGACAAGAGATTACGCTATGCAGCAAAATCCCTTCTATAAAAATGTTTGATTGTGTTTCGAGGTATTAAAATGGATCGAGAACCATTTCAAGCGATTCCGTTATTCAACGGAATGACAAATGACAAGAGATTACGCTATGCAGCAAAATCCCTTCTATAAAAATGTTTGATTGTGGATCGAGGTATTAAAATGGATCGAGAACCAAAAAGTATGATTGTTATCTGTGAGGTTTTAATTGATCCAAGTTACTTTAGTATATTTAAGAATAATTATGAAAAATAGTATCTTCCTACCTGTTTATTTAAATTTCACGAGCATATTATAAGTTGGAGTTTACTTTAACTAAAAACGATTTCAACTACCGGTCAAACCGACGTTTTAGAAACCAACATGCCAAGTATTTGTCTTGGCATGTTTGATTGTGGATCGAGGTATTAAAATAAATCGAGAACCATTCCAAGCGATTCCGTTATTCAACGGAATGACAAATGACAAGAGATTACGCTATGCAGCAAAATCCCTTCTATAAAAATGTTTGATTGTGGATCGAGGTATTGAAATGGATCGAGAACCATTCCAAGCGATTCCGTTATTCAACGGAATGACAAATGACAAGAGATTACGCTATGCAGCAAAATCCCTTCTATAAAAATGTTTGATTGTGTTTCGAGGTATTAAAATGGATCGAGAACCATTCCAAGCGATTCCGTTATTCAACGAAATGACCAATGACAAGAGATTACGCTATGCAGCAAAATCCCTTCTATAAAAATGTTTGATTGTGGATCGAGGTATTAAAATGGATCGAGAACCAAAAAGTATGATTGTTATCTGTGAGGTTTTAATTGATCCAAGTTACTTTAGTATATTTAAGAATAATTATGAAAAATAGTATCTTCCTACCTGTTTATTTAAATTTCAAGAGCATATTATAAGTTGGGGGTTACTTTAACTAAAAACGATTTCAACTACCGGTCAAACCGACGTTTTAGAAACCAACATGCCAAGTATTTGTCTTGGCATGTTTGATTGTGGATCGAGGTATTAAAATGGATCGAGAACCATTCCAAGCGATTCCGTTATTCAACGGAATGACCAATGACAAGAGATTACGCTATGCAGCGGAATGACGATTGGTCAAGCTTTCAATAACTAAATAGATCAGGCTTTTTCTATCGCCACCTCAGCCCAAGAAACTAATAATTCAAATTGCTCTTCTCGAGTCATTTCTGAAGTGTCTAGTAATTTTGCTTCTGGTAATTGTATAAGCGGACTGTCTTCCCTGGAAGAATCCATATGATCTCTTTCTACTACATTTTTAAGCACCTCTTCAAGAGAAACATCATCGCCTCTTTCTACGAGTTCTTCATAACGTCGTTGTGCGCGCACCTCTGGCACTGCGGTCATAAATACTTTGAGTTCGGCATCTGGAAAAACCACACTTCCTATATCGCGACCATCCATTACGATAGCCTTCTGCTCACCCATCGCTTTTTGTTGTTCCACGAGTTTGGCACGTACTTCAGAAATTTCGGCCACCTTACTTACGACGCTACTTACTTCCAGCGTACGTATTTGCTTTTCAATATTTTCTCCATTCAAATGCACATCTGCATTATTAGTGTCTTTATTAAAAACAAAACTGATGCGAATATCCTTAAGTTTTTCAATGAGCTTTTGCTTGTCTAGGTTACCCTGAGCCAGCAATCCTTCGCGCAAAGCGAAATAAGAGACCGCTCTGTACATGGCTCCTGTATCTACATAAACATAGTGCAATTTCAAAGCCAGTTGCTTTGCAGCGGTACTTTTACCGGTACTGGAATGCCCATCAATGGCAATAGTTATTTTTTTACTCATCTATTGTAAATTAATATTAACACCAAAAAGGCTCGTATGTGAAGCCAGTGTATACCTCGCATGCGTATAACTGAATCGAAGGTTGTTCATTTTTAAAGAAAATCCGGCACTGATTCCAGAAAAAGCTCTCGTATTGTCAATACGCAACTCCTCTGCCCTTCTAAAGCTATAACCCAATCGCACTTCAAAAATTTGCTCCGGGAAAATCTCTAATCCCAAAACGGTATGGCGTAAAGCGTTATTGAAAAAACCAGGTTTGTCTTCGGTTATATTACCATCGAGATCAGTTTGTGCATTAGCATCGTTTGAAAAGGCAATATTCCACTGTTGAAGATTCTCCAAGGTAACATGAAGTCGTAACGGAAGATTTTTCATGGTATTAGAAAATCCGACGGCAATCTCTAAAGGCAAATCCTCATAAATCTCGTTATAAGGAGTGAATTGGGTTCCAAAATTACGCACCACAAGCGCTGCTCTTACGGCTTTATCTTCATTGTAGTAAAGAACTCCTATGTCTACCGCACCACCAAAAGACGTGTAAATATCTAATTTAGAAGAGATCAATTTTAAGTTAGCTCCTACATAAAAATCTGTCCATGGAATGTTATAACTGTACCCCATAGAAACAGCAACTTCATTCCCGCCAAATTCTCCAGTAGAATTTCCCTGCTCATCATATCCGTCAAATTTCCCATAGTTCAAATAAGTCACGCCGGCGTGAAAAGTCTGCACGTGTCGGTCCCAAGTGTAAGCATAACTTGCTGTACCGTAACTCACGTCACCCAGATAGTTAACATAGTTGACTTGTAACTGATTATCCATTTTAGCATTGATGGTCGCTGGATTATAGATTCCAGAAGTAGGATCGTAATCCACACCAGTCAATACCCTACCTCCTAAAGCGGCTTGCTTTGTCCCAGATACCAAGTTTAAAAATTGGTAGGTTGATTGTCCTCCTATTTGCGCTTTCGCGAAAGCGGAACATAAAAAAATAAGAAGAAACAGATGACGCATTAAAGGGTTTTAAAAACTGCTAATGAGATAACGAGTGCAAGTTTAATTTATTTTTACCTTGTAGTAGAGATTTTGATAGTTAATCTGCTGGTTCTATTCTAACCAGCCCGTCTTCATCAATAGAAACCAATTTTACCTGTTGGAGTTCGTTGACCAACTCTGGATTCCAATAGGATTTTACTTTTACGTAATTCTCTGTAAATCCATGAATAAAACCTTCTCTGTTATCGGCTTCCCAAAGAACAGTTTTGGTTTTCTCCAGTTGGCTTTCATAAAAAGCACGACGTTTCTTTACGGAAAGACCACGCAACATTTTAGAACGCTTTTTACGCAGCTTAAGAGGAACAGCGTTTTCCATAGTGGCAGCTGGTGTGTTTTCTCTTTCTGAATAGGTAAAAACATGTAAGTAAGAAATATTTAAACCATTCAAGTAATTGTAAGTGTCGAGAAAATGATCATCTGTCTCACCTGGAAAACCTACGATAACGTCCACTCCTATACAACAGTCTGGTAGGACCTCTTTGATTTTGCTTACACGATCTGTGTATAACTCGCGGTTGTAACGGCGCTTCATTTTACCTAGCAATTCATTATTACCGACTTGAAGCGGAATATGAAAATGAGGAACAAAAGCATTGGCTCCAGAGACAAAATCTATGGTCTCGTTTTTTAATAAATTAGGTTCAATGGAAGAAATACGCAAGCGTTCAATTCCTTTTACAGTGTCCAATGCATGAACTAGATCTAGAAAAGTATGCTCATGGCGTTTATTACCAAATTCTCCTTTTCCATAGTCTCCTATATTCACGCCAGTAAGAACAATTTCTTTGATTCCTTGACCGCTTATCTGGCGTGCGTTTTCCATCACGTTTTCTAACGTATCACTACGGGAAATACCACGTGCTAGTGGTATCGTACAATAAGTACATTTATAATCACAGCCGTCTTGAACCTTTAAAAATGCCCTGGTTCTATCTCCTATGGAATAAGAACCTACATAAAAATCGGCTTCATCAATCTCGCAAGAATGTACCTGAGTAGGCTGTTCTTTAGACAGCTGATTCAGGTAATCTGTAATTTTAAATTTTTCTGTCGCGCCTAAAACTAGATCAACTCCATCTACAGCAGCCAGTTCTTCTGGTTGTAGTTGTGCATAACAACCCACCGCAATGACAAAGGCATCGTCATTTACTTTTTGCGCTTTTTTTACGATTGATTTAAAACGCTTATCAGCATTTTCAGTAACGCTACACGTATTGATCACATAAATATCTGCTTTTTGCTCAAAGCCTACCTTATGAAAACCTTCTTGCTCAAAAGAACGAGCAATAGTGCTGGTCTCACTAAAATTGAGTTTACAACCTAAAGTATAAAAAGCGACTGATTTTGCAGCTGTCTCTACAAGCATGTTTTATGAAGTTTTTGCAGTCGCAAAGATAAGTATTAGTTTAGAGTCCTAGTATCCGTTAATGACTAGAGTATCGAGATTAATTGATCTTTTATGATGTGAGAATTTGTTTTGGTAACCGCTTTCGCGAAAGCGAGAATATGAACCTCCTAATGGTAACATCAAAACCTTTTACCCGTTCTTAAATACTAAATTTTTTCTTTATTAAAAGACATTTATTTCCGGCCCTTTATAGTTGGGGAACGGGAACAACAGCTGCATTTTCTAGAACTGGTTTTCTTTAATGACAATGCAAACTTACTAGCATTGATGAGCTTGAGATCAAATCAACGAACAAACTGCCATTTATGTTTTGTGAGCAAAGCCAGCAAATAATCTTAATCCCTGCCTACTCGTATTACAAACAAAGTTCGGGATCAACCTATCAAATGCCTACTAAAGTTTTGAACTCGCAAAAAACAAAAGCTGACTACTGCCTATTTTTTCAAGAATTCTTGTTATAAATCAACATTCTAAACGACCTTTGTACTATGGAAAATATTGTTTCTAAAACAACTTTAGGATTGAACCTACCTACAGATCCACGATGGGTAGATCTTGCTGCTATGAGCATGCAGGATATCCTGACAGATCATGCTTTTTGCGAACAAAAAGCGGCGAGTACCATCATTTCTATTATTCAAATGCATTCTGACAAACCTGAAATTGTGGAAGCCCTTTCTCCTATAGTTACCGAAGAATGGGGGCATTTTAGAATGGTTTTGGCCGAATTAAAGAAAAGAGGTTTGACCCTTGGGATACAGCGTCCAGATCAATACATCAAAGAATTGATGAAAGGAAAACCAAAAGGTACCGGACGGGATCAGTTGTTCTTAGATCAGCTTTTGATTTGTGCGCTTATTGAAGCTCGTAGTTGTGAGCGTTTTAAAATTCTTTCTCAACAACTAGAAGAGCAAGATTTAAAAGATTTCTACCATCAATTCATGGTGGCTGAAGCGGCTCATTACAAACTGTTTCTCAAGCTTGCCAAAAGCTTTTTTGAAGAAGAAAAGGTGATGACCAGATGGCAATATTGGTTAGATCATGAAGCTGGTTTTTTAGCTAATCTCGAGGTTCGTGGCGATCGAATGCATTAAGAGTTAAGAGTTAAGAGTTAAGAGAAATTTCAAAAATTATTGACCATCGTACAAGAAAAAGCGGAATTTATTCCGCTAAATAAAGAGAAAGCTGAAAGCTACAGATTAATTCCTAGGGGCGGAATTTATTACGCCTATGGTGAATGATTGTGATCTGTATTCTAAATCTTTTCCTCAACCCTAAAGGGTGAGACTTCTCGATGAATTTGAATTTGAAAACAAAATAAAATTGCCGGATTCGTTCGGCTTACAAATAAAATAACGCTGAAAGCGGCAAAATAGATGTCGCTTGAGATGTTTGTAGAATGGAATAAAATGAACCAAAAGATCAAAAACTTCTTTTCAGAAAAGCGCTACCGCTGGTGGCTTATGGCCAGCATAATTGTTATTTATTTAATTATTGTTGCCGGAGCTATTGTACGCATGACTGGGAGCGGTATGGGGTGTCCAGACTGGCCGAAATGTTTTGGGTATTGGATTCCGCCTACAGAGCAAGTGGAGATCGAGTTCTCTCCAGAAACTCCTTATAAAGAAGGAATGGTTATTATTATTGATAAGGAACTGCGA
This sequence comes from Nonlabens sp. Ci31, assembly GCF_012974865.1. NCBI lineage: Bacteria > Pseudomonadati > Bacteroidota > Flavobacteriia > Flavobacteriales > Flavobacteriaceae > Nonlabens > Nonlabens sp. Ci31. The sequence continues at coordinate 2,702,459 of NZ_CP043633.1, read as the reverse complement.
GTTGCCAAAGAGGATTTTTTTACAGGCACTACCTACCAACCACAAAACTGGGAACCTTATACCAAGCATGATTATTCTGTTTTCAATGTATATCATACCTGGACAGAATACATCAATAGATTGATTGGAGCTCTTGGCGGTCTAGTTGTTTTTATATTGTTTATTTTCTCCCTGCGCTATATTAAGAAAAGACCGAGACTTACTATTCTTAGTTTTGTCTCCGTACTTTCTATGGGAATTCAAGCCGTTATAGGTAAAATAGTGGTGGATACAAACTTATCTCCTGCGCTCATTACCTTTCACATGATCGCTGCTTTATTGATTGTAGGATTGCTTATTTATTTACTCCACGAGGTAAAACCTACTGATTATAGTTATAAAAGTAACAAAACCATGGTACGCGCTGCCGCTGGCTTAATCATTCTCACGTTGATTCAAGTGATTATGGGAACACAAGTACGCCAATTTATAGATGAGCAAGTAGATCTATTTGGTTATCCATTAACTTCAGAATGGCTGGAAAATGGTCCGTTGATTTTTATGATTCATAGAAGTTACTCTATTTTATTACTGGTGCTTCACGGTTGGTTTATTTACAGAGCAGTTCATATATTCCATCATCCTAAAAAATCCTATTCCGTTCTCGCTTCGTTATTTGTTATTACCATTCTAAGCGGTGTTTTTATGAATTACTTGGACTTTCCTTTCGGTTCTCAAGCGGTGCATTTAGTTATTGCCTCTTTGATTCTTGGGATGCAGTTTTATTTATGGATGCGACTTAGGGTGGCTTTACACTAATTTGTCATGGGGAACTTGATTCTGCATATTTCCTTAAGATCTCGATTTTATTTTCCGGTTCCCAATTCCTGAAGATGATGTAAACATCTGACTCCAAATAGGTGTTCAAATCTTAACCTTGAATTTTGTCGTTTCAGGAATTTTCATAGAACGAGAATTAAAAAAAATATGCCAACTAGGAATCATCTACAATCCATCTGGAAGCCATAAGTTTCTTATAGAAGTATTTCTATGCCGCTTTTGCAAAAAAAGAATCCTTTCGATAGCTACCCAAGGCAAAAAAATCGGACACTTTTAAAATGTTGATAGACAACTTCAATAATATGTTTATATTTAAAAACTCTATAAAGAAATATTTAAACAATTCAATAAACACCAACATGGCAAAAAGTCAAGACTCCAAGAAAAACGTAAAGAAGGAAGCTGCAAAAACTCCTAAAGAAAAAAAGGAAGAAAAGAGATTGAAAAAGTCTAAAAGGGATTAGTTAGTAGCTTGTGCTAGCGTACCTCTAGTTTTCCTATCAAAGCGCATTTGAAATATATCTTTAAAAAAGGCGCTTACTGGAAAACAGAGCAGCATTTATTTGAGATATCTCTATACAGACTACACACATTTTTATTCTTACTTATGAACCAAATCCATCCATTTCTAAGTCCATTTTACAGCACAACCGAGTACGGTAATGTCACATCTATTTTATCTCATTTACAAACTAATTTTATTCAAATTCATGTTCAAATTTGAGTGCGGGTTCCTACTCAAAAATCCTATCTTTACCGTCCTTAAAAATTAGAGTAAATGATCTATAGATTACGAGTTCTTCTCGATGCAAACGACGACTGTTTTAGAGACATTGAGATAGATGAAAAAAGCACATTAGAAGAGTTTCATAATGTCATTGTGCAAGCTTTCCAGCTGCAAGGTGATGAAATGGCTAGTTTCTATGCCAGTGATGAAGAGTGGAATCAAGGCGAGGAATACTGCCTTTTTGATATGAGCGGTGGAATGGCACCTGTAAAAAAGATGGCAGATACGCTTTTAGAGAAAGCCATGAGCAAAAAGAAAACAAGAATGATCTATATTTATGACTTCTTGAGCTTGTGGACCTTTTCTGTGGAATTAGCTGATATAGTTCCTCATAATCCAGGCACCACTTATCCCCAAGTGATATTTTCTGTGGGTGAATTACCAGACAGTGCACCAGATAAAGAATTTGAAGCAGACCCTCGTTTTCACGATGATGACGATGACGAAGAATACAGCGATGATGAAGACGATGAATTTTATGATGAAGAATCCTTTGATGAAAATGACCTATATTAAACTATGATCAATTTATACAATACTAGAATTGAAAATCTTGCTATACATCGTGTAGGTAATAAGAATAAAGGAGAGCTTTTGCTCACTTCTAGCACTTCTACCGCGCTGGACGATGAAATGCATTCCCTTTTAAAGGAGTATTTCTTGAAATCTTTTCGTTCTAAAGAAGAAGCATATTACAGCTTCTTTAATGAAGATGGCCTAGAATTTCATGATATGTACGCTTTCGCGAAAGCGATATTCTCCACACCAGCATCTTTACTAGAAAATAGTAAGAAGATGGCAAAACACTTGTACGAGCAGTCAGACCATCCACACATACGAAGCGGTGAAGTGTATATCTGTTATTTTGATAACGTTATGGTGGACAACAATAAGACAGATGCTATTGGGATTTTTAAAAGTGAACTTAAGCAAGAGTTTTTACAGTTTGAAGAAGGAGCAAATGATCTTAAAATGATCTTGCAACAGGGAGTCAACTTAAATAAACTAGACAAAGGAGCCATTATTTTTAACGTAGAAGAAGAAGCTGGATATAAAATCCTATCGGTAGATTCTAACCGTTATGATGCTAAATACTGGCTGGAGAGTTTCTTAGGAGTAGATGTTTTTGAGGACGAAAATTTCTTTACGAAGAAATATTTAAAGTTTTGTCAAGACTTTGCAAAAGACGTAGTTCTTCCTGCCGAAGATAAGAAAGAAGAAGTGATGTTTATGAATCGTGCGGTGAATCATTTTGCCAAAAACGATACGTTTGAAGAAACCGCTTTCTTAAATGAAACGCTGGACAACCCTGATTTGATTCCAGAATTTAAGAATTATAAAATGGAAAAAGGGGCAAAACACTCTATAGAAGATGTATCTACTTTCCCTATTTCAAATACCGCAGTAAGTGCAGCGCGCAAAGGAATTAAGAGTGTTATCAATCTTGATACGCATGTGCAAATCAAAATGGATTTTACCAATTCTGACAGTGCAGATAAGTTTATAGAAAAAGGCTGGGATGAAGAAAAACAAATGTATTATTACCTGGTTTACTTTAACCGAGAAGAGAAGAAGTAATACGAAGTAAAGAGTATAGAGTATACAGATAGAAAAGTCCGATAGTTATTCTTAAATGAATAGATTTCGGACTTTTTTATTCGGCTCAACTTTATTTTTTTTTATTCTTTGATTAATATTTAGGAATTCCGCAAAGTGTTTTGTTTATTTAGTATCTAATTTTAATTGACGATAGTTCCTTTTAAGTGTTCCTTTTTTAATTTGGAAGTATTCATTTTTATAAAAGCAAGGGTTTTATGGTAAAGAATAATCGAAATTAAAGGAAGTTGTTAGAACAGTTTACTTACAAATGCAACGCTAAGGAATATTTGGCTAATACTATTTGATATAAAAAACTAGTTTTTATCTAATTCGTCAAAAAAATATTAGATCTGGATAATTTTAAATGGAAGATGTTTTTAGATTTTGGAAAGAAATAAGGAGAAGAAATGTTCATAAAGGCATTATTTCTTACGTTATTTTTTCATGGGTATTGCTTCAAGTTATTTCTGTATTAGGATCACTGGTAGAGATGCCTATTTGGTTAGGAAAAGCGGTACTTATTAGTTTACTTCTTTTCTTTCCGTTTTGGGTCGCATTTTCTTGGCTTTACGACATTACTGCTGAGGGCATAAAACTTACCCCTAGTAAAAAAAATGAAAATACTCCAGAACGAAACGAGACAATAAATAAGAAGCTCAACACTTTTATCGTTGTTTTTCTTTTGCTTGCGGTTGTTTTACTTTTTGTGGATAGATTTAGACTTACGACACAGTACGAAACAAATGAAATAACAAATCTCAAAGTCCAAGAAAATAGTATTGCAGTATTGCCCTTTAACGACATGTCTCTCTTAAAAAATCAGGCGTACTTTGCAGACGGTCTCGCAGAAGAACTTATTCACACACTTTCAAAAATTGCTGGAATTAAGGTAACCTCTCGCACATCTGCCTTCTCTTTTAAAGGAAAATCAATAGATATTCCCACAATTGCAGAGAAACTCAACGTAAAATATATATTAGAAGGTAGCGTGCGCACTTATGATAGTATTGTAAGAATTAATGTGCAGCTTATAGATGTGAAAAATGATAAATCTACTTGGTCAGAAACTTGGGACAAGCAACTAGAAAATATACTTGATATTCAGAATGAGATAAGTTTAAGTATTGCAGAGCGTTTAGAAATTAGTATCACTAGCAGCGACATACCGGCAGCAAAAAAGGTAAATCCACAAGCTTATCGTCTTTATCTTGAAGCAAAGTATGAAATGAACAAGACCTTTAGCATAGAAGGTGATAAAAAGGCTAAAGATCTACTCCTAAAATCACTCGAAATAGATCCTACTTTTGCACCTGCTTGGGATTTATTAAGTACTGTATATCATTTTCTTACCGATTACGGTATTTTAACGGTAAAAGAAGGTTATCCACTTGTAAAGGAAAGTGCCCTTAAAGCAGTAGAACAAGACAGCCTCTATGCCACTATTTATGAAATACTGGGTACTGTTGCTATTTCTTATGAATTGGATTATGATAAAGCACAAGAGTATGTTAATAAAGGCCTGAGCCTAGAGCCTAATAATACCGCAGTTCTCAATCGTGCAGCGCAAGTTGCGCTACTTTTTAATGAGACTAAAAAAGCGGTGACCTATAATGAGAAAATTGTCGCATTAGATCCCTTATCAGAATATTCTTATTATGCTCTAGGTACCAACTATTACTATGCTAGAATGTATGCAGAGTCAGAAAAGACCTTACTTAAAGCTTTAAAAATGACTCCAGAGGCAGATATCACTCATTCACTTCTTACCTGTGCTTTAATCAAACAAGGGAAGTTTAAAGAAGCCTTACAGCACGCAGGAAAGGAAAGCAGTGAACCACTGCGCTATCACTCACTGGCACTGGCGCATTATAGTTTAGGGAACACAAAAAAATCTCGAGAATTCCTAGAAAAACTAATTACTACATACAGTAAAGAGTACAGCTATACCATTGCGGTTACCTATGCTCAACGAGGTGACCGCGATGCTACTTTTAAATGGTTAGAAAAAGCCATGGAGTACCAAGATTTTGAAGTTACAGACTTAAATGTAGAACCGTTTTTTGACACTGTAAAAGAAGATCCTAGATGGCTCATCTTCATGGAACGCCTTGGACTTACTGCCGATTAGATTATTATTTTAAACAACCACTGCTTTTAGTCTGTAAACCAGCTATCGTTAGTTTTTGACTGGTGTCGTAACGAGTAAAAAGAATAAAAATAAAAGGGAGGTCTTGAATGGCTTTCCTTTTTTTGTGACACAAAGTTTAAGAGTAGCTCCGTTTTTAGAGAAAAAATATTCCCCTCTTTTGGTGGGCAGCCTCTTTTACATTAGTTTAAAGTTGGTCTGTTTAACCTCCCCGCTAGTCTTCGTTTGCACCGAGTACCTTAACCAGCAAAAAAGAAAGCTACAGATGATGCGTTGAATTTAAAGAACTGCTTTCAAAAATACTTTATACTGCTGTGGTCTAACATAGTTAATTAGAACTTGATGGTTTTTTCTTGAATCTTCTATCTAAAATTCTATATCTTGTTTTGGGTCTCATGATCGGTATCGTAATAATTTCTTTTCACAAATTCCATCGCAGTGTTTAATACACCCCCCATACTTCTAGCAGACTTGAATGCCACATCTCCGGTAAACTCATGGAGTTCTTTTTTAAGTTGTTTGAACTTTACAGGAGTAGAAATAAAATCAGCCTTCATACATTTTATCAATTGTCTATAGCGTTTTTGTGTGTTGATCAATCGTTTTGCAATCAGTGCCCTTTCTTCCTTTTTATATTGGTCTATACTTTCACTCTTTAGATGAGTTGCCACATTCTTGACCATTGCCAGATTTTCTTTAAAAAATTGAGGTCGGTATACTTTTAATTTACCTTCATAACTTTGCTGGTCAAAGTCTATAGCGCGTATCGCATAACTAACTCTATCAAAATCATGAGTGGGAATCACTACATAATTATAGGATCGCATATCGCCCAGTAATCTGATCAAGCAACGTTCATTAAATTTTACAAACTCTTTTGCTATTTGAGTGAGCTCTTGATGATCACAATCTTCCATATAATTATCTATGAATTCATCTCCAGGAATACCTGCTATATGTTCTTCAATTAAAGTATCCTTGTACACTAAAAAGTTAATTCGGTGAGGTGATAGTAAATGCTCTAACTCTAATCCATAAACCCTTGAGGCATCTGCTTTTTTTACATAAAAATAGGTAAATCCATCATTGAGGATATTTCTTATCCGGATGCGAAATGGCTTTGTATTACCGAAGGTACAGTAATCTACAGCGTCTACACTCAGATAATCCAGTGTCTTATCACGTCCATCACTATGAAGAATATCGTAGATTCTTTTTAAATGGCTGTCTAATTGTTCCCGATCAGAATCTGAATAATAACATCGCACCCATAAAGTGTCTTCATCATTTTTATCATAAACGGTGATACAACCCGCAAATCTCAATAAGTCTTCATAGGAAACGGGAATGGAAGTAGCTCTATTGTATCTTTTTACATAATCTGATAAAGAGGTTCCTATAGGGAACGTAGGTTTCTTATTGGAGAGTAATTTATCATTAAGGAGCTTTTTGGACATCGATCTTGTAACATTTGTTGTTTCTTGCAGTCACATAATACAACAAAAAAACTTTATTCATGGAAACCATCCTTGAAATTAATCAACTTCATAAAAACTATGGTACGCTCACTGCAGTGGATCATATTTCATTTAAAATAAAAAAAGGCCATGTCTACGGAATTCTCGGTCCCAACGGTAGCGGTAAATCCACCACTTTGGGAATGGTACTCAATGTCGTGAACCCTACTAGTGGCGGTTATAAATGGTTTGAAGGAACCACTTCTAATCACGACGCCTTAAAAAGAATAGGTGCTATTATAGAGCGGCCTAATTTTTATCCCAGTATGAGTGCGATTCAAAATCTAGAGCTGGTCTGTAAAATTAAAAATATAGACACCTCTAAAATTGAAGAGAAATTAACTCTTGTAGAATTGCTTTCGCGAAAGCATTCTCCTTTTAAAACCTACTCTTTGGGAATGAAACAACGTCTTGCGATTGCGAGTGCCTTGCTCAATGATCCAGAGATATTGATACTTGATGAACCTACCAATGGCTTAGACCCCCAAGGAATACGTCAAATTAGAGATATTATTCAAAAGATTGCTGCAAACGGGACTACCATCCTACTCGCTTCTCACTTACTGGATGAAGTGGAAAAAGTGTGCACTGACGTAGTGGTTTTACGCTTAGGTAAAATGTTGTATTCTGGTCCTGTAGACGAAATGAATAGAAATCATGGATCTATATTTATAGACGCCACTGATAGAGAAGCGCTGCATCATTTCCTCAAAGACAAAGCCTATGCTGGAACAATCACAACAAATGATGATGGTCTGGAAGTAAAACTTTATGAAGAAGTGAACAATGCACAAATCAATAAAGAAGCCTTTGAGAACGGCATTGTTCTGAGTAAACTATTTCATAAAAAACAAAGTCTGGAAGACCAATTCATTGAATTAACCAACCAAAACTAATCGCAGCCATGAAAAGATTATTAGATATAGAATTTCATAAATTCAGATATAGTAAAAGCAGTAAAACTCTTACCATCATCTATTTAGTTATAGTAGTGTTGTTGATGCTTACTGGAATGATCAGGATTAGTTTTAATCAGTTTAGTGGTAGTCTATCTGATTTGGGAATTTTTAATTTCCCATTGATCTGGCATATTACGACATACTTTACCAGTTATTTAAAGATTTTTATAGCAATTGTATTGGTTTCATTAACCGCAAGTGAGTACAGCAATAGAACTATTAAACAAAATCTAATTGATGGATTGAGTAAAAAAGAATTGATTCTTTCTAAGTTTTATTTAGCGCTTACTCTGGCTGTACTAACCACTTTGATCGTTTTTATAGCTTCCTTAATTTTAGGTTTGATTTATTCAGATTTTAACGAGTTTTCTATTATTTTCTCTCAGATGGGCTATTTAGGAGCCTTCTTTTTAGCTCATTTGATATTCTTTTGCTTTTGCCTATTTGCAGGAATTTTGATTAAGAGAAGTGCTTTTGCCTTAGGATTTGTATTTGTATGGTACATCTTTGAAGGAATTCTCAATATAATTGCTAGACTGGTAGACGGATTTTATGATACTTCCATTTACGACTGGTTACTACATATTCTCCCTTTAAATGCTATGTCCAATTTAATTAAACAACCCTTTACAAAAATTGATTTGGTAGAATCGACCTTGAATCAAATTTCAATTGCTGAAATTGACTTGCAATATGATATTGAATGGCTTGACATCCTTTCTGTATGTATCTGGAGTGCCCTATTTATCTACTGGTCTTATGTGTTACTTAAACGAAGAGACTTGTAATTTGAATTTTTATATAATTAATGCCAGATGCCCATTGAGATTTTTTCCAATGGGCATCTTTTTTTCACCAATAGCAAACACAAATGAAGAATTCCTAAAAAAGTATTAAATGTGATATATGTGTATTAAATTCGCACATGCAGAAAAAGAAATTATTATTTGCCTTTTTAATTACGGCAATTACATTGTGTTCTAGTATCGTAAATGCTCAATTGCAGGCATCAAACTGGTATTTTGGATTCAACGCAGGTATCAGCTTTGATCCAATAACAGGAGCAGTAACTCCTTTAACTAACGGTCAGGTCTCTACCAATGAGGGCTGCGCTACCATTTCAGATGAGAATGGGCAGCTGTTGTTTTATACTGATGGGATCATCGTTTATGACAGTACACATCAAATCATGCTCAATGGCCAAGGACTAAGAGGTGATCCATCGAGTAGTCAAAGTGCCATTATTATTCCTAAACCCCAAGATGCTAATATCTATTATATTTTCACCGTCGACCTTCCTCCTGGAAATCAGGGCGGTGGTGATAAAGTTCATTATTATGAAGTAGACATGAGAGGTAATTCTGGACTTGGAGAGGTAACTACTGATATTAATAATCCGCCTTTACTAGTAAACGAGGCTTCTGAAAAATTGACGGCAATTAATCATGCTGTCAATGATGAGATATTTGTAACTACTTACGCCAACTCTACAGGTTTTGGCTTCTTTGATTCTTTCCATACGTTTACGGTTACTGCCACTGGAGTAAACCCTACTCCTATTATATCAACCGTCGCTACGCCTACATTAGCAAGAAGGGGGTATTTAAAATTCTCGCCAGACGGTCGTTTTCTAGTTTCTTGTACCATGGGTGCGCAAAGTTATATCTATGATTTTGACCAAAGTACTGGCCTCGTTTCCAATGAAAGAGCTATAAATTTAACTACTGCAAATCAAGCTGGCTACGGTGCAGAGTTCTCTCCAGACGGTAGCTTATTGTATATCACAGCTTCTAATGACACTTTTGGAAACAATCCGGCAAACCATTCCTCTACTCTTTATCAATTTGAACTCACCCCAGCAAACCTATCCGCTCCATTTTTGAACGGTATTGAAATAGATACACGACCTGGTTATCGAGGTGCGATACAATTGGGAATAGATGGAAAAATATACCGAGCACTTGCCGATACTTTTACCATAGGTAGAAATTTTTTAGGTGTTATTAATAATCCTAACATTGTAGGTGCTGGTTGTAATTATCAACACGATGCTATTCCTTTAGCTGGACGTATGTCAACTCAAGGATTACCTCCTTTTATTCAAAGTTTCTTCGCTTTAATAGAAGTAGAAAATTTGTGTTTAGGTGATGGCACCACATTTGAATTTCAATCTGATACACCACCAGATTCTGTTCTTTGGGAATTTGGAGACGGAACCACTTCTACACTAGAAAATCCAACTCATATTTACACTACTGCTAGAATTTACAATGTTGTTTTATCATTAACAAGTGGTGGAAGCACAAGAGTATATCGTAAAAACGTACAGATTTATGACACTCCTGTTGCAAATACCATAAGCGATATAGTTGCCTGTGATGCTGATCTAAACGGAAGAGAAATAGTTAATTTAGACCTACTTGCTACACCACAAATTTTAGGCACACAAGACCCTAACATTTTCACAGTGAGGTATTTTACCAATCAAGCAGATGCCGATATGAACAGAAATGCCATTACTACTCCGTATCTAGCAACTATTTCTCAACAAACACTTATTGCTAGAATTTATAACAGTAATAGTGCAAGCTGCTATGAAACCTTGCCTTTTGATTTAGAAGTGTTTGATCAGCCATTTTCTAATCTCGTAAGTGATTTAGAGGTTTGTGATGATGATTTTGACGGTGTGGTCACCTTTGATTTGAGCAATCAGACAAATACAATCCTAGGCTCTCAAAACGCCTCTGATTTTAATGTCTCCTATCATTCTTCACAAAATGATGCCGACAACAACTCTGGAGCATTGGCATTGAGTTATGCCAATACAACAGCTTTTAATGAAACTGTGTTTATACGTATAGAAAATACTTTAGAACCAAGTTGTGCTGATACCACTCAATCTTTTGAATTAATTGTTAATCCTAAACCTGTAGCCACCGACTTCTCTGCATTTCAATGTGATGAAGACGGCACTCCAGATGGAAGAACAGTGTTTAGTTTTATGAGTTTTGATGATTCTATAAGTGCAAGTGCTATAGCCGTTAGCGTTTCTTATTTTATCAATCAAAATGATGCAAATGCTAATATAAATGCTCTGGATAATATAAGTTATATCAACCTTACTCCTATGCAAAATATCATCGCTAGAGTTACCAATGATATCACTGGCTGTTATACCACTTCTACCGTTACTTTATCAGTAAGTGCTAGCGATGCTCAAGACACTAGCTTATCTATTTGTGATGATGATGGAATAGAAGATGGTCTTGCAGAATTTGATCTTTCCAATGCCAATAGTGATGTGTTGATCAGTGCACCGGCAAACGTAACTGTAAATTACTACACATCCCTAAACGACGCTTTAACAGAGCAAAATACACTACCTAATCTATTTACGAACACCACACCTGACAACCAAAGCCTATTTGCACGAGCAGAATCTCCAGATGGCAACTGTTTTGGAATCAGCGAAGTGTTATTAACAGTGAATGCAATTCCTGTTATAGAATTAACCGAATTGTATGATTATTGTGGCAACAATCCGCAAGCTTTAACTCTAGATAGCGGTATCCTGACTGGAACTTTAAATGAGTATACCTATTTATGGAGTACTGGGGCAACTACAGCATCTATTTCTGTGACTGCAGGTGGCGATTATCGCGTCACGGTTTCTAATTTAGAAGGCTGTTCTAGAGATAGACTGATTACGGTAATCATAAGTGAGCCTGCAACTATTACCAGTGTAGAAACTATAAATGCAGGTACTAGCAGCGCCGGATCTGCAACTATTAATGTAACTGGATTAGGGGATTATGAATACCGCATCAACTTTGAAGACTCCTATCAAGACAGTCCCGTTTTTAATAATATTGCACCTGGGTTTTATACGGTTTATGTAAGGGATAAAAACGGTTGTGGTACGACTACACAAGACTTCAGTATTATGGGTTATCCTCGTTTTTTTACTCCTAATAATGATGGCTTTAACGATTACTGGCAATTAATAGGGGTCTCTGTGGTTTTTGAACCAAATTCTGAAATTTTTATTTTTGACCGCTATGGAAAATTGTTAAAGCAAGTTTCTCCACAAGGGCCAGGTTGGGATGGAACCTATAACGGTACTCCTTTACCTTCAAGCGATTATTGGTTCAAAGCTACATTAATGGATGGCACAACTTTCTCTTCTCACTTTACTTTGAAAAGATAAAATCATATTGCCTATTTTTACCATAGAGCAATGAAGTACATCTTATATTTATTGATTTTTATTTGTTCCGCTTTCGCGAAAGCGCAACTGGAATCCTCCTACTGGTATTTTGGGATCAACGCCGGTATTGATTTTAACACAGGCAATGCTGTAGCAATTAATGATGGACAATTAATAACTGGAGAAGGTTGTGCCACCATCTCAGATGAATTTGGCAATTTATTATTCTATACAGATGGCTCTTTAGTATACGATGCCGCTCATATCCTTATGCCTAACGGGGCTGGCCTTAAAGGAAACTCTTCAAGTACCAGCAGTGCCATAATCGTCCCATTACCTGGAAGTCCTAATTTATACTATGTTTTTACGGTAGATACTGATGATCTGGTCTATCGCAATACAGAAGGATTGCACTACTCAATCGTTGATATGTCTTTAAACGGAGGTACTGGGGATATTGATGTTTTAAATAAAAACACCAACCTATTACCTATAACTTCAGAAAAACTAACCGCTATTTCAAACGCTACAGGTGACGGATTTTGGATCATTTCGCAATTTCAAGATTTATTTTATTCTTATGAATTAACAGCCAATGGATTGAATACTACTCCAGTTATTTCTCAAGTGGCTCCATTTGTAGAGTTGATTACTGCAACTGTAACAAATGTAGATGTAGCTGCTATGCGTGGTTACATTAAAGTAAACGCTAGAGGTAATAGACTGGTTGCCGCTCATTTTTCAAATAACACCACGGCAGAGTTTACTGGCATTACAGATGTTTTAACAGCACGAAGTACTGCCTATACAAATGGCGGCGAGTTATACCTATACGACTTTGATAATGCTACAGGAATAGTATCAAATGCGCAACCCTTGTTGACAAGACAGGATGGTGGTTCCATTTATGGGGTAGAATTTTCTGGAAATGGACAGTTTTTATATGCAGAAGTGGATTATATGAATGCTTCTACGACTCAAATATTTGAGTTAATAAGAGGTGAGATTATTCAATATGACTTAACAGCCTCTAGCATTGCAAATAGTGCTACAGTTATTCATCAAGATAACATCACGCCTTTTAGAGGTGCACTGCAATTGGGACTGGACAATAAAATATACCATTCCAGACTTCAACAAAATGCCTTGAGTGTTATCAATAACCCCGATGATGCAGGAACCAATGCCAGTTATACGTTTAACTCTTTTCCGTTGACTCAAAATGCAACAGCATGGTATGGATTACCCATTTTTGTACAGTCCTTTTTACTGAACGGTGAAATTGAAGCAATAGATCACTGTTTTGGTGAAGAACAATCTTTTAGTATCAATACCCCAGCAAACTTAGTCTCCGTAAATTGGGACTTTGGAGATCCAGCCTCAGGAGTTGCTAATAGTTCCAGTGAACTAGTTCCTTCTCATTTATTTTCTGCTCCGGGATCTTATACCGTATCAGCTACCGTAGAAACCTTAGTACAAGTTTTTACCGTAACAACAACAATTGAGGTATTTGAGCAAGTTACTATAAATGGTTTTCCAAATGTATTAGAATTATGTGAAGAAGGTTTTGACGAGGCTTTATTTGATTTGACTGAAATTGGTGATCTTATTTCTACAAATAGCAATCAGACCGTAACCTATTATGAAACAGAGACAGATGCTTTAGCAAGTCAAAACTCTATTTTAAATCCTTTCAATTACACCAATTTATTCCCTACTCAAGAAATTTATATGAGGGTATCAAATGAAAACTGTTTCCTTATTTATTCATTTTTGATACAGATAAAAAATTGTCCTGTGGAGATTTTTAATGTAGTTACACCTAACGGTGATGGATTAAACGATACGTTCATCGTTTCTGGACTTTATAATATCTATACTAATCATAAAATGTATATATTTAGCAGATACGGACAAAAAATATGGGAAGGAAATAACAATTCTGGCGGATGGGACGGCACTTCTAATACTGGTTTATATAACTCAGGAGAAAGGCTTCCTACTGGAACTTATTTTTACGTACTGGAATTAAATGAACCTAACATTAAACCCAAAGCAGGCTATGTCTATTTAAGGTAAGCTTGATCATTCAATCACATAAAAAGATGAAAAAACTATTACTTCTAACCTTAACTTTAACTCTTAGTTTATCGCTCACTGCCCAAAATGAATCTTCTTGGTGGATTTTTGGTGATGGGGCTGGTGTAGAATTTACTCCTAACCCTCAAAATAGATCCAATACTCCAGCGGTACTCAATTCTGGATATGATACTGATGAAGGTGTAGCAGTAATATCAGATGACAATGGAAATTTATTATTTTTTACTGACGGTTCTACGGTATGGAATAGTAATGGAAACATTATGCCAAACGGAAATGGGCTTGACGGGAATTTTTCTTCAACCCAATCTGCAATAGTAGTCAAAGCTCCAGAAACCGCCGGTGTGTATTTTATATTTACTGTAGGTGCGGCTGGTGGAGGTCCTCTATCCTATTCAAGAGTTGAAATGGCTTTAAATGGTGGATTAGGTGATGTCGTTGGCGGAATTAAAAATATAGTTTTACTTCAAAGCTGTGCTGAAAAAGTTGCTGCAACTATTAAGACTGGTTCCAATAATGCCTACGTCATGACATTTGCTGAAAGTAATGCAACAGCACAAAATAATGGAACTGGAGACTTCAATGCACTTTTTACTTGGGAAGTAAGAGGTATTCCTGGTCCTAATATATCTTTCGTTTTCCCGACTCCCATTCCACAATCTTCTAATGCAAATCAAAGATGGTTTCCTACACCGGTTGGTGTTACTAGTGGTGACCGTGGCATGTTGCGTATCTCACCAGATGGCACCAAACTGGTCGTATGTAATCAAAACGGTGGTTTTGGCGGTACATCTTCCACCGGAGCATATTTATATGAATTTAATCCTGGTAATGGTCAGGTCAGTGGCTCAGGATTAACACTTCACACAGGTCCTGTTTATGGAGCAGAGTTCTCTGCCTCTTCTCAATACCTGTATCATGATGACAGCTCTTCCTATGGTTTTGGTGGCACTAAATTGATTTTTCAATATGAATTATGTGATGATGCCAATATACTTTCTTCCAAAACTCAAATTGCTAGTGTAGGTGAAGGAAGAAGCACATTGCAACTCGCAAAGGATAGAGAAATTTACGTCGCTAGGTTTGACCAAACCACCATCGGTAAAATTGAAAACTCAGAAACTCCTACTCCTACTTACAATCCAACCGCATTTGATATAAGTCCAGGAATAGGGAAGCAAGGCTTACCCGTATTTGTGCAATCCGACTTTCAAAGTTTCTTTACCGTAAGTGATCAATGTCAAGGTGACGCTACTGATTTTCAACTGGCTTGTCTTCCCCAAGTTGCCGCTTCTATGTGGGATTTTGGAGACGGTAATACATTATCTGTAACTGGACCAGGAGTGGTACAAAATAATTATGCAGGCGCAGGAACTTATACCGTTACCGTTAACGTAACTAACGTATCTGGAGATGTAAGAAACTTCACTCAAGACATCACTATTTTTGAAAATGGAATTGTTGATCCTATCGATACTACTTTATTAGACTACTGTGACGATGATGATTCAGGGTCTGAAATAGTTGATTTAACTCAATTTACAGCAGATGTTCTTGGAACACAAGATGCTGTTACTTTTGACATCAGTTACCACCCCAGCATGATGGATGCAGAAATGGATACGAATCCGTTACCTGATAATTATGATGTGGCTGTAGGTACCATTCAAATATGGGTGCGTATATCTAACAACACTTCTCCTATCGATGACGGTTGTAGCGCTATTGATTCATTTGACCTGACAGTAAGTACAACACCTAGCGTTTCAAACATTCCTGACTTTGAACTTTGCGACGACTCTAGCCAAGACGGTTTAGAAGATTTTGACCTTGCAGGTTACCTATCTGTCATTGAAAATACTGCTGGCAACCCTACCGATGTGGTCTATACACTTCATAATTCTCCATCGGATGCCGATATGAATATGGCTGCTATAGATACAAGTGTTCCTTATGCAAATACCACAAGCCCTCAAATAGTATATGTAAGACTTCAAAACACCAATGATGCAGACTGTTTTGGTACCGCTCCATTTAACTTGGTGGTACTAGACTTACCTTCTATTTCTACTCCTGTAGATATTGAAGTTTGCGATGACGCTCCTCTAGATGGTAGCAACTCCTTTACTCTAGAAGATCAAGATATACAAGTTGACCCTAGCGGTTTAAACACAGTAACTTATTATGACAATTTGAATGATGCTGATTCTGGAAACAACCCTCTGACCTCTCCTTACTCCGTTTCGGGAACAGAAGAACTGTTTGTAAGATCTGAAACGCCAGAGGGGTGTTACAACACGACAAGTTTTTTAATCACCGTTCAAGAAGCTCCTTCTATAGGAAACGCACCTGATCTGACTAATATTTGTGATGATAGTGTGGACCTTAATCAAAATCTATTTGAACTAAGCGTTCAAGATATTATCATACTAAATGGTAATAATCCAGCAGACTTTACGATAACTTACTACACGACAGATGCTGATGCTCAAGCCGGAACAAATGCACTACCCATTACTTATATTGTGCCATTTCAAGCAGGAGTTACAACCGATTTATTATTTGCTAGACTAGAAAATAATACTACTGGATGTTTCAATACGTCTGCATTTACCATCATTTTTGAAAGATGCGAGATCATTTTCCCTGAAGGATTTAGTCCTAACAATGATGGAATAAATGATACCTTCTCCATTCCAGGATTAGCAGAACAGTATAATAACTTTAACCTAAAGGTGTTCAACCGTAATGGATCTGTGGTTTATGAAACTTCTGCTTCTAATTATGAAGAGTTTGCAGGTATTCCTAATTCTGGTGCATTATCTGGTGATGGATTATTACCTACAGGCGTTTATTTCTTTGTGATTCAGTACAATGATGCTGATACACCAGACTCTGCTAGCTGGTTATACCTTAACTATTAGAGCTACCTAGTATCACCATTTCAAAAATCCCAGTTGTCTGAACTGGGATTTTTTTATAGTAATTTCTATTCCGCTTTCGCGAAAGCGAAATAATTATAATAATTATAAACTATAACGATTGAATTATTTATAGGTTTACTATGCGTGCATAACAAAAATTTGTATATTGCAGTATAATTTAGACCATGAGAGATAAAACTATTGATTACATTTTACGGGCCACATGGATGTCTGTATCAAAAATGTATAATGAACAAGCTTCTGTAAAAGGTAGTACAATGTCTACCGGATTTGCACTCATCAGTATTGATCCAGAAACTGGAACACCTAGTACTTCCTTAGGTCCAAAGATGGGAATGGAAGCAACCTCATTGTCTCGCACTCTCAAAATGATGGAAAACAAGGGTCTTATAGAAAGACGCAGAAATCCAGAAGATGGGAGAAGTGTCTTAATTCACCTCACAGATTTTGGTGTAGAGATGCGTAATTTTTCTAAATCAGTTGTTAAAACATTTGACCAAGTCGTTAAAGATGAAATTGATCCTGAAAAATTAGAAACTTTTCTAGAAGTTGCCTTTAAAATCAACGAAATAGTTAATTCTAAAAAAATATTCAAAAAACAAACTCTTGTAGCTCAAAAATAAAATGGGAAAACGTAGAATAAAACATGTAACCGTAATAGGTTCTGGAATTATGGGAAGCGGTATCGCCTGCCATTTTGCAAACATAGGTTGTGAAGTTCTTCTTTTGGACATCGTTCCTAGGGAACTTACTGATAAAGAAATAGCAAAAGGTCTTAGCCTAGAAGACAAAGTCGTTCGTAACCGTATGGTTAATGATCAGCTTACGGCTTCTATCAAAAGTAAGCCAGCACCGCTATATAATCAATCATTTGCCAGTAGGATTTCCACTGGAAACTTGGAAGATGATCTTATTAAAATAAAAGATACCGACTGGATTATTGAAGTTGTTGTAGAAAGGTTGGACATTAAAAAGTCCGTTTTTGAACAAATTGAAAAGTACCGCAAACCAGGAACTTTAATTACTTCAAACACTTCTGGAATTCCTATTTCTTTCATGAATGAAGGACGTAGTGAAGATTTTCAGAAACACTTTGCAGTCACTCACTTTTTCAATCCGCCGAGATATTTAAAATTATTTGAAGTAGTTCCAGGTCCTAACTGTGATCCTGATGTGACCGACTTCTTAATGGAGTATGGTGAGAAATACTTAGGGAAGACCTCTGTTCTCGCAAAGGATACTCCTGCGTTTATTGGAAACCGAATTGGTATTTTCTCTATACAAAGCTTGTTCCATACGGTAAAAGAAATGGGATTGACCGTTTCTGAAGTGGATAAACTAACGGGACCAGTTATAGGTCGTGCAAAGTCAGCTACTTTTAGAACAGTAGATGTGGTAGGATTAGACACTTTGGTACATGTTGCTAATGGTGTTTATGAAAACTGTCCTAATGACGAGCATAAAGACACTTTTAAACTTCCTGATTTCATCAATACCATGATGGAAAACAAATGGTTAGGTTCTAAAACCGGTCAAGGTTTTTATAAAAAGAATGTTTCTAAAGATGGTGAGAAAGAAATTCTAGCTTTGAACCTCGATTCCATGGAATATGAGAATCAACCTAGAGCTAAGTTTGCTACTCTAGAATTGACCAAATCAATCGATAACGTAGCTGACCGTTTTCCAGTACTGATAAAAGGAAAAGATAAAGCTGGTGATTTCTATAGAAAATCATTTGCTTCCTTATTTGCATATGTACAACATAGAATTCCTGAAATATCTGACGAACTATACCGTATCGATGATGCGATGAGCGCAGGTTTTGGATGGGAACATGGGCCGTACCAAGTTTGGGACGCTGTAGGCGTTTCTAAAGGTTTGGAACTCATGAAAGCGATCGGTAAAGAACCAGCGGCTTGGGTAACGGAGATGCTTGAAAATGGTTTTGAATCTTTTTACACCGTTAAAGACGGAGCGACTTACTACTACTCCATTCCAGATAAAGATTATGTAAAGAAACCTGGTCAGGATGGTTTTATCATTCTAAATAATTTACGTGCTAATACTCCAGTATTTAAAAACTCTGGTGTTACTGTGCATGACATAGGGGACGGAATCCTCAACGTAGAATTTACTTCTAAAATGAATTCTATAGGTGGAGATGTTCTTGCAGGAATGAATAAAGCCATAGACATTGCCGAAGATCGTTTTGATGGTCTTGTCATAGCAAATAACGGTGCTAATTTCTCTGTAGGAGCAAATATCGGTATGATATTTATGATGGCGGTTGAGCAAGAATATGACGAGCTGAACATGGCCATCAAACAATTCCAAGACACGATTATGAGATTGCGTTACAGTAGTATTCCTACTATAGTTGCGCCGCATCAAATGACTTTAGGTGGTGGATGTGAAATGACCATGCACTCAGATGTTGCTGTTGCCAGTGCAGAGACTTATATAGGTCTAGTAGAATTTGGTGTAGGTGTGATTCCTGGTGGTGGTGGATCTAAAGAGATGGCTTTACGAGCCAGCGACACTTTTGAGAAAAATGACGTGGAATTAAACAGACTTCAAGAATACTTCCTTACAGTAGGTATGGCAAAGGTCGCTACTAGTGCCTACGAGGCATTTGATTTAGGTATCCTTAGAAAGGGGATAGATCATGTAATTGTAAATGATCATAGACGTATCGCTTTCGCAAAAGCACAGGCAAGATTATTAGCTGATAAAGGCTATACACAACCTGTGTTGCGTAAAGATGTAAAAGTGTTAGGAAAGCAAGCCTTAGGAATGTTTCTTGTAGGAACTGATGCTATGAAAGCTGGGAAATACATTAGCGAGCATGATTTAAAAATAGCTAATAAACTTGCCTATGTAATGGCTGGTGGTGATTTAAGTGCTCCTACTCTAGTCTCAGAACAATACTTACTAGATCTAGAACGTGAAGCATTCTTAAGTCTTACGGGCGAAAGAAAAACACTGGAAAGACTTCAACACATGATACAGAAAGGAAAACCTTTGAGAAACTAAGCTTGTGCTTAGTTAATGACGACAGACGATTGACTACTCATATAAATATAAAATGATTAACCATAATTTTAGAAAATTGAACATCTGGAAAGATGAAATCCAAGTGGCAAAGGAAACTTATGCTATGACGAGATTATTTCCTAAAGAAGAGCGATATGGGTTAAGTAGTCAGATACAACACTGCTCGGTCTCTATACCTTCAAATATTACAGAAGGATCTGCGAGATCGACCGATAAACATTCCAAGCAATACCTAGAAAATGCTTTAGGCTCTTCATTTGAATGGGAAACACAATTGATCATCGCATTTGAAATCGAGTATATATCAATAAAAACTTTCGAGCATCTAGAAAACAAAATTCAGCATATTCAGAATCAGATTATAAAATTCATGAATAGCTTCAAATAATAAAGTCAGTCGTCGGTCGTCTCAAGTTTTTCACTAGAAAAACGAGTCAGCTGTCGGTGTAAATAACCAGAATATGAGCAAAACAGCATATATAGTAGCCGCAAAAAGAACGGCCGTAGGAAAATCAGGTCGAGGTGTTTTTAGATTTAAAAGACCGGACGAACTAGCAGCAGAAACAATTCAAGGAATGTTGAAAGATCTTCCAGAATTTGATAAAGGACGCATTGATGACATGATCATCGGTAATGCGATGCCGGAAGCTGAGCAAGGTCTTAACATGGCACGTCAGATTTCGCTTCTTGCACTAGATAGAGTAGATGTTCCTGGTATCAGTATTAATAGATGGTGTGCCTCTGGACTAGACGCCATCGGTGCAGCTGTTGCGAGAGTACAATCTGGAATGGCTCAATGTATAGTGGCTGGTGGTGTGGAAAGTATGAGTTATGTTCCTATGGGTGGATACAAGCCTGCTCCTGCTTATAGCTTAGCTAAGCAAGGCCACGAAGATTATTATTGGGGAATGGGACTTACGGCAGAAGAAGTTGCTAATGATTATAAAATTTCTAGAGAAGAGCAAGATCAATTTGCTTACGATTCTCACATGAAAGCCTTAAAAGCTCAGGCTGAAGATCGTTTTCAGGATCAAATTGTGCCTATCGATGTAGAAGAAACTTATCTGGACGAGAACGGTAAGAAAAAGACAAGAACTTATACGGTAACTAAGGATGAAGGCCCTAGACAAGGAACAAGTATTGAAGCGCTTGCAAAGCTACGTCCAGTTTTTGCTGCTGGTGGTAGTGTAACCGCTGGTAACTCTTCACAAACTAGTGATGGTGCTGCATTTACCCTTGTAATGAGTGAAGAAATGGTAAAGGAATTAGGCATCAAACCTATTGCAAAATTGGTGAGTTTTGCTGTCGCTGCAGTAGAGCCTAGAGTTATGGGTATAGCCCCTATAATAGCAATCCCAAAAGCTCTTAAACAAGCAGGACTTAAAAAAGAAGATATGGCACTTATTGAATTGAATGAGGCTTTTGCCAGTCAATCAGTTGCTGTAGTTAGAGAGCTTGGACTCAACAAAGATATTGTTAATGTGAATGGTGGAGCTATTGCATTAGGTCACCCTCTAGGGTGCTCAGGTGCTAAATTATCGGTACAAATCTTTGATGAAATGCGCAAAAGAGGTCATCAAGGAAAACATTGTATGGTAACCATGTGTGTTGGAACTGGACAGGGAGCTGCTGGAATATTTGAGTTTTTAAATTAGTAGTTAGTATGTAGTAGTTAGTATGTAGATCTTTTGAGCTAAAGCTCTTCTTAGATACTAATAATACTATTTGCAGAGTAGAGTTTTAAAAAATCCGCTTTAGCGAAAGCGAAATTCTAACAATAAATAAATGTAAAACGAATAGTATGCATCAATTCGAGAAACTAAAAATTTGGCAAAAGGCGATGGACTTGGTAGTTGATGTATATAAATCTACACAGAACTTTCCAAGTGAGGAAAAATTTGGTTTAACCTCTCAAATGAGAAGAAGCGCTGTATGCATACCGTCAAATATTGCAGAAGGTTCTGGAAGAGATAGCGACAAGCAATTTCAATATTTTTTAGGAATTGCCTCTGGCAGTACTTCAGAGTTGATAACGCATACATTCTTGTCAGAAAGGCTTGATCTAATTGACACGGTATCAACAAAAAGAATAGTTGATCAATGTGTCGAAATAAGTAAAATGAATAGAGCACTTTACAAAACCTTGTCAAAGACAAAATCATAGTCATTATCTAGGAATGATAAATCCTAACGTCTAAATACTAACAGCAAGTTTACTTGCGTACTAAATACTAATTACTATTATGAGCACAGAAACACAAGAAAAAGAAAAGAAAATGATCCGCGGCGGACAGTTCGTTGTAACTGAAACTGCTGCAGAAGATGTGTTTACCCCTGAGGATTTCACGGAGGAACAACTAATGATGAAGGAATCCGTTCGCGATTTTGTGGATAAGGAAATTG
This sequence comes from Nonlabens sp. Ci31, assembly GCF_012974865.1. Lineage (NCBI taxonomy): Bacteria > Pseudomonadati > Bacteroidota > Flavobacteriia > Flavobacteriales > Flavobacteriaceae > Nonlabens > Nonlabens sp. Ci31. Next base: position 2,679,923 of record NZ_CP043633.1, on the reverse strand, counting down.
TACCGCACAAAGAACGCTTTGAAAAGAAGGATTACGCGCTTACAGAAGAAGTAATGCGAAAGGCCGGAGAAATGGGATTCTTGGGAATCGCTGTTCCTGAAGAATACGATGGTTTAGGAATGGGATTTGTTTCTACCATGTTGGTATGTGATTACATATCTGGTGCAACTGGATCTATCGCAACAGCATTTGGAGCACATACAGGAATAGGTACCATGCCTATAACTTTATATGGAACGGAAGCACAAAAGCAAAAATATGTGCCAAAACTCGCTACTGGTGAGTGGTTTGGAGCATATTGTCTTACAGAGCCGGGCGCGGGATCTGATGCCAACTCTGGGAAAACGAAAGCAGAACTTACAGAAGATGGCAAGCACTACAAGATCAACGGTCAAAAAATGTGGATCTCAAACGCTGGTTTTTGTAATGTATTTATCGTATTTGCAAGAATGGGCGATGATAAAAATATCACGGGCTTCATCGTTGAAAATGATGCTAGCAATGGGATTACTATGGGTGAGGAAGAGCACAAATTAGGCATTCACTCTTCCTCGACTCGTCAAGTATTCTTTAACGACTGTATGGTTCCTGTAGAAAATCTGCTCGCTGGTCGTGGTGAAGGTTTCAAAATCGCTATGAATGCATTGAACGTAGGTCGTATCAAACTAGCTGCGGCTTGTTTGGACGCACAACGTCGTGTCATCTCATTAGCAACTCAATATGCTAACAATCGCGAGCAGTTCAACACTCCTATTGCTAAGTTTGGTGCGATACGTAAGAAGTTGGCAGACATTTCTACCAATGCTTATGTAGGTGAAAGCGCTTCGTACCGTGCGGCAAAAGATATTGAAAACAGAATCCACAAACGTCAGGAAGAAGGAGCCACTTTTGCGGAAGCAGAACTGAAAGGTGTGGAAGAATTTGCCATTGAATGTTCCATTCTCAAAGTAGCGGTTTCTGAGGATATGCAGGAGTGTGCTGATGAAGGAATCCAGATTTATGGTGGTATGGGCTTTAGCGCCGACGCTCCCATGGAATCGGCTTGGAGAGATGCTCGTATCTCACGTATTTATGAAGGTACTAACGAGATCAACCGCATGCTAGCGGTAGGAATGCTTGTTAAAAAAGCAATGAAAGGTCATGTGAACCTCTTAGAGCCAGCAACGGCCGTAGGTCAAGAATTGACTTCTATACCATCGTTTGATACTCCTGATTATACGCAGCTATTTGCTGAAGAAAAAGAAATGCTAGGCAAACTCAAGAAAGTATTCTTGATGGTTGCTGGTAGCGCTGTTCAAAAATTAGGAACAGAATTAGAAAAGCACCAACAATTATTGCTGGCCGCCTCTGATATCTTGATCGAAATCTACATGGCAGAAAGTGCTGTTTTGAGAACAGAGAAGAATGCAAACAGATACGGTGAAGAATCTCAAAAAGAGCAAATCGCTATGTCCCAATTGTACTTATACAAAGCTACTAAAATCATCCAAGCGAAAGCGGAAGAAGGAATCGCTGGTTTTGCAGAAGGTGACGAGCAACGCATGATGTTGATGGGTTTAAAGCGCTTTACTAAGTATGCAAACCTACCTAACGTGATCGAATTGAGAAATACCATTGCTGATAAAGTAACGGATGCCAATAAATATCCTTTCTAGGAATTTTAAACCAAAATTAAATAGAAGCCGCTTACTACCATTAGTAAAGCGGCTTTTTTTATTTTGCGCTTGCAATTACTATTATATTTACAAAAAATAAATGGAGACTGAAATTGTTTCAATGTGGCGCTGGAATTGAGAATAACTTTAAAACATTTAATTCTTAATAAATCCTAAACATGGATTGTACAACCTTCATTTAACTTTGCCCATTATGAAAGAACTACTCAATAAATTTAATTTAGAAAAAGGATTTGAACTGATCCTAGAATACGGAATCCCTGTACTGAAAGCGCTTGCGATATATATCATAGGTGGCTGGCTTATCAGTAGGTCAGTGAAGTTAACCAATAAGTTTATGGAGGCTCGTAAGTATGAAATGACGCTTCAAAAGTTTTTTATTAATATCATGACTTGGGTGCTATGGATTCTACTCATCGTTGCCATTGTAGGAACTCTAGGTATTGAAACCAGTGGTTTTGCAGCAATGCTTGCTGCTATGGGTCTTGCCATAGGTCTTGCCTTGCAGGGATCGCTATCCAATTTTGCCGGCGGTGTCCTTCTTTTATTATTCAAACCGTTTAGGGTAGGCGATACCGTGGAAGTTCAAGGTATTACGGGAATAGTTCAAGAAATTGACATTCTGCAAACCAAGGTGCTGATGTTTAATCGAAAAACAGCCATTATTCCTAACGGCCCCTTGCTCAATGGTAATATTATCAACTTTGATACTGAAGGAATTTTAAGGTGTGAAACTATGATAGGAGTTAGTTATGATGCAGACATCCCTAAAACCTTAGAAATACTTACAAAACTATGTACAGACCATCCTTTAGTACTTAAAGATCCAGCTCCTGTAGTTCAGGTTTCCGAAAATGCTGGCAGTTCTATAAATATTATAGTGAGGCCCTACACCCTTCCAGCTGATATGTGGACCGTCCACTTTTACTTGCAACAAAACTTTAAACCTACACTCGATTCTATAGGCGTTGAGATCCCTTATCCTCATCAAGTAGAAATTCGTAAAAAAGAATAACTATAGAACCCTATTGCAAAAATTCAAAACCTGCTCTTTTCTAGTGTAGGTTTTTTTGTTTTGTAATTTTATCATCATTTTAATAAAAGCCAGAAAAGGTTCGGCTATCTTTCTTTGACTTTTATAAAGTTTGAATTTATGATATACAAAGTAAACTTATTAGACGTGTCCTCCATTAATGAAATTGATGGAAAATGGTCGCATGAGGATTATATAGAATTACTAGACCTTTTTGAATTTGGCGATCCTGGAGACGCCACTGATAATGATCTTAAGGAATTGCTCTATATGGCAATTACCGATTTTGAGCCTCAGGAAGCTGCTGCTCTTATACTCCAACACCAACTAGGAAAGGAACTAAATGAAGGGCAAATAGAGCAAATTTCTCACGACATGCTCAAAGAAAATGTTGCTGAACATTACTCTGACATCTCCTTTCATTCCAGATTGTTTGATATTAATGAATTGCTCTACAAAGCATATAATGGAAAATTCCCGCATGCAAAAGCAAGCGTTATAAAAGTAAAACTCGTTCCTCATCATAAAACTGATATCCTTATGGACGAAGCTATTGCTCTTAAATGCCTCGCTCCTATTATTACCGACCACGCGGTACTTAAACGCTTGTATAAAAACCAGCTGGCAGGAGAAGAAGAATTTGATGAAGCTGTAGATATCATCTGGTATTTCAAAGCTTTAGAAAACGATCAGTACGAAATTATTACCTCAGACTACTGGATCAATAATGCCGACTTCACTGCTTCAGAAATGGAAGTGACCATCGAAATAGAAGAATAACTAGTATTCAGAGTTGTTTTATAGGAGCAGCTTTTTTTTATTCTCGCTTTCGCGAAAGCGAGTCATATCCTATCTTTAAATAAAATTTTAACTATGAGAATTATAATAATAGCCTTATTATTAAGCGTTAATGCAATTGCACAAGTACCTACAGATCACCAGATGGATCTTTACAACATCATTGATGAAGTCAGTGCAACTCGTATTGAAAAAGATGTGAGAAAACTGGCTGGCTTTGGAACAAGAAACACCTTTTCAGATACTATCTCTAATACTAAAGGAATAGGTGCTGCTAGAAGATGGATCAAAGCAGAGTTTGATAAAATATCAGCAGACTGTGGTGGCTGTCTAGAAGTGTTTTATCAGAAAGATTATGTGACTAAAAAAATGGGAAGTCGTATTCCTAAGGATGCTTGGGTGGTAAACGTAGTAGCTATTCAACGTGGTTCTAAAAACCCTAATCATATGGTAATGATGAGTGGTGACATTGATTCACGAGCAAGTGATACCATGGATTTCACTACAGATGCTCCTGGAGCAAACGATAATGCCAGTGGTATGGCAGGAACTATTGAAGCAGCAAGGGTATTGAGTAAGCGCAAGTTTAAAAACAGTATTGTTTATGTAGGATTAAGTGGTGAGGAACAAGGACTCTTCGGAGGTAAGGGACTTGCAGAATATGCTCAGAAAAAAGGATGGAATGTCATAGGCTTTTTAAACAACGATATGATAGGAAATATAACGGGTGTCGATGGAGTGACTGATAATCGCGAGTTCAGGATTTTCTCAGAACCTACAGATCCTACAGAAACAGAAAGACAAAGAAATGGAAGACGTTTCTATGGCGGTGAAGTAGACGGAATTTCTAGACAGTTAGCCAGATACATACACAAATCTGTATCACATTATATGCCTGAAATGAAACCGATGATGGTGTATCGATTGGACCGTTTTGGCCGTGGTGGACACCACAGACCTTTTGCTGACCTTGGATTTCCAGGAATACGCATTATGGAAGCACATGAAAATTACACACAACAGCACCAAGACATCAGAACAGAAGACGGCATCAACTATGGAGATGTGGTGGAACATGTCAACTTTCCTTATGCAAAAAAATTAACAGCAGTAAATGCCATCAACCTTGCACAACTGGGTTGGGCTCCTACTCGACCACAAAATGTAAGAATAGGCGGCATTGTAGAAGCTGATGTAAAATTAAAATGGGACCAAGTAAAAGAAGCGGTGGGTTATAAAATCTATTGGCGAGATACTACAAGTCCTACCTGGGACCACTCTCGTTATGTAGGTGATATATCTGAGTTTACTTTAAAAGGTATTGTGATAGACAACTCGTTTTTTGGAGTAGCTGCGGTTGGAAAAGATGGTGTAGAAAGTATGGTGAGTTTTCCTAGTGGTGTTTTTAGATAAAAACTGAGTTTTCAACTTGTTAAAGCTCTTGGTTTTAAACACCAAGAGCTTTTTTTTTGGCTTTTGATTAAAATAGTGCTTTCTTTAGGAGTTGAAACTATTAAAATATACCCTGTAAAGGGTATTTCAATTTCCATTTATAAAAAGCATTTTTGACTCACTTTAGAAAATCAAACTATTATGAAATTTAAATTATCCATTCTCAGTTTATTTTTAATCCTTGTTGTTTCTTGTAAAGAGAAGGTAGACAAGAGTATGACATTAGATAATGAAAAAGATTCTATAGAAAAGAGTCCGAAAGAAGTTGATCATGATAGATTGTCTACATTAAAACATGACCCAATTAGCGGCATTTCTATGGTTGCGTATGACTTAAAATTGAATCAGGAAGATTCTTCCATCCAATACCTTATCGATAAGCAATATGGTGTAAAGCTTCAAATCAATTGGGAACTGAATGCTGCTGGTGATCATTATGTGGCTAAGAGCGGTCTTCTTACTACTTCTGATCTATCTATAAACCTATTAGCTCTTAATTACTGCTCAGAAACACAAGATCTAACTTACTTTTATAGTAAGAAAGAAGGTGGAGCAAATGAGTTGATCCTAGCTAATTTAGATCAACAATGGTTGACTTATAAAGGATCGGAAGATAAAATTTTTCGATTTGACACAACAGATCTTATCAGTTATTCTAGTAAACCTTGCGACAATTCTCACGATCACCAAGAAGGATCCCATAAGGAACATAAAAGTTTTGATGGAATAAAGGCTCATGATATTACTTCAACAGGTGGAGTGATCATTAGCAGTCTACCTTAAGCCATTCTTTTGAAATTTAAATCCTTACCTCTTCTCTATTCAATCGTAATGTTTTTACTATTGACAAGTAACGTATGGAGCCAGTCCTATACCAAGAGTGATGCTGTCAAACAGTTGTTAGCAGATAAAGATTTTAGCAGTGCTTATGATATTTTAATCCATATGGATTCTTTGAATTTTAATGATAAAGAAAAAGCCTTTTTAAAATTTGATTTTGCAAAAGTGTGTTTAGCTTTAGATAAACACGAACTAGCCTATTCCAATGCACTTCAAGCAAAATCTATATTTTCTTCGATCAATGATTTAGAATCCTTATTTGATATTAATAAATTACTCTTAGATGTTTTAGGTGTTTTACAAAAACCTACCACAGCTAAACAAGCAATTGTAGCAGAAAATTGCTCCATAGCAAATTTATTAAATGATGTTGAAAAGCAAATTTACTGTTATGGTAAAAAAGCATTGATAGCGATCGATCAGAAAAATTTTCAGGAAGCCGTACTTTTATTTCAATCTATAGATCAACTGGCTAGAAGAGAAAATAAAAAGGATCTTGTCATAAAAAATTTGTCTAATATAGGAGTAGCTCATTACCTCAACGGTAATTACGATAGCACTTTCCATTATTACAAACAAAAAGAAGAGTTGCTAAAAAAGAATAACGACATTGACGAGCTCGCATATCTTTATAATAATTTCGGTCAATTGTACAACCAGCTGGAAGATTATCCCAATGCCATAAACCATTTCAATAAAGCACTAGAGCTGGAACTTACCAAAGAGTCGAAATCTACTCGCTTGATATTTATTGAAAACATAGCCACTTCTTATGCTAATAATGGAGATTTTGAAGAGGCATCTAAAAGTTATGCAGAGTTGAATACATTAAGGGATGAATTAGAACCCAACCAATTGATGAGTGTTATTCAAGAATTGGAAACCAAGTATCAAACAGCAGAAAAAGAAAAAAATCTTTTAATCTCTGAAACTAAAAGTCAAAAGAGACTTTCCACTATTTACTTTATTACCACAGCAGCAATAGCTTTATTGCTCCTAAGTGGATTATTCTACAACAATCAACGCAAGAGAAAACTACTGGCCCAAAAAGAACACGAATTAGAAAAAAGACGAGCAGATGCGGTTCTAAAAAACCAAGAACTGGCCACTATAGATGCAATGATATCCGGTCAGGAAAAAGAACGAAAAAAACTGGCTGAAGAACTCCATGACCACCTGGGAAGTTCCTTGACCACCGTAAAATTATATTTTGAAAACCTGAAGTCCAACGTAAAGGATAAACAAGGTCTAGAAGTATATTACCGTACTGAAAAAATACTGGATGACACCTATGAAACTATAAGATCCATGTCCCATACAAGGAACAACGGCGTGTTAGCTAGTAAAGGTCTTATTCCCTCTGTAGAATCATTAGCGTATAAAATATCAAGCAGTGGTGAGTTACATGTAAATGTGATACATCACGGACTTGATAAAAAATTAGAAAGCAGTTTAGAACTTGTCATTTTTAGAACCGTACAAGAATTATTGAGTAACGTAGTAAAACATGCTAAAGCCACAGAATGTTTCGTTAATCTCACTTCCTATGAAGATAACCTTAATATTATGGTAGAAGATAATGGTATAGGGTTTAACGCCACTCATCTAATAGAAAATGACGGTATGGGTTTACATAGTATTGAAAAACGCATTGAACATCTAGAGGGGAGTTTTGAAATAGATTCTCATCTGGGAAGAGGCACTACCATAAACATAGATATTCCATATTATGATCAACCTACTAATAGCTGAAGACCACGAGTCTCTGATGGATGGATTGGAATTGTTATTTCAATTTGATGAAGAAATAAAAATTATCGGAAAAGCAAAAGACGGTAAGGAACTACTAGAACTATTGATTCATAAAAAACCTGATGTGTTGCTTACGGATGTTAGTATGCCACGTATGAACGGAGTAGAATTGTGTGATAAAGTCATCAAAAATTACCCTGATGTGAAAGTCATCGCTTTTTCTATGTTTGAAAATGAAGAAGCCATTAAAGACATGATTAAAGCTGGTGCGCAAGGCTATATTTTAAAAAGAAGATCATTAGAAGAAGTTCGGAAAGCTATTATAAGTGTTCACGGTGGAGAGCGCTATTTTGATCCCTCTATTGATCTGGCATCCATAGAAAACTTTGAAAAATCAAAAACTAAAACCATTCTTTCGCCTAGTGAGCGCGAGATACTCAAATTAATCGCTCAAGGAAAAAGCTCCTCTGAAATCGCCGCAGAACGCTTTACTGCGGTAAGCACCATTGCAAAACACCGCAAGAATATGATTCAGAAACTAGGACTTCAAGGAAAAGGAGAGTTAATGCGCTATGCATTATCACAGTATAAGTATTATAAATAAAATACAGTGACCCTCTTGAATTTACTTCTCAAATTGGCATTTGACCTATGATTTAACGAGATATACCCTCCATAGGGTATTTTATTAACCTTATAACTAACTTAAATTTACCACTCCAATATGGATTTAGCCAACCTTAACATATCAACATTTTAGGGGAAGAAAGTTCATTTCACAATGACTTTCTCAAAAAACTGTCAGATACTTCTGGCAGTTTTTATTTTACACCTATTTTCAGTTTAGCTTCTGCTATAGTATACACTCCTTAAACATTTTCTCAAATGCAATAGCGAATCGTTCCTTCTTCCTTGTTACTGTTATACTTTAAAAGAGACCTATGATAGGCAATAATTGTATATTTGATATGCTAAAAGTCATTAGAAATGAAAGCTATCAAATACATTATCATTCTACTACTCATCTTTACCATTGGAGGTGCTGTATATTTTTCACTTAAAGACGGTAAATACGATATTACCCAAACTCGCGTCATAGATGCACCAGCCTCTGTGATATACAAGCAAATAGAGGATTTTAAACAATGGGAGAACTGGAATCCATGGCTAAAAGAGGAAGAAATTACTTCGACTATGGGAACACAAACCCAAGGTGTAGATGGGAATTATTCTTTTACTGATGACAATGGAAATGGGAAAGTGACCATCACAGGTGTGGAACCCAATAAATCCTTGACAATGAATATGTTTTACGATAACGGCATCACCAGTTCTAATAGTGATGTGGTAATAGGTTTAGAACAAGTAGAAAATGGCACTCAAGTGACTTGGAATATGAAAGGCGAGCAAGGCCTTGTAGACAAGGCTATAGCAACGATTTTCGGTATTAAAATGGAAGAAGAAATCAAGCCTAAATATAAAAATGGCCTTGAAAATTTAGATGATGTGGTGACAAAAAGTATGACCGTAAATTCATCATACGTAGACGGTATCATAGAAACTGGGGGCGGTTATTTCTTATATATGTCCTCTAGTTCAAAAAAAGAAAACTTTCAAGAATTAAAGACTCAAATGCTTCAAAACATCATGTCCTATATGCAGCGCAACAAAATAGATATGTACGGCATGCCTCGTATTATCTATGAGAAAATAAACACCTTTAACGATAATATGATTTTTTCTGCAGCAATACCCGTTCAAAATAGAGAAATCACCGCTACCGATAGCAACATATTGTGTAGCTATCAGGAACCTGGGAAAGCGGTAAAGGTGACTTTGAAAGGAGCTTATAGCAACATCGATGAAGCTAGGAAAAAAGGGGAAGAGTTTATTGATCAAAACGGATTGTTAAGATCTGAAGAAGCACCTTATGAAATTTATAAAACAGACCCGATGCTAACTCCTAATCCAGCCGATTATCTGACAGAAATATACTTACCTATTCAATAAATGAAAGCATTATTACTTGTTTTTTTAGGCGGTGGCTTAGGCAGCAGTCTGCGATTTTATTTTTCTCTTATAGAAAATAGTACCAGTCTTAAATGGATCCCTACCATTAGCGTCAACATTTTGGGATGCTTATTATTAGGTGGCTTTCTAGCAGCTTATCAAAAAGAACAACTCGCTCATCATTGGTATATTTTACTAGGAGTCGGTTTTTGTGGCGGTCTAACTACTTTTTCCACCTTTAGTGCAGAGCTTTTCTTATTGCTTAAAAACAACGCTTATTATTCTGCCATTCTATACCTCGTATTGAGTGTCGTATTAGGAATTATTGCAGCTGGACTGAGCTACTTGATGGTAGAAAAATGGATAGCCTAAACCCCTTTATCTAACTAAAATATAAGGTTTTTGTTTTCCATATAAATGTAGTTTTCTTACCTCCATATAGTTCCAAGTACCGCAGGATACTATGTATACTAATTCCGCTTTCGCGAAAGCGGAAAAAATAAAACCTCTCTACAAGGAAAAGCTTTTGAATCAAGTTCCAACTTTGAAAAATCTAGTGCACGATCAACTTCTCCACCTTCTCTCCTACGTCACTTTTAACAGTCACAAAGTAAATACCAGAAACCAGTTGTGCTAATTCCACACGCTGCTCGTTAGAAATTCCTGTAAACTGCGTTTGCGAAATCATTCTACCATGCATTTCTGTGATGCTGACGCTTTTTATAGGATTGTTTGCCGTGATCTTGATGAACTTATGAGCGGGATTAGGATAAAGCCTGATGCTGCTGTCTGTTGCTTCTCCTGTGCTTGCTGTGGTCATGACCCTTATTGTTTCTTTCTTCTGTAATGGTTCTAGACTGCGCTCGAACTGACATCATACTTGCACCGACAACATAGAACAAAAAAGCGCAAATCTTACGATTTGCGCTTTTTAGAATAAAGGGAACCTGGAAGGATTCAGATCCCAATCTGTATCAGGATCAGCGATCTCTACCGGTTTACTTGGTAAAACAAAGAGCCTGCTTACATGTTTCGGCGGTATTGCCCACCTACTTCAAACAACGCCTCTGTGATCTGTCCTAGTGTACAAATCTTTGTCGCTTCCATCAAATGCTCAAAAATATTGCCTTGTTGCACAGCTGCATCTTGGATTCTAGAAAGTTGTTCTTGTTGCGCTTTCGCGTGAGCGGCATGTAAATTATTCTTAGTTGCAATTTGAGCTTGCTTCTCTTCTTCCGTTGCTCTAATCACCTCAGCAGGTAAAACAGTTGGACTTCCTTTGGAACTTAGGAAGGTATTCACCCCTATGATTGGAAATTCGCCTGTGTGTTTTAACATCTCGTAGTGCATGGATTCTTCTTGAATCATACTGCGCTGGTACATGGTTTCCATCGCGCCTAAAACGCCACCCCGCTCTGTAATGCGATCAAATTCTTCTAGGACAGCCGTTTCTACCATATCGGTTAACTCTTCTATAATAAAAGCTCCTTGAATAGGATTCTCATTTTTAGCCAATCCCAATTCTTTATTGATAATGAGCTGAATCGCCATAGCACGTCTTACAGATTCTTCTGTAGGTGTGGTAATGGCTTCGTCATAAGCATTGGTATGCAGTGAATTACAGTTGTCGTTAATTGCATAAAGCGCTTGTAACGTGGTACGTATATCATTAAAATCTATCTCTTGTGCATGTAGGGAGCGACCACTGGTTTGAATGTGGTATTTCAACATTTGTGCACGAGAATTGGCTCCGTATTTATGCTTTAACGCTTTAGACCAAATTTTTCTAGCCACACGACCGATAACAGAATACTCTGGATCGACACCGTTGGAAAAGAAGAAACTTAGGTTAGGACCAAATTTGTTGATATCCATACCGCGGCTCAAGTAGTATTCTACATAAGTGAATCCGTTTGCTAGTGTAAAAGCCAATTGCGTAATCGGGTTTGCTCCTGCCTCTGCAATGTGATATCCAGAGATGGACACACTATAAAAGTTACGTACTTTTTCTTCAATAAAATACTGCTGTACATCACCCATTAATCTAAGGGCAAATTCGGTTGAGAAAATACACGTGTTTTGTGCTTGGTCTTCCTTTAAGATATCAGCTTGTACAGTTCCACGTACCTGTGCGAGTGTTTCGGCTTTGATACGGGCATAGTCTGTTGGTTCAAGGATTTGATCTCCTGTAAGACCTAAAAGCATCAAACCTAAACCATCATTTCCTTCAGGTAATTTGCTGACATCTACCTGACCGTTTTTAGAATACACTTTATCGCCTTCAGCGTTTAAATAAGAAGGACGTTCTACTTTATTATCGTCATAAACTTCTTTAAGCTTTGCCTCTACTTGATCGCCTAATTCATTTTCAGTAATGAATCGTTCACAATTTTGATCAATAGCGGCATTCATAAAGAATCCTAATAGCATAGGGGCAGGACCATTAATGGTCATAGACACCGATGTCATAGCATGCGACAAATCAAATCCAGAATACAATTTTTTAGCATCATCCAAGCAGCAAATACTCACTCCAGCGTTACCGATTTTCCCATAAACATCTGGTCGCAATCCTGGATCGTTACCGTATAAGGTCACACTGTCAAAAGCGGTACTCAAACGTTTTGCAGGCATTCCCAAACTTACGTAATGGAATCGCTTGTTCGTACGTTCTGGTCCACCTTCACCGGCAAACATTCTAGTAGGATCTTCTCCCGTTCTTTTAAATGGATACAATCCTGCAGTATATGGGAACTCACCAGGTACATTTTCCTGCAAACACCATTTTAAGATATCGCCCCAAGCACTGTATTTAGGCAAAGCAACTTTAGGAATCATCTTATGAGAAAGTGATTCGGTATGTGTTTCAATCTTGATGACTTTATCACGTACTTGAAACTCATAAATGGGTTGCTTGTACTTATTTACTTTTTCATCCCAACCCGTTATAACTTCCCAGTTATAAGGATCGAGATCTTTTAATGATTTGTCGAATTGAGCGATTAAGAGATCCATAAAATTTGCATCATCTGCAAGTGTTTGTGAGATGATGTATTCTTCATTTAATCCTTTTTCTGTAATTAAACGTTCTCGACTCTCGCTCGAACTAGCATTCTCGTTTTGGTCTAGTAAGGTATTGATTGTTTGATAAACCCCATATAATTTCTGGGCCACTTTAGATTGTGCGTCTGACGTGTTATCGTAGGCTCGGTTGCTTTCGGCAATTTCACTTAAATAACGAGTACGCGATGGTGGGATCACAAATATCTTCTCACTTTGTGCTTTGTTGAGTTCATTTATAGAACTTAAATCCACACCTGTTTTCTTAGTAACCTCAGCCATTAATACCTCGTACAAAGCATTCATTCCAGGATCATTGAACTGGCTAGCAATCGTTCCGTAAACTGGAAGTGTGCTGGGATCGTCATGCCATAAATTATGATTGCGCTGGTATTGTTTTTTTACATCTCGTAGTGCGTCTAAAGAACCGCGCTTGTCAAATTTATTAATCGCTACCACATCAGCAAAGTCCAGCATGTCAATTTTTTCCAACTGTGTCGCCGCACCAAATTCTGGTGTCATTACATATAAAGAAACATCGCTGTGGTCTAGAATTTCTGTGTCGCTCTGCCCTATTCCGCTGGTTTCTAAAATAATTAAATCATAGTTGGCTGCTTTTAAAACGTCCACCGCTTCTTGCACATGTTTAGAAAGCGCCAGGTTGGACCTTCTCGTTGCTAGTGACCTCATGTAAACGCGATCGTTATTGATGGCATTCATGCGTATTCTGTCTCCTAAAAGTGCGCCACCAGTTTTACGTTTTGATGGATCTACTGATACAACCCCTATATTTTTATCTGGGAAATCGACTAAAAATCTACGGATCAATTCGTCTACTAAGGATGATTTTCCAGAGCCACCAGTCCCTGTTATCCCTAGTACTGGCGCTTGTTTTTCTGTTTTCTCTGCTTGTGCAAAGTGTTTTACAAAATCTTCATGCCTATTTTCGGCTAGAGAGATCAATCTTGCTATGGTAGGAACATGATTTACGAGTAGTTCTCCGTTTAATTTCGCTTTCGCGAAAGCGGGAACAGCAACATCACATTGCTGCACCAAATCATTGATCATTCCCTGCAATCCCATAGCGCGTCCATCATCTGGTGCATAGATACGAGTAATGCCATAATCCATCAGTTCTTTAATTTCTGATGGGAGAATCACGCCACCACCACCACCAAAAATCTTGATGTGCCCAGCGCCTTTTTCTACCAATAAATCACGCATGTATTTAAAATACTCATTGTGACCACCTTGATAAGAAGTTAGAGCTATACCGTTTGCATCTTCTTGAATAGCAGTGTTCACCACTTCTTCTACGCTTCTATCGTGACCCAAATGAATCACTTCACAACCGGTAGATTGTATGATGCGTCGCATGATATTAATCGCAGCATCATGACCGTCAAAAAGGCTGGCAGCCGTTACGATACGTACTTTATTTACGGGAATATAGGGTGTTTGATCTTGCATTATGAACTTCTCATTTTATGGAATGCAAATTTACGAAATCGATAACGGAGTTTGATACAGCATAATTAAACTTTTACATTTATTTATCGTCAAAAGCTTATTCTTGTGAAATGAAAATTTTGATTATGAAGTATTCTACTTATTTATTGATGTTGATATTAGTTTTATTATCAGCTTGTAACTCTACTGATGACAACGTTTTTATTCCTCTAGAAGGAACTTATTTCCCTCCCTTAACAGGAACTACTTGGGAAACTACAAATCCTGCAACACTTGATTGGGATACACAAAAAGTTACTGAGCTTCAAATGTTTCTTGAGCAAAATGAAACTCGCGCTTTTATAATACTGGTCGACGGGAAAATAGTCTTAGAAAATTATTGGAATACTGATTTACAAGGAAATCCATTTACTGCAAATAGCAATTGGTACTGGGCAAGTGCCGGAAAATCGCTTACGGCTACTTTAATAGGTATTGCACAAGAGGAAGGCAGCTTAAATATCAACGATAAAACATCTGATTATTTAGGAACTGGCTGGACGGGTATGACAGCAAACAAAGAAGATTTGATCAGCATTAAAAACCAGCTCTCCTTTACTACGGGAATTGATTATAATGTGCCGAATGCAGATTGCACTGCGCCAGCTTGTCTTAATTATTTAACCGATGCTGGAGGTCAATGGTATTACCACAATGGGACCTATACCTTGTTGCATAGGGTTTTAGAAAATGCTACCGGGGTTACTAATAACCAATTCACAAATACAGCAATTCAAGATAAAATAGGTATGGATGGATCTTGGTTGAGCACCAACGGTTTAAACGAAGTATACTTCAGTACGGCGAGAAGTGCCGCACGTTTTGGCTTATTGACTTTAAACGAAGGAATTTGGGAGGACACAAGAGTTTTAGGAGATACGGCATATTTTAGAGCTATGACAACTACATCTCAATCTATCAACCAGTCTTATGGTTACCTATGGTGGCTCAACGGAAAGGATTCTGTGGTATTTCCTGGATCTACAGCTGTTGTTCCATCGTCAGTAACACCATCTGGCCCGGCTGATATGTTCAGTGCTCTGGGTAAAAACGGTCAATTTATAGACGTTGTTCCTAGTTTAGATATGGTCGTGATACGTATGGGCGATACCTCAGCTCAGGAGCCTGTTCCTATTTTATTTCATGATGAAATATGGGCAAAGATTATGGATTTGATGGAGTGATAATACCTTAAACTCCTGCTCCATTAAAACATATTTATAAATATTTTTAAGCTCTTCCTAGACCTTACTATCATTGATATTTATTCTTCAAACACCGTTTTTTTCGCTTGATTTGGATAGAATAAGATAAACAGTTTTAAGGTATAATCGTTATAAGAGTAGCGGCGAATAAATGCCTTAAAATTTAATTTATGAATACTCTATTACTCAAAAACTTAGCTGAACAAGCTAATCAGCTACCAACCAAAAATCTAAAAGAATTAGATTACTTGACACAAAAAACTCGAATGTATATAAATCAAATTTATGGTTATGAGAGTTTATACCATAAGACACTAGACTCCATAAAATTCTTTCCTTTATATTACTATCCTGGATCCTATGATATCTCATGGAAAAACGGACATGATAAATTAAAGAATTTAATTGTTGTAATGGAGGAAGAGAGTTCGATAATTGAAAAGGCTAAAAAACTCAATAAAATCAAGATTCTTAAAAAGAAAATAAAGCATTGGATAACTAAACAGTTTCAATCAAAATTAAAAATTATTCGGAATACTATATTAGGAAAAATAGTAAATCTAGCCTTAGAGTATTTTATATAGGTTTCAACTTTAGTAATATTACCGCAAAAAATGGTAGTTAATCGTACGTCGAGGAGCTGTAAAAACTTCACAAAATTTTAAGATTTGAAAATTCTATCTTCACAGACGATATGAAGAATCGTTTTTTTACCTCTATAATGGCCCTTTTCCTTGTGTCAACAGCTGTTGCTCAAGAAAATAGGCTTGCTCAAAAACAGCCTAATACGGCCGAAATTTATCATCAAATCCAGAAATTGGGCTTTTTGGGAACAGCACTTTACGTGGCTGCGCATCCTGATGATGAAAATACACGGCTTATTTCTTGGCTTGCTAATGATAAAATGGCGCGTACCGGATACCTATCACTCACTCGTGGTGATGGTGGTCAAAACCTTATAGGGCCACAGTTGCGGGAACAATTGGGAATGATAAGAACTCAAGAGTTATTAGAAGCCAGAAATACCGATGGTGGGCAGCAATTTTTTACACGTGCCAATGATTTTGGCTATTCCAAACATCCTGATGAAACGTTACAAATATGGAACCAGCAGGAAGTGATGGAAGATATGGTACGTATTATCAGAGAGTTTCAACCAGATGTAATTATTAATAGATTTGACCATCGCACTCCTGGATCAACACACGGACATCATACCAGCAGCGCCATGTTGAGTATGAAAGTTTTTGATTTTGCAGCAAATAAAACTATTTATGCCAATCAGTTAAAAGAACTCGACACCTGGCAAACACAACGTATATTCTTTAATACCAGTTGGTGGTTTTATGGAAGTGAAGAGGCTTTTGAAAAGGCCGATAAGACCAATCTTCTAGAACTAGATGCTGGAACTTATTATCCATACAAAGGATTATCTAACAGCGAGATAGCTGCATTAAGTAGAAGCAATCACAAATCTCAAGGCTTTGGAAGTTCTGGTTCTAGAGGTTCACAAACAGAATATCTAGAGTATCTGAAAGGCTCTTTCCCTACGGATAAGTCTGATTTATTTTCTGGGATAAACACCACTTGGACTCGTGTAAAAGGTGGCAGTAGCATACAGACCTTACTCAACTCTATCATAGCCAACTACGATTTCAAGAATCCAACGGCGAGCATTCCTTCACTATTAGAAATGCGAGCTCAAATGGAACAACTAAAAGACCAACACTGGAAAAAAATCAAACTAGATGAACTCGATCAGATAGTTCTTGATATGGCAGGTATTTATCTGGAAGCAAGTGTGAATACATCTACAGCAACTGCTGGAGAGTCTTTAACGGTACGTATAGAATTAACGAACAGGTCCAAGGAAAACTTTAAAGTAAGTCTTCTACCGAACCAACTGATTCAAATAGAAGAAAAGGAACTTCGCCTAAATCAAAACGATACTAAAACGATACAAGCTACCTTAAAAATTCCTCCATATTACGAAGCGAGCACTCCTTATTACTTAAAAGAAAAAGGCACTTTAGGAATGTATCAATTTCAAAATAGAAGTCTTACTGGAAAACCTGAAACAGGTCCTGAATTTATAGTTAGAACCTTTATAGAAATACAGGGAACGCGATTATACAGAGAAATTCCCATCATTCACAAGCGCACTGACCCTGTACGTGGAGAGGTGAATGAACCATTTCATATCGTTCCAGAAGTTGCTGTAAGCATAGAAAATCCAGTATACGTATTCTCTGGAAATACCACACAACCTGTTCAAGTCACCATTAAGGCTAATAAAAAACTACCTGAGGGCAGCTTAGAGTTGTGTTATCCAGATGACTGGAGCATTACTCCTATAGATTTTAATTTTAAAGGTTTAGAAAAAGGAGAGGAAAAAACCTATACCTTTAAATTACAACCACCTAAAACTGCTTCGAGAGGCATCATTTCTGGATTAGTTAAGATAGGTACACAGACTTTTAAACAGGAAGTGATTAAGATCGATTACGACCATATTCCTAATCAACAGTTGGTTAGAGATAACCAGTCTCAAGTAGTAAAACCTGGTCTTATCAATCGTGCTCAAACTGTTGCATATATCAATGGTGCTGGAGATGATGTCGCTCAAGCGATTGAAGCTATAGGTGGTAAAGTATTCAAATTTGAACCAAGCGAAGTGCCAGATGATCTTTCTAAATACGACGCCGTAGTAGTAGGAATTAGAGCATATAATGTAGCAGAAGACGCTATGGCTGCACTACAAAATCGTTTGGATAGTTATGTGAAAAATGGAGGTACTTTGATGATGCAGTACAATACAAGTCGTAGAATTAGTACAGATGCATTGGGACCTTTACCTATTACGCTTTCGCGAAAGCGAGTAACTGATGAAAATGCTACCGTAACCATATTAGAACCTCAGCATAAGATCATGTCCTCTCCTAATGCGATTACCTCAAAAGATTTTGAAGGTTGGGTACAGGAACGCGGACTTTATTTTCCAGAAAAATGGGATGCTGCTTTTACTCCTATTTTAGGAATGAATGATAAGGATGAGCAAATGACTAAAGGAAGTCTGATCGTTGCTGAATATGGCAAGGGACATATTGTTTATACAGGGTTGAGCCTTTTTAGAGAATTACCTGCTGGAGTTTCAGGAGCTTATAAATTACTGGCAAATATAATCAGTATAGGAGTTGAAAATCAACCAATTAAAAACAAAGATGGCCAAGGAAAACTCTAAAAAATGGAAGCTTGTGTATGCACTGGTTATTCTAGCAAATATTGTTTTTGCCGTATTGTTTTATATTATAAGCTCGGTTTATGGAAATAGTTGATTGGTTCATACTCGTCAGTACGCTTGCCTTTATAGTACTTTACGGAGTTTATAAAACTCGAGGAAGACAGACCAGTGAAGAATACATCAAAGGTGGTGACGCTCGTTGGTGGACTGTTGGTCTTTCGGTAATGGCTACCCAAGCAAGTGCCATTACTTTTTTAAGTACTCCCGGACAAGCCTATACCGATGGAATGGAGTTTGTTCAATTCTATTTTGGACTTCCCATCGCAGTCATTATCATCTGTATCACTTTTATCCCTATTTACCATAGACTTAAAGTCTACACTGCTTACGAATTTCTAGAAAAAAGGTTTGACCTTAAAACCAGATCTCTTGCCTCTATCCTATTTTTGATCCAACGTGGTCTCGCCGCTGGAATTACCATCTATGCCCCAGCTATCATTTTAAGTGCCGTACTGGATTGGGAATTAAAATACCTCAATATAATTATAGGTATTCTTGTCATCATTTATACGGTTTCTGGTGGGACTAAAGCCGTTAACGTGACTCAAAAGCAACAAATGATTGTCATCATGGCCGGGATGGTAACTGCCTTTGTCCTTATCGTTACTCAATTGCCAGATAACGTCAATTTTGATAATGCACTCACCATGGCAGGAAGTGCTGACAAAATGCAAATTCTAGACTTTAATTTCTCTTTAGATGATCGCTATAATGTATGGAGCGCACTTTTTGGAGCTACTTTTTTAATGTTGAGCTATTTTGGAACTGATCAGTCTCAGGTACAACGCTATCTGTCTGGGAAATCTGTTAAACAAATGCGTATCGGACTGCTATTTAATGGACTGCTTAAAGTACCCATGCAGTTTTTTATTCTCCTGGTAGGTGTCATGGTTTTTGTTTTTTATCAATTCAACTCCACACCGTTAAACTTCAACCCTGCAGCAGAAAAAGCAGTAAAAGAAAGCGAATTTGCTGGTCAGTACAGCAGACTTGAGTCCAGTCATGAAGAAATATTAAAAGAAAAACAAGAGGTTCAAAAAAAGTATGCCACGGCACTAAACGCCTCTAATTCTGAGGATATAGTCAATTATGAATTGGCTTTGAATTATCTGAGATCTCAAGAAGAAATGAATAGAGCTACGGCACGTACCCTTATTGAAAAGGCAGACAGTGGTATTGAAACTAACGATAAGGATTTTGTATTTATACACTTTATATTGCATCATTTACCTAAAGGGCTTATAGGTTTATTGCTTGCAGTTATATTAAGTGCTGCAATGAGTTCTACAGCGTCAGAATTAAATGCTTTAAGTTCCACGACTGCTGTAGATATCTATAAAAGATACAGCAAGGAAGAAAAAGACGATGATCATTACGTGAATATGAACAAGTGGTTCACGCTTATGTGGGGCCTTATAGCTATCTTCTTTGCCAGTTTTGTTTCTTTATTTGACAACTTGATACAACTGGTCAATTTTATAGGATCAATTTTTTACGGAACTATTTTAGGAATTTTCTTGGTCGCTTTTTACTTGAAAAGAATAAAAGGACAAGCCGTTTTTATAGCAGCTTGTATTTCACAAGTCATTGTTGCTACTTGTGCCATTTTACATGAATTTGTGGAAGGTATTGAAATCCTTCCATTCCTATGGTTGAATCCGTTAGGAGCATTTTTAACCATAGGAATGGCCTTTTTGTTTAGTTTATTAAATAAGGAAGATCGCATTCCTTTTGAATTTCAAAAGAGCTAGAGGATGAACAAATACTATTACCACGATGGCTTCAGAGAGTACGGTTCTTTTTACGGCTCGGAAATTATTAGATAAAAAACACACCCAGATGATAGGTTGCGCCTGTTTGGGCAGTTCGAATTAAAACTGGCTAAAGAAATATGAGAAGTTGCTACCTTATTTAAAAGTAGGCAACAACAATCTTCTCTATCCATACCAAAAGCTTATGCGACTCCTCTTCAAAGCAAACAATAGTCATTTGAACGTGATTTTAGTTTTGAGGAACAATAAACCACATCATATCAAACCAGACTGAAATCAGCTGCTGATTTGCAGCAAGGTATATTAATTGGTGCTTTGGGTTTTTGACATTTTCCTGAAGTGGGAGCTGAATCTGCTATAAATAGAGCTTTGGGTAGGTCCAGGAAAATTATCAATATGTTTTTGGGTTTGATATATTTATTTACTCCTGTTTTAATTGCTAGTTCTATAAAGAATGAAAATTACCGCATCATTGCTATTGAACTTGCTAGTTTGTTCGGGCTAGTCTCGATCTTTAACAATATCATTTGGACATTTAATTGGAATTTTTATTAGAATAGAAAATGGTTTCCATTAAAAAACCGCCTGGAACTATTACAGACGGTTTTAAAATAAGATGTCATTGATTACTTAATTTCTAAAGAAATCTCTGCCTTAAGCACTTTTGATATAGGACAGACTTCTTTTGCTTTTTTTGCGATCTCTGCAAACTTTTCTTTAGATATATCTGGAACATCCCCAGTTAATTCTAAAGTTATGTGTGTGATTTCGCCATCTTCAAATGTGACCTTAGCATCTGTGGATAAATAAGTAGCTGTAAAGCCTTCCTCGTTGAGTAAAAAACTCAATTGCATGGTAAAGCAACCCGCATGTGCAGCTCCTATTAGTTCTTCAGGATTAGTTCCTTTACCTTCTGCAAAGCGCGTACCGAATGAATATGCTGTTTTATCTAGCACTTCACTTTGTGTAGAAATATTTCCTTTTCCTTCTTTACCTGTTCCTTCCCATTGGGCATTTGCATTTCTTGAAAACTTCATTGTTTTATTTTTATGTTGAATCTAAATTTAAAAAATAGCTAATGGTTTTTACTCTGTTTAACAGATATTTGAGTATTTTAATTAGCATGCTAATCTTCTTCCTAAGTATAGGGTCACCACAGTTGGTCGTCTCGACTAGGACTGTTTTCTTGAATTAGCAACCACCTTAACAAGTACAACACAAATTGAAAATCCTCATTGATTTTAGAAGTAAGCGAGAATAAGCAATCGCTTGTAGTCTTTGTGGTGTAACTTTATTGATTATTTCTCACTTCTACTGGAAGACTCATTCCTGCGTACTCACCATCATTGTTGATCGCCTCAGCTTTTAAGCTTCCACCAGAAAAATCAGAATTAAATCTAATAGTAGCTATGGATTTTAATCGACCATTCTCTACGTTATTTTCAACACTAGTTACAATCCCCATTACCTCCATACTTCCTGATTCAACAGTCCATATTATTTCAGTAAAATTAGGTGTTGCTTTACTCGCATAAGTTATAGTTTCACCTGGTAACGCAGAATTTGTTCCATCTAGACAAATACCTACAAAGTATTGATCAAGATCTACAGTATAGCTCAATGAACAATCTGTAACGCTGTTTGGGTTCAATTCAACTACAGAATCATCATTATCGCAAGAAACAGTAGTTAAAAGAGTAACAATAATTAAAATGTTTAATACTTTTTTCATCTTTTATTTATTTTTTTTTAGTGAATAGCTTCGGTTCAAATGTTGTTTTTAATGTTTTACCATCTTGTATCAGATGAGCGTTATTTCTTTCTTTACTGGTTTTGCGTTTACATCATAAATTCCTGATTTTAAATTTTTACAGGAAGTTTATCTTCTTAGAAAGCCTAATTATGGATAAGATTTAGAAGTGTTCCGCTTTCGCGAAAGCGGTAACTTTTTCCATATAATGCTATCGAAATTTGACATTACTTAAAACTTATATTCTAAACTGCTCGTAAATCTAAATTCTGAAGGGGAGTTAATTCTATCCGTCTCATAAGGTTTTAAATGGTAGTAAATGGAAGGTTCTATATTGAAATAAAACTTCTTATACAGCTTTATTCTAGATGCAAGAGAAAAATGTGCCGAAACTCCTATATCGTAAATCGTACTCGACTCGCCTATTTTGAGCTGTCTTGTGTCAGAATCCAAAATAATATTATCTGTTAAAAGTATTCTCGATTGTAAACCACCTATTACACCAAAATCTACTTCTTCTCCATAAAAGGAATACCTCATTTGTAAAGGTATTTCTAGGTAGGTGAAATTTTGAGTGATGTCTATCGTTTCAGAGTTATTTACAAAACTATTTATTTCTGAAACTTCTGTGGTATATCGAACATATTCAAGATTTTCAAAATCAATCGCTGTGGAGTCTGCTCTTCGGGTAGTTTGGTCATATTTAATTAGGTTTGCTCCTATTCTTAAAGTCCATTCTGTATTGAGATTATAGTGTAAGGCAAGCCCATAATTCAAGTGTACCTTTCTATCGACTTGATTGCCATCAAAATTTCTATCAATTAAAGATCCATTTTTAAAATTGTCGTAAAAATTAACTATTCCAGAAACGCTGGCACTCCAAGGGTTCCTCTTAAGTGGTAGACTTGTACTGTCATTTGATAAAGTGAGATTTTCCTCTTTAAGTTGCTTAGGGCTTTTATCTAGGTCGGTAATTTTTGATGATAGCGTATCCTTATCAATCAGCATTTTTTCAACTGCATGTGAATTGATGACAGATTTCTGTTCTTCCTTTTCAAATTCTAATGGAAAATCGTCAGCACTATTATTTTTATTTTTTTGCGGGTTAAAGTTTGAAGCTAGCTCAAAAGGTTCCTTTGCTATGAGATTTGATTCTTTTGCTATGGAGTTCCTATCCTCTTTATCTTGTTTTGAATCCGTACTGTTAAGAACTCCTTTTGCTTGATGCTCATCATTTAATAAAGCATCATTAGTATTGCTATCATTATTAAGTAAAGAAGCGTTTTTTTGCAATTCTATTTGTTCGTCTTGAACCTCACTACTGGAGTTTTTATTTGAAGAAGAAATTTTATTTTCTACTGGAAAACTATCAGGAGTACTTGATAAATAATGAAAAGAACCTCCTATCAAAATTCCGATTGCTAAAACACCTATTCCTGCGTACCAAAGCCAAAATGGCAGCGCTCTTCCCCTCTTCTTCTTTTGCAAATCAGATTCTAATTGTTTCCAGACCTTGTCGCTAGGAGTTGCATGTAACGATTCTAGCTGATTCTTTATCGCCGATCCTATATCTTTCTTAGTTTCCATACGATCTATTTTTTGAAGTAGTATTCCATTTTTGTAAGCTTTCTTTAAGGATAACTTTTGCTCTATACAGGTTTGATTTTGATGTGCCCTCAGTAATGTCCAACATTTGAGCTACTTCTTTATGAGTGTAGTTATCCATTTCATAAAGGTTGAACACCATCTTATATCGCGTGGGTAATTCTTGCACTGCTCTTAAAATTTCTTGTAAAGGAATAGCGCTTATTAAAGATTTTTCAATGACGATGTCTTTTGTAATATCTTCATTAATCAAAACATTAAAATTAGATTCTCTTTTAAATAAAGTGATGGCTTTGTTGATCACTATACGCTTCATCCATCCTTCAAAACTACCTTTACCCTTATATTTTTCAATGGAAGTAAAGATCACCATAAAAGAATCCTGCAAGTTGTCTTCAGCCTCTTCTCTATTTCTACTATACTTTAAACACAAAACAAAAAGCCCGTCTTTATAGGTGTCATAAAGCTCTTTTTGAGCCTTTATGTCTCCTTTTTTACATTGCTTTATGATTTTTTCTAGATTCATAAATTTATTGACAGTAAAATTCTTCTTTGAAAGATGAGAAGGGCATCCCACTGCCTTCCTTAGTTTCATAAGTGATAAGTTCTATCAGACCATCATTATTCAATTCATTAATTAGGAAGGTTAGAAAGTTAGTAAATAGTGAATACTCATAAGAATTTAAAAGGTTGCTAGAAAGTCTCTTGGGTCCTAAACCCAAATTAATACCTTCAGATCTTATAGAGTAAAAAATATGATTGGCAAATTTTGAGTATGTTTCATTGCACAGAGTTGTGATAGGATTGATAAAATTTGTGTCAGTCATGTTAGATACCATATTAGGAACGATGTCACCATTATCGCAAGTTGAATTCCCCATTTCAAATATCAAATTACCCACGGAATCATACATTATAATTAGTTTTTCTTGTAAATCCATTAATATCATCTCTTGTCTCTACATAAGTTACCTGATCATTTTGATTTGTAACGACCTTGAATAAAGGGTTAGAAGGAATAGAAATATAGGTCATACCAGTAGTACTCGTTTCTAAGTTTATATAAGTAGTGTCTTGAATTCGCTTTAAGTTATATTTCAAAAAATCACTACCTCGAGTAGATAAACGTTCTGATAGATATCCTGCACTGTCATAGGAAAAATCTTCTCTCCGGCATTTTGGAATAGCATCTTCAAAATATATAATAGTAAATAAGTGCTGACTTACGTAATTAAATGGAGAAGACTCCTTACTTGCATTAGAATAATAGGTTGACATGACTTCTATTTTATTATCGATCACATCATAAACTGTAGAATCCAATTCGGTAGGAGGATTAGTTGACACGTCTAGGTGGCACCCAATGTATTTATAAAGTGCTGAAACTGTATTTTGATTATCATCCTCCGCCACCAATTCATCTATTGTACAAGATAAGAACATCAGAAATGATGCTAGAATATATAGATTTATAATCTTCATAGTTATAAGTTCTTTTCTATAAGTATGAAAAAATGAAAATGGTTGCGTCTAGAAATAAAAAAACCGTCTAGAATTATTCCAGACGGTCTTTAAATGTTGCGCTATAGTACTGCGTTTGATGGCAATAAATCGGTAATCCAATAAATTGTGTTTACATTTTAACACCCCATTCTTTAAGGCTGTCTGTATTCAATTTTACGTAATCCATATTTTTTGCTTCTTCTGCAAGAGTCAAAGAAGTTTTTGCCGATGCAATCGCAGCAGACTTGTTACCCATTTTTGCCTCTATAAGAGATTTTTTTCTGTGCATCCAATAAGCTTCAGGACGCGCTTCCACGGCTTCAGATATCCACTCGTGTGCTTGTTGCAAGTTTTTATTTGCGTCCAAGTAAAAAGTAGCAGCACTGTAATAATCGTCTGCTGATGGTCCTGCCATTACTTTATCGATACTCGCTTGTGTTTTTGCAGCTGTAGGAACAGAAAAGGGAACAGCTACTAATGTTTCATCCCACATCATTTGTAAATGAGCACCTTCCATAGAAACTTCGTTGATTGCCATGGTCCAGCTTTCTACTTCATTTTTCAATTTTTTAGTTTCTACGGTAGCAGTAGCCACTACTTTATCTTCATCCCAAGTTCTAGGGTTACCCCAGTTGCTCGTATCGTTGTATAACATTACGGTCCATTCTTTCTTTCCTGGTTTTGTGTAAACAGCGTAAGTCCCTGCTTCTACGTCAGTACCAGCAAATTTGACATCATCAGAAAATGTAATCATGGAATTTGAGTTTGCACCAGTTCTCCACAGTTTATCAAATGGCACTAACTCTCCAAAAATATCTCTTCCTCTTTTTGCTGGACGAGAATATTCTAAAGTAACTTCTGTAAGACCTACGGTTTGCATAGCCTTAGCGCTTGGGCTAGGTTGTGGCGCATCTATCTGAGCCTTAACAGTAGTAGCAACAAGCATTAAACTTAAAACAACTATTAATTTTTTCATGGTGTGATTTTTAAATTTTAATAAGTATGTAAATGTCGGTGATTTAGATCTTTAAAAATGTTAGGGTTTTCTTAACTAACTCCTTTAGCACTAGAGAAAAAAATCATTTTAATTGCAACGACTAATAATATAACTCCAAATACCTTTTTAAGCATTTGCTGATTAAGACTAATAGCGATCTTGGAACCAAAATAACCACCTACTACAAATGCTACTGCAATAATGAGAGCATAACGCCAGTCTAGCGTATGACCGTTGGTATGATAAGTATAAGCAGCGAGTAAGGTCACAGGTACAGCCAGCACAGCCAGGCTCATTCCTTGCGCTTGATGCTGGGAGTACCCTAAAAACCAGATAGCTAGAGGTACCATAATGACACCTCCACCTACGCCTACACTACCACTCAAAACACCGGCAAGCATTCCTATTAATAATAGTAGTAATACAGTTGTTAAGCTCATTTTAGTTGATTTCATGATTATAATAATGGAGCCCACAATCTACAAAAAGACTCTTTCATTTTATTCCATTTATCCCTTTTTACCCACTTTTCAATAACAACTTGTTCACAATAGTCTAAATCTTTATAAAATTGATCATTGAGCTCTTCAGAAATATCTTCGTCAAAAATAAGGGCGTTGATCTCAAAATTAATATCAAAACTTCTGTAGTCCATATTAGAAGTTCCTATAGTGGCAAACTCTTCATCTACCACCATTGTTTTTGCATGCAACATCCCCCGATGGTACCAGTGTATTTTTACGCCACTTTCAAGAATCTCTCTAAAATAAGAGCGACTCGCATATCTCGCTGCCCAACTATCCCCTTTCTTAGGTACCATGATGTCTACTTTTACTCCGCCTCTTGCAGCACTTTTAAGTGCCGTAAAAATAGCTTCATTAGGAATAAAATAAGGTGTAGTGATTTTAATACTCTTCTCTGCTGTGGTGATGGCCATAAAAATAGCCTCCATAATATTTGCCCAATCCGTATCTGGACCACTTGCGGCTATTTGTACAGGTTTATTTTTCTTCTCGTCTATTTCAGGAAAATAAGAGTCTGGAATTACAAGATCCGTTTCATTTTTAATATGGTCACAAACAAAGTACCAGTTAAGCAACCACTGTAATTGCATACTTTTTACAGCATGCCCTTCTATACGTAAATGAGTGTCTCTCCAGTATAGTTTAGAAGGATCCTCTTTAGTGTTTATATAATCATCACTTATATTAATACCCCCTAAGTAACCTATATGACCGTCGACTATACAAATCTTACGGTGATTTCTATAATTTGCTTTACGGGTAAAGTTTGAAAACAACACCGGCATAAATGCGTGGAATTCTATTCCTGCATCTTTCATTCTGCCTTTTGCATTTCTAGAAATATTACTTCCAACAGAATCGTATATGAGTTTTACCTCTATGCCTCGTTTACGAGCAGCAATTAATTTATCGATAAACTGACTTCCTATACGATCATCTTGAATAATAAAATAGTCTAGGTGTATATGATCTTTTGCTTCATCTAGATCTTTAAAAATACTTTTAAAGGTTTGCTTTCCGTTGATAAGAACTTTTAGATCATTTTGTAAGGTAAGAGCTGCAGATTGGTTGTAATTTAAAAGTCGGACTAATTTTACTCTTTCTTCTAAAAAATCATTTTCATACTCCGTTAACTTCTCATCTGACAAATATAACCTTGTGTTCCAATCCTTAATTAGTTTGTGTGCAGTCAATTCTTTGCGTTTAAAGATCTTTGACTTTCTATATTCGAGTCCGAAGAAATAATAAATACCTAAACCTATAAAAGGAAGAGCAACTAAAAATAAAAGGGAAGAAAGTGTCTTTCTTGGATTTTGATTGCTTCTTATAAGAAAAAATGCAGCACTCAGCGCCACCAAATAATTGATGATAAGAAGACTCGTAAACCAGTTAGAAAGAATCCAATTAATCATTCTTAATTGTAGTATCCCTTTTCAGGAATAGCGATGGCATATTCCTTTTTTGATTTATTATCTAACCTAGGCTCTCTTAGCCAAGGGTTGTGAATTTTAAGAATTTTATAATTGATGTTATTCGCTTTCGCGAAAGCGGAAAGATCATCCACCTCATAATCTACCAAAACATTTTTAGTAGGAATAACTTCATACCCATGACTGGGATTTACGTTAAAGCCAAAGTTTTTCGGGCTTTTAAGAATCTCTTTGATAGCTAGAATTCTAAAAACATAACGACCAGTTTCTTCTCCTAAAAGAAGATCGTAATAACTTTCAACTCCTTGCGCTTCTAACTGTTTATTGATTCCTCCGTTACCGGCATTATAGGCAGCTCCAGCAAGAGTCCAGGTTCCAAATTTTGATTTGCTTTCTTTTAAATAATCGCATGCCGCTTTGGTCGCCATTTCTATATGGTAGCGCTCGTCAACATTATCATTTACTTCCAATCCTAATTCCCTACCTGTTCCTGTCATAATTTGCCAAAAACCTCTGGCTCCAGCTGGAGAAGTAACATTTTGTAAACCACTTTCTATAACCGCTAGATATTTAAAATCGTCTGGCACACCGTTTTCTGCAAGAATAGGCTCAATTATTGGAAAATATTTCTGAGCTCTTTTAATAAGTAATATCCCATTAGATTGCCAATAGGTATTTACTAGAAACTCACGATCAACTCGTTCTCTTATATCTGGTTGGTTAAGCGGTACTGCTTCACCAGCAAAATCAAGACTTTTAGGTAAGTTGATACTGTAAACATTATAATTTTGTACACGTTTTTCAACTTTTACATCAGTCGATGTATTCAAGGTAGCAATTGCAGAAGCAGCTCCTCCTTGTTGGATAGCACTAATGATTACTATAAAAACGATGGCTATTCCAGCCCCTAAAAGTATTTTTTTCATGAGTTTAACAAATTTGTTCAAAGATATATAAAGATGTAACGATTAACGTCTAACAAACCGTTAAGCTTTCTCCTTTTCATGAAAGAATAAGTGCTGGCAAATGTTCATTGAACCAGCGGTATCTGTTCACAATCATTACATGAGTCCCCTTAGGAATAACAATGCAATCGTTAATGTATTTAATAGGAAAAACAGGATCTGCATCGCCATGAATATGAATAACACCAGGTAAGGATTCTTCTTGATCCCAGTTGATAATGGTGTCCAGCGCCCAGTCTAGGTAAATAGAGCTATTTACAGAAAGGTATTTTTTATACATTTCTATTTTCTTAGAAGCAATACCAAAACTGTATGAACTCAATACATCAAAACTTTCTACAAGACGAGTAGGGAAAATTTTATGCAAGCCTAGCCTTCTGGAAAACCGCATCCTTCTAGGAAATTCTTTGTTAGATTTAACGGTAGAGATAAGAATAAGTTTATCTACGGTTATCTGTTTTGCCATTTCCTGAACAATTATACCGCCGAAAGAAACCCCTATAAGAACCGGGTTTTCGTGAGTGACTAATGTTAATAAGCGTCTGACATACGAAGTCAAACTTTCCTTTTTTTCAGGGATCATCCATTCTAAATAATGAAGAGTAAATTCATTTTCAGGAAGTTGTATATTCTCGAAAATTAAAGAAGAAGCTGCCATACCCGGCATAAGGTAAACGTGTCTCATAAGTTAAGTAATGATTTACATCAGTGGTTTAACATTAATATTTCCTTTTATGCATCAATTTTAAACTATCTTTGCACCATTATAAGTGAAATTTTTACTCACATCGCTAATCGACCATAAAGTTACCTTTAATAAAATTAGTGATCGTCTATTATTTAGTAGGTTATAATGAGTTAAAATAATGTATATGGATACCTCCGCTACCCTTGAAGTTACTGACAATGAATTTTTACGTCAGTACGAATGTCGCAAAGGCGATATGATGGCAAAAATAGAATATGCCCAGCAAGAAAGAAAAATTTTCCTTACTAAATTAATCATGCCTGAAGAACTTGAGGACGATGTGGAGTTTAGAAACGAATTTTTAACTGCTGTTTTTGAAAACATAAAAAATGAGAAAGAACTCAAAGTGGTTCCTACTCATCCTAAAATTGCAGGTTTTGTAAGAAAAAACCGATTGAAATACAAGGATATGCTTCCGGTTGGAATTGCTATTTAAGTACTCCAATACCCATTAAAAAAGGCTCTTATTTATTAAATAAGAGCCTTTTTTGTTATCAGTTATGCAGTTGATTCCATTGGACTACTGCTTTCTCTAAGTCTTCTGCTGTGTCAATTCCTATACTTAAGTGATCTGTAGCAATCATTTTGATTTTCTTACCATGCTCCAAATACCGTATACACTCTATCTTTTCTGACAACTCTAATGGTGTAGGAGATTGATTATAAAAATCTAATAAAGCTTCTTTTCTAAAAGCGTAAATCCCTATATGTTTAAAAACGGGTTGTAAAAGGTTCTCGTCTCTGGGAAATGGAATCACAGAACGTGAAAAATACAAGGCATGACCACTCAAATCTGTAATCACTTTTACATTATTGGGATTTTGAATATCTTGTTGATCCTGTATTTCGTGCATTAGAGAAGCTAAGGAAATTTCTTTCTTTGGATCATTTTCAAATACTTCAATGAGCTTTTTAAGATCTGCTTGATTGGTAAATGGCTCATCTCCTTGAACATTAATGACTATATCTGCTTTATAATTCTCTACTGCTTCTGCAATGCGATCACTTCCTGTTTGGTGATCTCTGCGACTCATTACCGCTTCTCCCCCATTATTAATAATCTCGTCATAGATCACTTTGCTATCTGTCGCAACGAGTACTTGATCAAAAAGACCGGTGTTCAAGGCTGCTTCATAAGTACGTAAGATCACTGACTTCCCACAAAGATCCTTCATGAGTTTACCAGGAAATCTACTGGCTTCAAAACGTGCTGGAATAACCGCGATTTTTTTCAAAGGTGTTGTTTTAAAATATTAGGAGAACAAGAGCCTCTTCTTTTAAATAAGAACACCCTGATCACGGATCAAATTTACTTTTTCCTTTGCTACTTCTACTTGAAAAACATATAGATTTCTAAATTTTCTATTGTTCAATTTTATTCTTATGATAGCGCTTCTATGATTTTGCGGTAATTAGTATGCTTTATATTTATTAATGCTTCAGAGGATATGGTAGATGTTTTGAAGAAGAAAACCGGACAAATAACTACGAAAAGATGGAAAAAAATAGAGAAAATCCTTTAAAAATCATCAGAAGTAAAATACATACCGATGTATAAAAATAATTGTGATCATAACATAATTCGCTTAAGCCAGGTTTATCCTTTTGCAAAATCATCTATCTCAAAGATTTGAGTCTTTGATTTAAAACTAACTTCAGAGCTTTTACTCTTAAAAAGGTTTTTAAAAAACACCATCCTTTTGTTCCTTAATTATTTTCCTAAATCAAGTTATTAGCTCTTTCTCGCAATCATTTAAATCACAAAAAAGACATAAATGATGTCTTTTTTACATCGACACCTTGCTCTCTAAACCAATTTACTTTTTTATCATTTTCTTTTAATTCGTACAAATATAATTTTCTCAACCTGCCATTTTTCAATTTAACCGCTACTGTGTCACTACTTCTTGACTTGCGATAAATAAGGTGGCTGATTTCTTTTAATGGAATTTTTGATGCATAAGAAAAGAATAACAAATGAACCAGAAGAAGAACTAAAAACAAGAAGAATAGTCAGATTGATTGGATTTTAAAAATTCTAATCCAGCAAAGACAAGTTGTATGAAACCCATTGCGTATACAAACCCTTTATAGACTTTGCATTATCTGCAACCTCAAAAATTTGCGTTTTTGAGTTAAAACTAACTTCAGATCTTTTGGCTTCAAAAAGGTTTTTGAAAAATGTCTTCATATTGATCAACGTAATTTTAATATTATCTAATAATTGAGCGGAAGTAAAGGTAATCTTCTATCTGTTTCTTTTATATCAAAACTATTTTCTCTCATAAAATGTATAAATGTTTTTCTCGCAGCGGTCGTCTCAAAAATTATATTGCGGTATGTGCCATTTTTAAGCCTTATGGAAGTTTGCTGAACTCCGACAAGATTGCGGATAAACAGATGATCAATTTTGTTTATTAAAATTCTGGATGCAACACACCCTGTCTTGATCATGACTACTGATATCAAAACACAAATTAAGATTATCAATCCTAATAATACTGACCACCATGTATCCCAATTTTCATGAAATATTAAAATATTAGCACCAGTAATAGGCCCAACCAATAAATTTAACCAATATCTCGAGATAACATCATCCTCTATTACTATAGATTCATTATCTGGCGTGATATAATAGCTAGCATTTTTAGGTTTAAAAAGTAAAAACATAAGTATGAGTAGTTGTAGTTGTTCCGCTTTCGCAAAAGCAATATAATTATAAAAAGAGAACAGATTTAATCAGCAACTGCCTCCTTTTTCTTCTTAAACAATTTCTTATACAACTTCCTTATTCCTATCAAAAGAAAGAAAACTACTATAACGGCAAGCGGCGCAAAAGCAATGGACAGAACGGATAGCACACTAGAAAAACCAGCTTCTATGGTACTTACTACTGGATTACCTAATCCACCAGTGGTTGCGGTACTGCTAGCACGAACGGCAGATGTTGTGGTAGAAATAGCAGCGGCAGTTCCTCCACCGGCGATAACGGCAAGCGACCAAGTAATTACCGGATTCAAATCACCCATAACACTTACCATCACAGCAGTACCAGCGATAGCAGCCAGCGGTACTGAAATTGTGTCTAGTAAATTGTCTATATAAGGAATGTAATAAGCCAGTAATTCTACCACAGCGGCAACGCCCAAAACAATCACAGCCGTAATACTTCCAGCCCATTGCCAGCTTTCATGAAGAGGTATAATACCTAAATATGCCGCAATACTTGCAAAAAGAAGCGGTATAAATACTCTAAAACCGACACTTGCGGCAAGTCCTATTCCTAGACAAATACTTAAAATAATATCCGTCATGAACTAGTTTTCTATAAAATGATCGTTTTTAAAACCTATAAGATACAAATTTGTTTTGGCACGAGTAACTGCCGTATACAGCCATCTTAAATAGCCTTTATTAGGTCCTTCCGGTAAATAAGGTTGCTCTACAATCACATTTTCCCACTGCCCACCTTGTGATTTATGACAGGTAATCGCATAAGAGAACTTCACCTGCAAGGCATTAAAAAACGGATTCTCTTTGATCTCTTTATACTGTTTGTATTTGGGTAGTTTTAGATAATCCATACGCACTTCTTGATAGAGTTTATTACTCTCGTCATATGTTAAAGAAGGTGTTTCTGAAGTGAGGGTATCCATTAAGAGAACGGTTTCAAATTCTTTCATTTTAGGATAATCCACCATTCTTACTTTCACCTCTGCAAAGTGAAAACCGTAAATATTTTTAAAAGAAAAGATTTCTAAAACTTCTACGATGTCACCATTGGCTATAAATCCAGCATCACTAGAGGGTTCTAACCAATGGTAGTTGTTCTTAACTACCATTAGATAATCTCCTGGTGAGAGCTCATTCTCATTAAACAAGATACGCGATCGTATTTGCTGGTTATACAAATTGGCTCTTTTATTAGAACGTACGATAATCGCGGTTTCTTCATGGCCGTGAAAATCATAGGCGCTAGTGATGGCATCCATGATCTCATAACCGTCTATAAGTCTATTGATATCGGTAAAATTCTCTACATCAAATTTAAAATCAAATTCCTCATGTAGTATATGATTGCGTATTCCTGTAGCATTGAGCAGGATTCCCGAGTTCTCGCTTTGGCGTTTAACCTCGTCTAATTCGATCTCTGTGACTTCTTTTAAATAACGTTGCTCAATCAACTGTCTGTCCAGTGCTGGAGAAACATCAAGTTTTACTGGAGGCAGCTGTGCGGTGTCTCCTATAATCATCAACTTACAATTTACACCACTGTATACATATTCAATGAGGTCGTCTAGAAGAGAACCGTTCCCACCAAACATTTTATTCTCTGCAACCACATCAGGAATCATTGATGCCTCATCTACAACAAAAAGCGCATTGCGGTGTTTGTTTTGCTTCAAGGTAAACTGCACGCTACCATTTCCTTGACTTTTTGGATAATAAATTTCTCTGTGAATCGTAGCTGCTTGTTTATTGGAATAATTACTGATCACTTTTGCTGCTCTACCGGTAGGTGCAAGCAGCACACAAGTCATTTTTAACTTCCAAATACTCTTAACAATAGTACTTGTCAAGGTGGTTTTTCCAGTTCCTGCATAACCGCGCAGCATAAAAAGCCGATCTTTATTTTTATCTAAAATAAAATCGGCTATGGACTCTAAGGCCCTATCTTGCTCATTTGTAGGCTTGAAGGGAAAGTCTAATAGGAGTGCTTTGTAAAATTCTTGTGAAGTCATTGAGGATTGTGGAAAACTGAGTATAAACTTAACTCAAATTTTATATCTCAGGCTAGGACGAGTGAAAAAAAATTGTAGATTTGTTAGCGTTAAAAAATAGCATTAAACCCTTCAAATATGGTCAATTTAATTATAGCAGTTGTTTTAGGTCTTATAGTCCTTGTTTTATTAGCGATATTCATTAATAAGATCCCTAAAAAATTACACCCCATTATAATTGTTGTGTTACTAGGTATAAGTGGCTTTTTTGGATACAAGCTTTACAAGTCTATAGAGGAACCCGTAAAGTTTGAAGCAGCAAAAGAAGAGCGTTACAAAGAAGTTGTAGCCCAATTGGTACTCCTAAGAGAAGCACAAAATGCCCACAAGTCCATCACAGGGGGATATAGTGATGATATTGATAAATTATCTCGTTTTATAGACACCGCTCAGTTTGCTTTAACTCAAAAGCGTGATAGCACGATAATTGATGAAGAGCGCAACATCAAATTTAGACTTCGTGCTGATGATCCTAATGGATACAAAAAAGAGATAACGCTTACAGATACTTTAGGATTTACTTCAGTTAAAGATTCCCTATTTAGTAAAGTAGACGTCTCTCAACTATTAAAGTATACTATCAAAGGAGCTCCTGGTTCTATCGAGTTAAAGACCGATGTTGTCATCGATAAAGAAAACAGAGTACCGGTTTTCCGTGCGGTGGCAAATAAGAAAGATATTCTCTTTGACCAACCAGAAAGGTTAGTACAACAAGAATTAGAAATGAAAAGTGTAGAAGGTATTGATGGCCCTACCATCTTTGTAGGTAGCCTTGAGGAAATTACTACTAGTGGAAACTGGCCAAGACAGTATGCACTCAACGAAAAATAGTCCTGACGACTCCATAAAGAAACTGTCCGTCCTGATTCATCAGGATGGACTTTCTTTTTATACCTATGACGCAACAGGAATTTTAAATTCGTTGCATAGGGAATTTAAGCACCGAGCAAACCCTATAGAAATCTTGCAGTCCATAGAGGATTGTTTTAAGGAAGAGGATTTTTTAAATTACGCTTTCGCGAAAGCTACCCTATTCTACCACCATAACATATTTACCAGCGTCCCAGCACTTTTATACAAGCAAGACCACGCAGTAGATTATCTCAAATACAATGCGAGAATATTAGAAACAGATGTCTTGAGTGTGGACAAAGATCTGGGAGATCTAGACATACATACGGTGTACATTGCGTATGCTAATATCAATAACTACTTCTTTGACCGCTATGGCAGCTATGAATATTTTCATTACAGCTCTCGCATCCTAGAGTTGAGGAATAAGGAAGTCCCTGCGTTGCAACCCCAAGTATACTTAGACATTAAGAAAAGTCATTTTTACTTGACTATTTTTAAAAACGGAAAGCTCGTGGCACAAAATCTTTTCCCGCATGACGCTATAGAAGATATTTTATATTACACGATGTTTACCACGCATCACAATGATCTCGATCCAGAGACCATGAAAATGATCTTATGTACTGAGCAGCAAGAAGAAAAATTATTTGATCTCTTATATACCTACGTACGTTATGTAAGTTATATAGAAGATTACCCTAACTATTTAGAACAAATCTTATGCGTATAATATCTGGAAAACACAAAGGCCGCCGTATATCGGCTCCCAAAAACTTACCTGTACGACCTACTACAGATATGTCTAAAGAGGCATTGTTCAATATTTTGCGTCATAAGATCCATATCCATAATATCAAAATGCTGGAACTTTTTGCCGGTAGTGGCAATATGTCTTATGAATTTTGTAGTCGTGGTGCTGGAAGCGTTATAGCTGTGGATCAACACCAGCCTTGTATTGCTTTTATAAAAAAAACTGCCGAATTACTAGATTTCCCTATAGATACCGTAAAGGCAGACGCATTCAAATTCTTAGAAAAACACAAAGGAAAGTACGACATCATCTTTGCAGACCCCCCTTATGCACTGGAAGAAGAGGAGTTTCTGAAAATCCCAAACTATGTGTATGCTAACGAGCTTCTTGCCGAAGATGGTATTCTTATTATAGAACATTCTAAACACACCTCACTAGCTACTCACGAACACTTTGATAACGAGCGCCGTTATGGCGGTACGGTTTTCAGCTTTTTTGAAGGTCCTAGTAGTGAGGAAGAGTAAAAAGTTTATGTTATGAAAAAGATACTTTTATTGATGATTACTCCTATTTGTGCAATCCGATTTTGCCCAAGATGATTTTGATAAATTAAAGGATTTTCAGTCAACCATAGAAAGATCTGACTCTCTAGATCAAAAACTTCTATCCATCTATTATGAAGTATCAAAAGAGGTCATCATTATGGATAAATTAGATAGAAAGATCGATTTTCTTCATAAACAACATCAGATTTCTATCTAAAAGAATTTTGATATTGATATTAAAATAAATTACGTTAGTATCAATGGTATTATAATAGTTGGATGGATTTCTCAATATGATGATTATGAGAAAAAATATTTAAAAACTAAATCATTTAAAGGTTCTATCAATGATCTCAATGAGTATTTAATAAAACATAATGACCTGTATCAATCCAACATAAAACTATCTGAATTAAATAAACAGATTTTTGAAAAATATAAGGTCGCTTCTGGATGTGGATATAATGGAAATTATGTTTCTGATGAATATAAAACGATGCTTAAATACGTTGAAAAGGGAAAAGTCAATAAACTAAATAAATTACTAACATCATTTTCGTCAGAATTACAAACTATTGGTGCTATTGGGTTAATTATGGAGGATGAATTGAATGAAAGACAAAAAACCATCATACCGCATTTAAAGGATCGAAATTCTCAAATTTACAGCTGTGGCGTTTGTAGTTATCGATATAATGAGCCTTTTAGTCATAGAATTTCCTACTTTTGAAAAACAGCAATAGTTACTTTTTTTTTAATTAATGAAACCTATAAACATTACTTCTAACAGATCTAAAATTGAATTGCTAGCCGGCCTTTATAGTGTCAGAATCGTAGGTGGATGGAAAGTTAAAACCAATAACTTTCATTTTGTTATCAAAGAATTGAGAACTGGACTTGAGATAGAAAGTAAGAAAACATCATGGGGTATTCAATCTTATGTATTGGGTAGAAAGGCAAAAAAAATAGGCTCCATAAGCATTCCTAGAAGTAGCACTTATGAAATTGAACTTTTTAATGTAGATCAACTCCAGGTAAAACCATATAACCATCCTTTAATTAACTACTTTCAAAACTACTTACCTAAAGATCAAATTGAGTTTTTTATTGGATAATTGAGCAAAACACAAGCGATACCAATAATTAGTCCTTAAAATAATGATGACAACCACAGCAAAATATATCATCCTACTCTTCGGAGTCTTTATTATTTTTGCTGGATTCTTAATGCTTTTGATCCTAAAAAAACAAGAGCTACATTAAGAAAAGCCGGAAGCTACAACTTGATCAACTATACAGAGATTACGCTTCGATTGATTCCTGCTATTGCCATGATCTTGTATGCTGACTATTCCAAGTTACCTATTGCTTTTGACGTTTTTGGATGGTTTATGCTATTCACTTTTCTAGTTTTATATGTCATTCCAAGAAAGATACATCACAATTTCTCTTTGAAAAGCGCTGATAGACTTCTTCCTATTTACTAGCAATTGTTAGCGCCATTTGCTTTTTTATTAGGTGAATTGATGATATATAAAGTATTATGAAACCACACCTCTCTGAACATCACAATCGTTCCAAGTTGGGAATAGAGAGAAAATCTGTAATACAACGCATCATTGATAAGAAGAAGAAAGCACAGAACAATGGCAACTAAGACTTTCTTTTTTCAAGCGACTAGCAACCTTAATAATGATTTCAAGAGTGCAGAAAACATCAAAAAAATAGTCGCTGAAAATAGAAATATAAAGATAAAACAGCTGACCCTATTTTTATTCATCATCACTTGGTTATACGTGTTGATGAATAACTAATCAAATTAAAATTCCCTTAAAAAAATAGAATTACAAATAGGCACTGCAGCGATTAATAAGATTACCTTCCCTAAAAAAATAATGTCTATAGAGCGTAAAGTACAATTAGTAGAGGGTCTTTTTCACCAATTGGAGCAAGAAACTACTGCCTTTGCCAAAGCATCAGGAATGAGTTGTGTTTCTAGTTGTGGTAAATGTTGCACCTATCCAGATGTAGAAGCTTCTCCATTAGAATTTTTACCCTGGGCATTTCATTTGTTTTTAAATGGAGAAGCAGAAATTATGCTCTTAAAATTAAAAGAAAATCACAGTTCCACTTGTTTGATTTACCAACCTTTGTCTGTCATTGATCAAGGCCGTTGCAGCAATTATAAATACCGAGGTTTGATCTGTAGGCTTTTTGGAAGTGCTGCCAGCACCGATAAATATGGCAAATTGAGAATAGCTACTTGTAAAATCATAAAAGAAGGGCAAACGCACGCTTATAATGCTACCCTAGAAGCTATTTCTAAAGGATTATCCGTTCCTGTTTTTTCGACCTATTACATGCAATTAAATCAAATTGATTTTCATTTAGGAAACATCATACTACCAATCAATAAAGCTCTTAAAATGGCTATAGAAGAAGTTTTACACTATTATGCCTACCGACCTTTTCCACTTTCAGGAAAAAAAGTGGTCTGATCATACGATGCAGTTATTTATTAAAATGGAATAAAAAATAGCAGGTCTATAAGCCGGATTCTGTTACCTAATTACTCAAGCACCTTATCATTTATCTAGTATAACGATTGCTCGTTATCTCTAACTGCCTACCCTTCAGAATCGCGCGGATCGCGCTCAAGCTCTGATTTACGCGACATTTCACTACATAGAGTTTACCTGGTTTCACTACAGCATTACCTGTACATACTTTCTGTTGCACTAGTCCTATCCCGATAGCTCTCGGGACGACGGCCGTTAGCCGCTATGTTATCCTATAGTGTCCGGACTTTCCTACCTCGCTTGCACAAGATCGATAAGGCGACCTGCTAAGTCGCAAAACTAGTTAATAAATGTTGATAATTCACAGAAATTATAAGCTTAGAAAGCCGATCTAAAAGCTCATAGAAAAGTATCTTTGACTTATGGAACCATTTATAGTATCGGCTAGAAAATACCGTCCTGAAACCTTTGAAGATGTCGTAGGTCAAGGCGCTATTACAAAGACGCTGGAGAATGCAATAAAAAGCAATCACCTAGCGCAAGCTTTGCTATTTACCGGGCCTAGAGGGGTCGGCAAAACAACTTGCGCCCGAATTCTTGCAAAAAAAATCAACCATGAAAGTGGTAACTATGATCCAGACGAGGATTTTGCCTTTAATATTTTTGAGTTAGATGCCGCTTCTAACAATGGTGTCGACCAGATAAGAAGTATAGTAGACCAAGTACGCATACCACCTCAAGTAGGTAAATACAAGATTTATATTATTGATGAGGTACACATGCTTTCTAATGCGGCCTTTAATGCGTTTCTTAAAACTCTAGAAGAACCACCTGCTCATGCGATCTTTATTCTTGCCACAACAGAGAAGCATAAAATTATTCCAACGATACTTTCTCGTTGTCAAATATTTGACTTTAAACGTATTACAGTGAGCGACATGCGAGAGCATCTAAAGCGCATATCTTTAAAAGAAGGCATCAATGCTGAAGAAGATGCCCTACAGATCATCGCTCAAAAAGCTGATGGTGCCTTGAGGGATTCCCTATCCATTTTTGACCGTGTGGTAAGCTTTTCGGGAAAAGAGCTCACTATTGAAGCAGTTACCGAAAACCTAAATGTTCTTGATAGAGATACTTATTTTAATGTGACTGATTTATTGCTGGAAAATAACATTCCACAATTGTTAGTGGACTATAATGTCATCATGGCAAAAGGTTTTGATGGACAGCACTTTGTAAGCGGTCTGGCTTCTCATTTTAGAGATCTGATGGTCTGTAAGGATGAGCGTACCATACCATTGCTAGAAGTAGGAGAGAAAACGAAGGCAAAGTATTTAGACCAGTCTAAAAAAGTGGATCTTCCCTTTTTAAGACAATGTATTGAAATAGCAAATCAAGCTGACTTTAATTATCGATCGAGTCGCAACCAGCGGCTTCTGATAGAATTAACTCTTATGCAACTTGCCTCCATCACTTCTGATGGAGAAAAAAAAAATGATGTAAAGTACATCATACCAGCTGTCCAATTTGAGCACATTGCTGTTAATGCAACCCTTTCATCTTTACCTACTTCTATTGAAGTAAAAGAAGAAAAGAAAGAGGTGGAAACGGTTTTGCAAGAAAAAAGCTCTCAAGTAGGCGAAGAATCACCCACGTATAACACTCCTGAAAGTACAGCAAACCATTCAGGTACAGAAGGCAAGCAGGAAGAAAAACAGGAAGAAAAACAAGAAGAATTAGTTACTGATGCGCCTTCACCTTCGATATCAGCATCTCTTGAAGAGAAACGAAAAGCCTTACTAGATAAAAGCAGGAAAAAGATAAGCGGGCTTTCTATTCAAGGAATAGAGGAAAAAAATACACATATTGCTCAACAACAAGGTAAAAAGGTAGCACAGCACCAATTGCCAGAGGAAGTGTTTACTCAAGAGCAGTTAAGCCTGTTATGGGTTAAGTATGTGGACCATCTTAAAGAAAGAGGACAACTTATACTAGCCAGTATCATCAACGCAGACCAGCCTATTCTTAAAGGCAACACTATCATGTTACGTTTTCCTAACAAATCCATGAAGGAAGATCTCGAGAAATCACAGGGTCAGATCTTAGAATACTTAAAACGCGAGTTAAACAATTATCTTATAGAATTTGAAATAACAGTAGATAAAAGCGTTACTAAGAAATATGTTTATACCGACCAAGATAAGTTCACAAAACTAGTAGAGAAAAACCCTGCCGTAGACCTATTGAGAAGAACATTTGATTTGGACTTTTAATAGAAAGAAAATAGACCAAACATAAAAAGCCTCTTTAATAAGAAACTTTACTGTATATAAATTGAAGTGGTATTTATAATTTATAAGAGACTCCTAATTGCAACCACCTATTACTCGCCTCAGAAACACCTGCAAATTCTTTATCAAAAACATTAGAAAACCCATAACCATAGCGCAAGTCTAGAGCTAAGTTCTCACTAAACATATAACCTAAACCTACAACACCATCAAAATCATAGTTGTAGTAGTCGTTTTGATCTCTTTCAGTCACGTTAACACCAGCTTGTGGACCAATGAGAACAAAAATCTGGTTACTCGTTTTTATATGAGCTAGAACGGCAACTTGCAACCAGTTGGTCTTTAATTGTACTATATCCCCGTTATCTAACCTTATTTCGTTTTCATTCACCCCCAAAGCAGAAAGACCTATTTCTGGTTGTAGATAAAAAGTGGCATTCAAAGGGATCTGTGCAAAAAAATTAGCGTGTAAACCTACTCGATTGTTATAGTCGTTTGATAAATCCCCACCTGATAATGAAGCGTAATTTACTCCTAAACGAAAACCATAAGAATTTGCACCAGCAACTTGAGCATACATCATAGTTGTTCCAGATACCATAAAAACAAAGAGGAAAAGTTTTTTCATAACTATTGTTGCATTGTACTTTAAGATATGTTAGCATGCATCCATGTAATGAAGCGCTCCTCGAAAGTGGTATAAATTAAAACCCTTTACTTTTATTACTTGTCAGCATTGTATATGGATTTAATGATACCATCAGTCAGACCTATCTTAGGAACATAGATGTTTTTAGCTCTACTCCACTTCATAGCTCTTAAATAGATACGACAAGCTGGTATAATAACATCTGCCCTATCGTGATTTAAGTTAAGGTGGTAGACTCGCTCTTCGTAATTATAATTTTGGAGTTGGTCGTAGTAATTAGCTAAATAAAAGTAAGAGAGCGGCTTACCTATCCCTTTACCACTGCTTTTAAAAATGTTATTAATATTGCCACCAGAACCTATTAAATCAATGCGTTCATAAGGGGCTGTTACCTCTTTGATCCATTGCTGAGCGTCATCCCAAAGTGTTTTGTTTACCATGTCATTCAGCAATCGTACCGTACCGATTTTAAAAGATCTGGATACGATTTCTTTACCGTATGCAAATAGGGTAAACTCGGTACTACCACCACCTACATCTACATAGAGAAAGACTTTACTTTCATCAATAACTGCGTGTAAGTCAGTCATTGCGATGATAGCCGCTTCGTGAGACCCATCAATGATATCTATATAAATTCCAGACTCCTTTTCAATGAGTTCTACTACATCTTTACCGTTCTTTGCTTCTCTCATTGCACTAGTCGCATAAGCCTTATAAGATTTTACTTTGTGCACACCCATTAACAACTGATAAGATTTCATAGCATCTATCATTCGAGCAATATTTTCTTTGGAAATATTGCCTGTAGTAAACACATCTTGACCTAGTCTTACCGGCACCCTAATCAAGCTTATTTTTTTAAAAACTGGTGGCTCATCATTGTATAAAGTTACTGTTGCAATTAGCAATCTAATAGCATTGGTCCCTATATCAATGGCTCCATATTTTCTTATTTCAAATGCCATTACCTTGTAATTTGATTTTTATAAAACTCATATGTGGCATATTGCGATCTTACAGGTGGCTCATCATTAACTACATAATTATTAAGTTGGTCTCCACATATTTCTCTTGCTTTCACATTATCACTCCAGCATATATCCATGGTGGCTATAATTTCGGCCTTGATATCTTCATCGTATATAGGACAAGCTATTTCCACACGACTGTCTAGATTTCGTCCCATAAAATCTGCACTAGATATATAGAGGTCGTTTTGTCCTTGATTATAAAATCGATACACACGAGGATGTTCTAAAAATCGGTCTATAATACTGATCACCTTTATATTCTCACTCATTCCTTTCACACCAGGAACAAGACAGCAAATTCCTCTCACAATCAATTCTATTTGAACACCTGCATTAGACGCCTCGTAAAATAAATCAATCATTCTAAAATCTGAAAAAGAATTTACTTTCATGCGCATTTTTGCAAATTTTCCCGCTTTCGCGAAAGCGATTTCACGACGAACCAATCGCTCAATTCCATTTCTGAGATAATTAGGAGAAACGAGTAAATGTTTATATCGATGCTGACGGTAATTGACCTCAAAAAATTCAAAGACACGCTCTACTTCTTTCAATATCTTCCGATTTGCAGTAAACAGGGTGTAGTCGGTGTAAATACCAGCAGTGGATTCGTTAAAATTACCAGTAGAAATAAAGCCATATCTAACAATTTTACCATCTTCTTCACGAGTGATACAACAAGCTTTACAATGCACTTTGAGTCCTGGAACACCAAATATCATATCAACACCTTCTTCCTGCATTAACTCTGCATAATTGATATTGGCTTGCTCATCAAACCTAGCTTGTAGCTCGATGGAAACAGTAACCTTT
Organism: Nonlabens sp. Ci31; assembly: GCF_012974865.1. Classification (NCBI taxonomy): domain Bacteria; kingdom Pseudomonadati; phylum Bacteroidota; class Flavobacteriia; order Flavobacteriales; family Flavobacteriaceae; genus Nonlabens; species Nonlabens sp. Ci31. Next base: position 2,635,752 of record NZ_CP043633.1, on the reverse strand, counting down.
TTTCCGTTTTTTACAGCATTAATTAATGATCCAGCAATTTGCGATACTTCAGCCAGCCTATAAATAGTTATTTTAATGGTCCTTACTTGGGGATCAAGAGCTGCTTCTCTTAAAAACTTAATGGTATTAGCAAATGTGTGGTAAGGTGTGTATTGAAGGATGTCCTTTCTAGCTATTCTTTCTAAAAGAGAACCTTTAATTTTTACTTCTTTTATCGGCAAAGCCGGCAGTTTTTCATATAGTAAATCTGTTCTTCCCAGACTAGGAAACTTCAAGTAATCCCTTCTGTTGTGATACCTTCCTCCCGGAATAATACTATCGTGGTTATCGATTTGTAATTTCTTCATGATAAGATGCAAAGTATCTTCATGAATATGGCGGTCGTAAACAAATCGCACCGGATCTCCGTCTTTACGATCGTGAACACTACGACGTATTTTTTCTAATAAACTTTTCTTAAGGTCCAATTCCATATCTAGCTCTGCATCTAATGTCACCTTGATCATGTGTGCTTCAATTTCTTTATAATCAAAAATATTGAAGATATAGTGCATGCGATGCCTGATAAGGTCATCAATGAGTATGATGAATTGCCTTTCATCACCTTCTATTTGAGGTAAAACTACAAATCGATTCAAATACTTAGGCTTCTCTATAAGGGCGTATCTGATACTTTTATCTGTCATGAGCATACGCACAGCGAGGTAACCGTATCCATCTCTCAAATGAGGGAAATCTACCTCATCGTTAATCATTATGGTACCTATTGCTGGACTTATTTTTTCATTAAAGTAGTTTCTTATAAAGTCTTCATGATCGGGAAGCACTTCCGTCTCATCTACAAGGCTGATCTTTTCTTTCTTAAGCTCCTGTTCCAGCTCTGCAAGTACGCTAAAACTATGAGCTTGATCAACGATAACCATTTTATTAATTTCCTGTAAAAGGTCTTCTGCACTGATTCCGCCTAAAGATTTTGTGGCGTTCTTTCCTGCTCTTTGAATGCGTTGTATGGTCGCATAGCGAACTTTAAAAAATTCATCTAGATTATTTGAAAAAATTCCCAAAAATCTCAAGCGCTCTATAAGCGGTACATTTTTATCGCTTGCTTCTTGTAATACTCTTGCGTTAAATCGCAACCAGCTCAATTCTCTATTATAATATTTACTCATTTTAACAATTTAGGGAATAAATGAAATTTAGTGATGCCTTTACCTAGACAAGACCAAGAGTTGGAATCAAAATCTATAGCTACAACTCCTGTAGTAGGAACATTGTCAAATCTGGTGCTTCCCAAATCATTTACCAGATCTGTTATTCCATTGTTATGACTAAAGATAACGAGGGTTTCTATTGCATCCTCTGCATTAGAGATGACATGTATCAATTCATCACTGCTAAAAGTATACAACTCTCTTTTAAGCTCGAGTTTTGACAGACTGTAATTGAAATACTCACTAACTAAAGTTGCTGTTTGCAGGGCTCTAGCCGCAGTACTGGTCCAGATTTGATCTGGATCTACATTCAGGTCTTTTAATGCCTCTCCTATGAGATGTGCATCGTCAATACCGCGTTGTGTCAGTACGCGATCGTGATCTCTCACCTGAAGCTCCCAAGTTGATTTACCATGTCTTATAACTATCAATCGCTTCATTAGGGTTGTAATCTTTTAAAGGTCCAACGGTCGTTTTCCAATTCAAACAAAATGCGATCGTGAAGCCTGTTCGGTCTTCCTTGCCAAAATTCAAAACTTATCGGATCACAATCATATCCACCCCAAAATTCTGGTAATGGTATCTTTTGATCTTTAAATTTCTCTTCAAAATGATGCAACTGTTCTTCTATTTTTTCACGGGAGATAATAGCGCTACTTTGATTGCTTGTCCAGGCTCCTATCTGGCTGCCTCGTGGTCTGGAATGAAAATAATCTAAGGACTTCTCCCTGGAAACCTTTTTCACATTTCCTTTAATTATAATCTGACGTTCTAATGCCGGCCAAAAAAAGTGAAGACTGACTTTATCATAGGCTTCCATAGCGACTCCTTTTTCTGAAGTATAATTCGAATAAAACAAAAACTTACCTTCTACAATCTCCTTTAAGAGTACGATACGTGATTTAGGAAAGCCATCCAAACCTAGCGTACAAAGACTCATCGCATTTGCCTCATCAACTTCTATAGTTGATTTGGCTTCCTGAAACCAAGAGTCAAATAGTTGATAAGGGGTTTTCGGTAGGTTTTTTTCTAGTAAGGCATCTTTTTCATAAGATTTACGTAAGTTTTGAAGATCTCTTTGCATGGGACTAATTATTTCACTGCAATTTACATTAAATGCTTCTTTTGAAATGGCAAACAATTCTTAAATATACAGATAGATGATGAGTATTTTGCTTTCGCAAAAGCGAGATGATGCATTTCTAAATCGTAAAAAAATAGACGAGTAGAACATAAAAAACTACTGTTTTAAATCTAGAGGTAAGAATTAAAAAACATTTTAGATAATATACGGAGAATTTGAAACAAAAAAACCGTCTTCATAATAAAATGACGACGGTATATAAAAAGCAATAAAACTTCTAGTCGGGGTGGCAGGATTCGAACCTGCGACCTCCTGCTCCCAAAGCAGGCGCGATGACCGGGCTACGCTACACCCCGAATTTTATTTATATCAGCTCGGGAACTGATGATTTAACCTTTAAAATTAATATTTTTTAAGATATTAAAAGGGTTAAGTTGCGGAGAGACAGGGACTCGAACCCTGGCGACGGTTGCCCGTCGACAGTTTAGCAAACTGCTCCATTACCACTCTGGCACCTCTCCTAAATTTTAAAGAACTTGCTCCATTTCTGAAAGCGGTTGCAAATGTAAGCCAACTTTATAATTCCACAAACTTAAATGAAGATTTTTTCAATAAATTATTCAGGGTATTCTATGCGCAAATGATAGATACTGGCTAACTTCTTTTTAATCACAGCTTTAATAGTTTCTATCTGTTTAAAGGTAATATTTGCGTTGAGGAATTGACCACTTTCTACCTGACCGTCTATTATTTTATTCACTAAAGTATCTATTTTTACAGACGTGGGATTCTTGATGCTTTTAGAAGCTGCTTCTACACTATCAGCTATCATCAGTATAGCTGTTTCTTGACTAAAAGGCTTTGGGCCTGGATAACGGAAGTTATCCTTTGCAACTTCTGGATTATCCTCCTTTGCTTGGGCATAAAAATAATAAACCAAGCTATCTCCATGATGAGTTCTAATGAAATCGATGATACGATCTGGCAAGTTGTATTTACGAGCGATCTCAATACCGTTAAGGGTATGGTCAATGATGATTCTCGCACTATCTACTGGATCTAAATCATTATGCGGATTGATACCACTGCCTTGATTTTCTGTAAAATAAGTTGGATTAGACATTTTACCGACGTCGTGATAAAGCGCTCCAACACGAACTAACATGGCGTTTGCTCCTATTTCATTTGCGACAGTTTCTGCAATATTGGCAACGTTTAAAGAATGGTGAAATGTACCAGGAGCTTTATTAGATAAAGCCTTTAAAAGTTTTGAATTTGTATCGCTTAATTCTAAAAGTGATACGTCACTTACTAAACCAAATACCTTCTCAAAGATATATATCAACGGCCAAACAAAAAGCATCGCCAGACCACAGAGTACAAAGTAGCCTAACCTACTCCACTCCCAACCAGTAACACCTCCTTGATTAATAGCATAAAAGGCAAAATAGGAAAGGAAATATATGCCTATTATTTGAGCAACAGTAAGAAACAGGTTTGCTCGCTTATAAATTTCATTATTGGAGAGAATGGTTACAATACCTGCCATCATTTGTAAGAACAAATACTCGTCACTATTAGGCACAATAAAACTTAAAATAAAAATAGCAATGACATGAGTGAATAAGCCTAATCTCGCGTCAAAAAACGCTTTTAAGATTAAAGGTAAAATACAAACAGGGACGACATAGATGTACTGAACATCAATATTAACTACCGTTGCGGTTAAAACAACCACTACTAGTATATTGAAAAATATAAAGAAAAGCTTTCTGAAGTTTTCAAATATTGATTTCCTGTACCTCCATAAAAACAATATCAACATGGTGTACGCCATACCTACTAGTATGATATAACCACCAAGCTTCCAATTGTATTGTGAATCTGTCCACGTTTGAGATTTATAAGTATTGTTTAAGGTGTTGAGTACTTGTAACTTTTCTCCTTCAACAATTTCTCCTTGAGCAATGATCCTGACTCCTTGAGAAACCACTCCTCTAGTGGTTAGAATTTTATTTAACTCCTCGTTAATCGCTAAATCCGTTAATCCCTTATCATAGGTAATATTGGGTTGTATGACCTCTAAAAGGTCTGCTATCAATTCACTTCTCTTAAAACTGCTCGTATTCAAGCGGTCTACCCGTTCATTTAAAAGTTGACCTAAATCTTCAGGCTCATACAGATCGTTATAGGTAGCCGATTGTAATTCGTTATTAAACTCTATTAGAACAGGTTGGTTTTCTTCTAAATCTAATGGTAATTCTAAATAACCCACTTTATAAATTTCAGAAAATATTTTGCTTAATTCAGAATTGACACGTTTGAGTTCTTCTGTACTGATTATATCATCGCTCTTTATAGAATAATTATTAAGCCAGTTGTTGCGTACATTTTTTTCAACAGTCTGATCGATTTTAAAATAACGTGGCGCATTATCTGAAATACTTTGTCTCTCGTTTAAAAGAGCGTTTTCACCTTTCTCGATTGGGAATGAAAAAGGGGCGTACAAAGTTTCATAATCCCAAGGTTCTCCTTGGTTGTAATCGTATTTAAAACGATTGTTATTTGGGAATATATAGACCGTTAGTGCTGTGCAAAAGCATAACAAAATTATTCTATAAATAACATTTTGATAATTATATAATCTATTCATCTCGCGCTGTATAAAACAAATTAACAACTATACTTTTAAAATATCATTATTTAATGAAAACAATTGGTTGATGCATTAAAGGAACTCTATGAATTGCTTATTAAAATCATTATTTTTGCAAAGAAAAACAGAATCATGAAGAAAGTAGTTATTGTATCTTATGCTAGAACGCCTATAGGAAGTTTTATGGGTAAATTATCTTCTGTTCCAGCGACAAGATTAGGAGCTATAGCCATTAAAGGTGCCTTAGATAAAATTTCATTGGACCCAAATCATGTTGATGAGGTATTGATGGGAAATGTCGTCCAAGCTGGCACTGGACAAGCACCAGCAAGACAAGCTGCTATAGGAGCTGGGATTAGCGATCGCACCCCTGCTACTACCGTAAATAAAGTATGTGCTAGCGGAATGAAAACTATTATGATGGCTGCGCAATCTATCGCACTAGGTGATAACGACGTCGTTGTAGCCGGTGGAATGGAAAACATGAGCATGATTCCACATTATGTTCAAATGAGAACTGGACAAAAGTTTGGTCCTACTACCCTAATAGACGGAATGCAAAAAGATGGCCTCGTTGATGCTTATAGTCAGGAAGCCATGGGAACTTGCGCAGATCTATGTGCTACAGATCATAATTTCACAAGAGAAGATCAAGATAACTTTGCCATTCAATCCTATCACCGCTCTGCAGCTGCTTGGGAAAATGGAAAATTTAACGATGAAGTGGTTCCTGTTGCTGTTCCACAAAGAAGAGGAGAAGATATTATTGTATCTATCGATGAGGAGTTTACCAATATTAAAATGGAAAAAATCTCTGCTCTTAGACCAGCATTTTCAAAAGATGGCACCGTAACTGCTGCTAATGCCTCTACTATCAATGATGGCGCTGCAGCTTTAGTATTGATGAGTGAAGAAAAAGCTCAAGAGCTTGGTTTAGTACCACTGGCAACAATTATAGGCTATGCTGACGCCGCTCAAGAACCTAAATATTTCACTACTTCTCCTTCTAAAGCATTACCAAAAGCGCTTAAAAAAGCTGGTGTTCACATGGGAGATGTGGATTACTTTGAATTTAACGAAGCTTTTTCAGTAGTAGGTCTTGCCAATATGAAAATTCTAGGCCTTGAAGATAAAAATGTTAACGTTTACGGAGGAGCCGTATCATTAGGTCATCCATTAGGATGCAGTGGAGCAAGAATTGTGACCACACTTTTAAGTGTGTTAAAACAAGAAAATGGAACCATAGGAGCAGCTGCAATATGTAACGGCGGCGGCGGCGCAAGTGCGATAATCTTACAATCTTAATTAAGTTTTATGAGATACGGTATCTGTCCGATTTCTATTGCTCCCTTAAGGTCTGAAACTAGTGATGCCAGTGAAATGGTGTCTCAAGTACTCTACGGAGAAATCTTTAAAATTGTAGAGAGCAGAAAAAAGTGGTCTAAAATTAGACTGGCTCATGATAATTATGAAGGTTGGATAGACAACAAGCAGTTCCAAGAGATCGAAGCAGAAGAATACCATCACTTACTAAAAGAAGAGCACTACTATTCTAAAGATTTAATAGCACATCTTACACATGAAGACCATACCTTGAGTACCATAACCATTGGTGCTCAAGTGAGTTCTACTCCTTTCTTGAACGACCTGTTTCCAATAGATACCGCTAAGATCAACTTTAGTAAATCTCAACTTATAAATAACGCGTTACTTTTTTTAAACACACCTTATTTATGGGGAGGAAGAACACCGCTAGGAATAGACTGTAGTGGTTTCTCACAACTTATATACCGATTAAATGGTTTTGATCTCTTAAGAGATGCTAGCGAACAAGCAACACAAGGTGAGGTTCTTAGTTTTATAGAGGAGTCGGAGCCAGGTGATTTAGCTTTCTTTGACAATCAGGAAGGAAAGATCACTCATGTAGGAATCATTATGAGCGATAATTATATTGTTCATGCTCATGGAAAAGTACGTATAGATCGGCTGGATCAAAGCGGCATATTTAATATAGAAAAGAATATACACACTCATAAACTGAGAGTGATCAAAAAAGTTATTTGATTTTAAAACAAAATATGACAATAAAAAAAGCTCTTAGATGTTGATCTAAGAGCTTTTGTTTTATACTGCTTTCGCGAAAGCGGGATAATAAAATCAAATTACTGATCCATTACAATTTGGACTTCATTTCTGTAACCTTATCGTTCATGTCAAACACACCGTATAAACTAATTAATGTATTAATCGCGGTTTTATCTTCTGGCTCTACTTCATGAGCTTTTTCATAACAAGCAATTGCTTTCTTGTATAGTTCTAATTGATCCTTTGCAGGCGTGGTCTCTAAATTCCCTTTCTCCACGTAACAAAGACCTAAATTAGCTTGCGCAACAAAATTTTCGGGCGCTATACCTATGCTCAACTCATAATACTTTATGGCTTGGTCATAATCCTTTGTATTTAGTGCTGCTAATGCAAGTTTATCATACACCTTAGGGTCTTTAACTTCTTCCGTAAGACTTTTTGACGCTGCTTTATATTCCTCAATCATTTCTAAGTTCAAATAAATATCTGCCTTAGCAAACTTTAAAGACTCATCATTAGAAAAATCTTTTAAAGCCTTAGTAAATGTAGTTTTTGCTTTATCTACATCACCATCATTTTTATACATCCAGACCAAGTTAGTTACCATACTACCTACCTGTGAGGAGGTTTTAATATCTTTTGGTTGAGTGTGCGATTTTGAAGTAACAGCAAAGTCACGTAGCTTTTTGCTAGGGAAATCCTCTTCTTGTTGATTTGATATATTTACAGCAACGTAAGCAGTCTCTTGACCGGTATATGTATTATCCAGCAAGATTTGATACTTTTCTTTAGCCATTTCAAACTCACCAGCCTGGTAAGCTAAATTAGCCGCATTAAAATACATGTTCATATTAGAAGGATCCAGCTTTGAAAGATAGTTGACAATAGTTAACGCCCCTTTCATATCATTAGATTTGAGCTTTTCATTTGCCAGAGTAAATAAGCGATCTTTTGCTTTACTTTCTACTACAGCTAATAACTCCTTTTCATCATAGCCTAATTTTTCAGCGTTTTCAATTAAGTCTAAAGACACATAAATCTCCTTCTCAGAGGCACTACTTTTACCAGAAACACCAACGGTAGTTGCTGCTTTGTAAAAAGAATACGCTCCTTCATACTTGGGCTCTATGGTACTTTCATCGATCGAATTGAATAATGCAATAGCCGTTGAAATATCATTAGATTTTAGTGCCTTCTCAATTTTTCTCATTTCTCTTTTCTGAGCCATAGCTATAGAAGCTACAGCCAGAAAAAGTATTGTTAATTTAAGTTTCATACTATATATATTTATTATTCTTCACTATCATCTACAACTGTCGTGCCAGCGTCTTGAGTTTCAGAAACTGTACCGTCCTCAGATGCTATTTCTTCTTCTTCCTCTTTAACAACTTTAGCTACTGCAGCAATAGAATCGTTTCCTTTCAAATTAATCAAACGCACTCCTTGTGTTGCGCGCCCCATTACCCTTAGGTTAGCCACATTCATACGTATCGCAACTCCAGATTTATTGATAATCATCAAACCATCCTCGTCGCTTACATTCTTAAGTGCTACAAGACCACCCGTTTTCTCCGTAACTGAAATGGTTTTTACACCTTTTCCTCCACGATTGGTCTCTCTGTAATCATCAAGACTCGAACGTTTTCCATATCCTTTTTCTGATACGACAAGAATATTAGAATCCATATCGTTAACCGCCACCATTCCTATGACCTCATCATCTTCATTAGATAATCTTATTCCACGAACTCCACTGGCATTTCTACCCATAGGACGTGTTTTAGATTCATCAAAACGAATGGCTTTACCACTCTTCAGACCTAACATTACATGACTGTCTCCGGTAGTAAGTTTTGCCTCTAGAAGGGTATCTCCATCTCTGACGGTGATCGCATTGATACCGTTTGACCTAGGTCTAGAGTATTGTTCGAGAGATGTTTTCTTAACCACACCTTTCTTCGTACACATAATCACAAAGTGACTGTTGATATACTCTTCGTCCTTAATATCTTGGGTACAAATAACTGATTTTACATTATCATCCTGCTCAATATTGATTAGGTTTTGAATAGCGCGACCTTTAGAGGTTTTACTACCTTCTGGAATTTCATAAACGCGCATCCAGAAGCATTTCCCTTTTTCTGTAAAGAACAACATGTACTGGTGATTAGTTCCTACAAAGAGATCTACTAAGAAATCTTCATCCCTTGTGGTACTCGCCTTTTGTCCTACTCCACCGCGATTTTGGGTTTTGTATTCTGTAAGACTTGTCCTTTTAATATAACCTGCATGAGAAATAGTGATAACTACTTGCTCATCAGGGATCATATCTTCTATACTGAGATCACCACCTGCATACTCTATTAGAGAGCGACGCTCATCACCAAATTTTTCTCTAACCTCAATAAGTTCCTCCTTAATGATTTGCATGCGACGTTCTTTCTTTTCAAGAATGTCTTTCAAGTCAGTAATGGTCTCCATCAATTCACTATACTCTGTACGTAGTTTATCTTGCTCCAGTCCAGTAAGCTGTCTCAGTCGCATTTCAACTATCGCACGAGCTTGTATTTCGGAAAGCTCAAAACGCTCAATTAATTTTGCGCGAGCTTCTTCACCGTTACTACTAGATCGTATCAACGCAATAACCTCATCGATGTTATCACTAGCAATGATCAATCCTTCCAGAATGTGAGCTCGTTCTTCTGCCTTACGCAGCTCATAGACAGTTCTTCTAACAACTACATCATGCCTGTGCTCTACAAAATGATGGATCATCTCTTTTACATTGAGCAACTGAGGACGTCCTTTCACTAAAGCAATGTTGTTAACACTAAAACTAGATTGAAGTGACGTATGCTTGTATAATTTATTAATCACGATATTAGGAATAGCATCGCGTTTAAGAACATAAACAATACGCATTCCGTTTCTATCAGACTCGTCTCTTATCGAGGCGATACCTTCTAGTTTTTTATCGTTAATAAGATCGGCTGTTTTCTTAATCATATCTGCCTTATTGACCTGATAAGGCAACTCGTCCACTATGATACATTCACGACCTTTAACTTCTTCAATTCTAACACGCCCACGTATTTTTACACGTCCACGGCCCGTATGAAAAGCGTCTTTCACACCATCATAACCATAAATAATACCACCAGTAGGAAAATCCGGAGCCTTGATATGAGTGATCAGTTCATCGATCTCAATATCATTATTCTCAATGTAGGCTATAGTACCATCAACCACTTCTGTTAAGTTGTGTGGTGGCATGTTAGTCGCCATACCTACAGCTATACCACTGGCACCATTTACAAGAAGATTAGGGATTTTAGTAGGAAGAACAGTAGGCTCTGATAAGGTATCGTCAAAGTTAAGCTGCGTATCAACCGTTTCTTTATCAATATCTGCAAGCATCTCTTCAGATATCTTACGCATTTTTGCCTCTGTGTAACGCATTGCTGCTGGAGGATCTCCATCCACACTACCGAAGTTACCTTGACCATCTACCATCATGTAACGCAGTGACCATTCTTGAGCCATACGCACCATAGCATCATAAACAGAAGTATCTCCATGTGGGTGATACTTGCCAAGTACTTCTCCTACTATTCTCGCACTTTTCTTGTAACCTCTATTAGAAAGCACACCCAGTTCATACATACCAAAAAGAACTCTTCTATGTACCGGTTTTAGTCCGTCTCGCACATCTGGCAGTGCACGTGACACTATGACTGACATCGAGTAATCGATGTATGCTGACTTCATTTCATCCTCGATGTTTATCGGGATTAATTTTTCTCCATCTGCCATGTAAATCAGATTATATTAATTAGTTATTTTAACAACTAGCAATTTAAGTAAATCCCTAGTATTAATAAGGCTTTGATACTCATTATGAGCTATTTTTATTAACACTTTTAATCACTTCATGTGGATAAGTTTTAAGAGTTTAAATATTGGGGGAAATGACTGTTATTGTTAGGCTTTCGCGAAAGCCTAACAAAGTATTAACCCTTTTTTATAGTACGGAATGCTTTTTGAAAGGATAAAATCAATACATTTAAACGAAAGAAGCAATATGGACGATAATTTTTCACCAAGAGTAAAGGACGTCATCGCCTATAGCAAGGAAGAGGCGTTGCGATTAGGTCATGATTTTATAGGTACTGAACATTTAATGTTAGGATTACTGCGTGATGGAGATGGGAAGGCGATAGAGATTTTAACTAATTTATCGGTGGACTTGGATAGTTTGCGTCGTAAAGTTGAAATACTCAGCCCAGCAAACCCAAATATCTCAAGCGCGATAAATGAAAAAAAGAATTTACATTTAACGAGACAGGCAGAGCGTGCACTCAAAACCACTTTTCTAGAAGCAAAACTTTTTCAAAGTACTTCTATAAATACAGCACACCTTTTATTATGTATTCTACGTAATGAAAATGACCCTACGACAAAGCTTTTAAACAAGCTTAAAGTAGATTATGATAATGTAAAGGACGAATTTAAATTGATCCTTTCCCAAGAAGATGGCTATGTAGAAGATGTGAGTGCACAATCTTTTAGTGATGATGATGCTGGAGATGACATGCAAGACGGCGGTAAAGAAAACCTCTTCTCTCCTAGCGCAGATAAAAAGGTTAACAAAAAGTCTAAAACTCCTGTTCTTGACAATTTTGGTCGTGATTTAACTAAAATGGCCGAAGATGACAAATTAGATCCAGTTGTAGGTCGTACAGAAGAAATACAACGTGTATCTCAAATTTTGAGTCGTCGAAAGAAAAACAACCCTTTATTAATAGGAGAGCCTGGTGTTGGTAAAAGTGCTATAGCTGAAGGTCTTGCTTTAAGGATTATTCAGAAAAAAGTATCTCGTATTCTTTTTAACAAAAGGGTAATAACACTTGATTTAGCTAGCCTAGTCGCTGGAACTAAATACAGAGGTCAGTTTGAAGAGCGCATGAAAGCGGTAATGAATGAACTAGAGAAGAATGAAGATATTATTCTTTTTATAGATGAAATTCACACCATAGTAGGTGCTGGTGGAGCCGCTGGCTCCCTAGATGCAGCTAACATGTTTAAACCTGCACTAGCCCGTGGAGAGATTCAATGCATCGGGGCAACAACACTAGACGAATACAGAAATAGTATTGAAAAAGATGGTGCGTTAGAAAGACGTTTTCAAAAGGTAATGGTGGAACCTACTTCAGTAGAAGAAACAATTATTATATTGAACAACATCAAAGGTAAATATGAAGAACATCATAATGTAGAGTATACTCCAGAAGCTATTAATGCTTGTGTGAAACTTACCAACCGTTATATGACAGATCGTTTTTTACCAGATAAAGCTATAGATGCTTTGGATGAGGCTGGATCTCGTATTCACATTACCAACATAGAAGTTCCTGATCAAATCGTTGAAATAGAAAAGCAACTGGAAGAAGTTAAGGAAGAGAAGAATAACGTCGTTAAAAAGCAGAAGTATGAACAAGCTGCAAAACTGCGCGATGATGAGAAAAAACTAGAATTGCAACTTTCTGAAGCGCAACAAGCATGGGAAGATGCTTCTAAGCTCCATAAAGACACTGTTACAGAAGATAACGTGGCCGAAGTTGTTAGTATGATGACAGGTATACCTGTGAATCGTATCGCTACTAAGGAAATGAAAAAACTGAGTAACCTCAATGAATCAATAGGAGATCTTGTTATAGGGCAAGAAAAAGCAGTAAAACAAGTCGTTAAAGCAATACAACGTAATAGAGCTGGATTGAAAGATCCTAACAAGCCTATTGGTTCTTTTATTTTCTTAGGACAGACTGGAGTTGGTAAAACACAACTGGCAAAGGTTCTTGCTAGCGAGCTTTTTGATTCTGAAAATTCGCTCATTCGTATTGATATGAGTGAGTATATGGAGAAATTTGCTATTTCTAGATTAATAGGAGCACCTCCAGGTTATGTAGGTTACGAAGAAGGTGGCCAGCTTACTGAAAAAGTGCGACGCAAGCCTTATGCAGTGATCTTACTAGATGAAATAGAAAAAGCACATCCAGATGTTTTCAATATGCTACTTCAAGTTCTAGATGATGGTTTCTTAACAGACAGCTTAGGAAGAAAAATTGATTTTAGAAACACCATTATTATCATGACTTCTAACGTAGGGGCTCGCAAATTGAAAGATTTTGGTTCTGGTGTTGGATTCGGTACCGCAGCACGTAAATTGGCTGAAGGTGATAATGCTAGTAGCGTTATACAAGCAGCTTTAAAGAAAACATTTGCTCCAGAATTCTTAAACAGAATTGATGATGTCATTGTTTTTAATGCGCTTGAAAGAGAAGACATTTACAAAATCATTGATATCGAACTTGCAAAGCTCTTTTCTCGTATTAAAGATTTAGGATACGAATTAACGCTAAGTGATGAAGCAAAAAACTACATAGTAGACAAAGGCTTTGATAAAGAATATGGAGCTAGACCTCTTAAACGTGCCATTCAAAAGTATATTGAAGATACTCTTGCAGAAGAGATTGTCAATAGTCAACTGCAAGAAGGTGATACCATATTCATGGAATTTGACAAAGAAAATGACAAGCTAGTCGTAAAGATTGTAAAACCAGACACAGAACAGTCGGCAGAATAATCTTATAGACTACAGTTGTAAATACCAACGCATCTTAAAAATCACTTTTTAAGATGCGTTTTTTTATTTAATCATTAGTCAGTTTATATATAAACTGACAGTAATATATAAAAGTTGACTCAAACGATGTATTCTTTAAAAGTACTTATAAGTGTGCTTAAACACATCTTTTAAATATTACATAAACGGTAAAATTCAGCTTTAATCGATTTTATGTTATTAGCTTGATTATACTATGTATGCATAGTTCTTTAAGAGTACCTTTACGACATGGATAGTAAAACGAAGCATATTAAGACATTAGACCTAGATTTTGGAGATTTTGAATTGTACACTGATGTAATTATAGGTAGAATAAAAGAAGGAATTCATTTTAATTTAGAATTAAATAATATGTTGGCTGATGCCGTTATTTCTTACTACGGTGAAAATTATAAATTAGGATATATCAGCATCCGTGAAAACAGCTATAGTATTGACCCTATGGTACATTTACACAATACGAAGCATAATGATCTTTGTTGTATAAGCATCGTAGAAACTAAGGCGCAAGGCATGAGCTCTGTCCCTTTGGAAAGTAAATTTTTTAAGCCTGGTAAATTAAAATCCTTCCCTAACAAAGAAGAAGCACTTCTTTGGACTCATAAGGAACTACTTGATTGTTTTAATGGATCCGTACCCAACCATAGAATGAACTAATTCATTATATCCATATCTAACTCGGTAAACTCCATTATTTCTTTAGCAAGTTGTATGTCTTTATACATAACACGATCGTTTTCATAAGGTTCTACAACACTGCGCACTACAGATATTATGGACTTCAAGAAACTAGAGGTCTCTTTAGTATGAAACTCCAGAGCTTGTGAACTGGTCAATAGCTCTATAGCCAGCACTGTCTTTATATTATCAATAATCTTAAATGATTTTGTAGCTGCATTTGCGCCCATACTTACATGATCCTCTTGACCATTAGAACTCACAATACTGTCTGTTGAAGATGGATTTGCTAAATGCTTATTCTGGCTAACTATACTTGCCGCTGTATATTGTAGGATCATCATGCCACTATTAAGGCCTGCGTTTTTACATAAAAACGGCGGTAAATCGCGTGTTCCACTCATCAATTGAAATATTCTACGTTCACTAATGCTACCTATCTCACTCATAGCTATGGAGAGAAAGTCTAAACCTAGTGCGAGCGGCTGTCCGTGAAAATTACCACCAGAAATGATAGTATCTGATTCTGGAAAAACGTTTGGATTATCTGTAACAGAATTACATTCTGTCAAAACGGTTTTGACGATATAATCAATCGCATCCTTTGTAGCACCATGAACTTGAGGTGTGCATCTAAAACTATACGGATCTTGTACATTTTGTTTTTCATTTGCCGCTATCTCACTATCTTCTAATAGTTCTCTGATGATCGAGGCACTTGTCAACTGTCCTTTATGAGGCCTTATCAAATGAATACGCTCATCAAATGGAGACATGTTACAAGAAAAACCGTCTATAGATAAGGCAGCAGTAATATGAGACCAGTACCATAACTTTCTAGATTCCAGAGAAAGCAATACCCCGTAAGCAAGCATGAACTGAGTTCCATTAATTAAGGCCAGTCCTTCCTTGGATTGTAATTGTAAGGATTTCCAACCCTTTATCTTATTAATTTCTTCACCCGTATATCTATTTCCTTGATAGGTTACTTCTCCTAAACCTATTAATGGCAATGCCAGATGTGCCAGCGGCGCAAGATCTCCTGAAGCTCCCAAAGACCCTTGCTCATAAATGATCGGATAAACACCTTGATTGTAAAAATCTATTAAACGAAGCACCACTTCCACACTCACGCCACTATGTCCGTAACACAAACTTTGAATCTTAAGAAATAACATCCATTTCACAATTTGTTCGGGCACTTCCTCACCCGTCCCGCAAGCATGAGACATGACTAAATTATGTTGTAACTGAGTCAAGTGAACGCTATCTATTTGAGTATGACATAACGAGCCAAAACCAGTATTAATGCCATAAGTAGGCTTGCTATTGACACTTCCAAAATTCTTGTCTAAATAATCCCTACATGCTTGAATTGCATCTAGCGCGCTTTCTGATAGTTGAAGTTCAGTAACATTTTGAGAAATGTGATTTAAATCTTTTAGACTTAATCTTTTGGAAGAAATTTCATGTGTCATTTTTAGGCTGTTTAGACGGTGTAATATTAAACAAAAAGATCAACTCTATCATAGCAATTGTTCTTCTTATGCCTTAATAATTAAGGATATTCAATATTTTAGACCTAAATTATATTAAATCTCTAAAAAAAATCGATTGGAGTTCATCCGTCAATAGAATTACAGAGTTCCTATAAACTCCATTGTTGGTTTCAATAAGATACGAATTAATAAAGAGCAGCAAGAAATTGCTCATTATTTCTATTTAAATCTTATGAGTTACAGCTGCGTTTCCAACTTAAAAAAATTATTTTTGCATAATGAATGAGAATAAAGATAATATCCTATTTCCTAAAGGAACACTTATACCAATAGGTGGAAATGAAGATAAAGGAATAGAAGACAGTGAACAGTACACGTTAGAATTTGTAGAAGATGGGATTCTCTTTCATGTAGTGCAGGAATCCGGTGGTACTGATGCAAATATTGTAGTGATCCCTACCGCATCAAGTATACCGGTTGAAGTTGGCGCTAATTATTTAGAAGCATTTGATACCTTAGGTTGTAAAAATGTTACAGTGCTAGATATTAGGTCAAAAGAAGATTCTGAAAAGCAGTCTTCCATAGACATCATAAAAAAGGCCAACTGTATTATGTTTTCTGGGGGTAATCAGTCTAAAATTACACAAAAGATAGGCGGTACCACTATTCACGATATATTAATAGATCGTTATAAAAATGAAACTGGTTTTGTAATCGCTGGCACCAGCGCTGGCGCTATGGCTATGTCTAATGAAATGATTTCAGGTGGCAGTGCAACAGAGTCTTTTATAAAAGGTGCTGTTAGAATGCGTAAAGGCTTGAGCCTGATACCTGAACTAATCATAGATACCCATTTTATAAAAAGAGGTCGTTTTGGACGTCAGTCTGAAGCTATTGCAAAGTTTCCACATCTATTAGGAATAGGCCTTGCTGAGGACACAGGAGTGATTATTAAACAGGGCACACATTGTACCGTTATAGGTTCTGGGATGGTGATTGTTTTTGACGGAAGTTCACTATCTCACAACAACGAAAAACTTCTCGAAGAAGGGACGCCTATGACTATAGCAAATATGACCATTCACGTGTTATCCAACAGTGATCAATACGATATTAAAAATAGAAGAGTAACCGTTCTTCCTATAGAAGCTCCTTTTATTTAATAGAAAATCTGTTTAAATAACAATTATATGATTTCCCATGGCATTCACTTATCACACTAGCGTGCAATAAGGTCGGTCTTTCCGTTATATCTTTTTATTGAGTTAGTCATATAGTTTCCGTATCTTGTTATCATTAATAACACGGGTTATGGAAGTATTTAAAGGTCAAAATATACTGAGTTTTGTGAAAGAACTGCCAGATGATGATGCTTGTAAAGCATATTTAGCAAAAATAAAATGGCAGGATGGTTTTACATGTACAAAATGTGGTCACACTAAGGGCTGTGAAAAATCTGGTTATAGATATCACTGTTACAGTTGCAATCACGTTGAAAGCGCCACTGCAAACACCTTGTTTCATAAGGTTAAATTTGGTTTGCAAAAGGCATTCTGCGTTGTGTTTGAAATGAGTACTAGTACCAAGAGTGTTTCCAGTGTTCAAATGGGAAAGCGATTTGATATCCGTCAAGGTACCGCTTGGTATTTCATGCAGAAAGTTAGAAAGTCAATGAAAAGCAGTCAAAAATATCCTCTAACCGAAATAGTTCATGTAGATGAATTTACCGTAGGGGGAAAAGAACAAGGCAAGCAAGGTAGAAGTTACGATTCAAAAAAGAAAAAAGCAGTGATAGCGGTAGAACTGAGCGCCGAACATAAAATCAAAAGAGTTTATGTGAAGTCTATAGATGATTACTCAGCTAAATCACTAACTCCAATATTTGAAGAACATATAGATCCCTCTGCAAAAATAGTTACCGATAAATGGAGAGGTTATGCTCCACTTAAAAAGAATTATGATATAGAGCAGAAACTAAGTAATAACGGAAGTAATTTTAAAGAACTACATGTTGTAATTATGCAGTTAAAATCTTGGTTGAGAGCAATACCTACACATGTTAGTAAATGGCATGTGCAAAGCTACTTTGACGAATTCTGTTTTAGAATTAATCGATCTCAATCCAAACAGAGCATATTCCATAAAACAATAGAAAGAATGGTAATAGCTAAACCAATTTATCATAAAGATATAAAACAGATGCTAAGTGTGTAACTCAATCTTTTTATTTATAAAATATTTAGTTATTCAAGACACTCACCTATAAAAAGGATGCCACTACAATCCCTAATGCAAACATCAAAAATATTGAAGAACATTAGATTTAGCTAGTAATCAATAAATAAGCTATTGATCATAGCTACTCACTTATAAACAAACAGGTAAGAACTTTAAAAATTAATTTCTTTTTTAAGTATTTTAAGAAGGTATCGCTTTCAAAAAATCAATAGTCTTTATATTGAAATTTTCAGGTTGCTCCACGTTGACAACATGGCCGCAGTTTTCTACTACATACAAAGAAGACTGCACGTGTTCTTTTACCACCCTCTTAATAGAAGGCAAGAACAAATGGTCTTGTGCTCCCATAACATATAAGGTAGGAATTTGAATGTCGTTAGCTCTAAATAAACGCAACAGCGGATTAATTTCTGCCGTTAATTTAAACCACCTGATAAACTCTTTTCGGTATAGTTTTTTAGCCTCGTTTGCAAAAAGCATTCTAGATTCCTTGTGGTTTTTCTTTGGCATAATGATGAATGCAAAGAGTTTGTAAAGGATCATATAAGGGACAACAGACTTAAAAATGTTACCAACTCGCATTAAAACCTGAGAACGAACATTTAATTTCAAAATAGCGCCACCCATTACCATGCTCTCCACTAGATCTTGTCTTTTTTCAGCCAAATTACGGATCAAAATGGTCCCCAAAGAAATTCCAATAAAATGGGATTTCTTTATATCCAAGTGTTCCAATACTTCAATAATATCATCTGTAATAACGTCAAAAGTATAGTCCTCCTTAAAGGTATCTTTTAATACAGGCTTACTGTTTCCATGACCTCTAAGGTCTAATACCAAAACATTGAACTCTTTTTTAAAAGCTCGTATTTGACGAAACCAAATGGAACTGCTTCCACCAGCGCCATGCACAAAACTCACCCACTTGGTGGTGTTTTCGTTTAAATATGTATAATGGTGTAGCATAGGGTCTGTTGCAAATATACTCGTATCCCATTTACCATTTAAATTTACCTTAATAAAACTTCCTTTTCAAAGGTCTCCAATACAAATACAGGGGTTATTAGTCGCAACTTCTACTTATAAATAGAAATACCTTCCTCACCAGTGGAAGATTTATGAGCCCGATACATTCCTTCTGTATTAAAAGGCATGGAGATATTTCCTTTTGAGTCCACTGCGATTAACCCACCGTCGCCACCTATTTCTAGAATGCGTTTATGAATTACTTCTTGAGCTGCTTCATCTACAGACATTCCTTTGTGTTCCATAAGACAGGCAACATCGTAAGCAACAACGCCACGTATAAAAAACTCCCCGCTCCCTGTGCAACTAATCGCACAGGTTTTATTATTAGCGTAATTACCAGAACCGATCATAGGACTGTCTCCTACTCGACCCCATTTTTTATTAGTCATTCCTCCAGTAGATGTAGCAGCGGCTATATTGCCATGTTTATCACAAGCAACGGCCCCTACAGTGCCAAATTTGGAGTCTTTTTTTGTAGAATGATCCAACTGAAAACTATCAGTGTCTTTGATTTCAATCCATTGTTGGTATCTAAATTCGTCATGAAAATAGGCCGCATCTTTAAAATTGTAATTCAATTCCTTAGCAAATTCATGAGCTCCTTCACCAGCTAAAAAGACATGTTCACTTTTTTCCATAACATCTCTAGCAAGACTTACCGGATTCTTGATTCCAGTAATTAAAGAAACCGCACCAGCGTTTAAAGATTTACCATCCATAATACTGGCATCCATTTCATGGGTTCCATTTGCTGTAAATACAGCTCCTTTTCCCGCATTAAATAATGACGAGTTTTCCAAAACAATTATTGCTGCTTCTACTGCTTCTACTGCTGTGTTACCTGCTTCCAAAACAGCATATCCAGCAAGCATTGCAGTCTTTAAATCATTCTTATATCTTGACTCTAAATCTGGAGTCATCATTCCTTTTACTAATGTGCCAGCACCACCGTGTATGGCAATAGAAAATGTGTTGTTCATTCCTTGTTTTTATTTTTTTTAGACTGTACCTGTTCATTTGTTTAACCGAACATGAGTTTAGCCTTCTACTTCTTTATTCCTATACCGCTTCCTTCCCCGACCATTGCCACAAGATTCTTACGGGCATTAAAGGCGGAATTCCGGATGTTTCCATTTTCAAAAAAGTCAAACTGAGTTTCCTTTCATAAATCGTTTTCTAGTATCGCTCGAACTGGCATCGCTTTATTTTTATTTTGACTTTAATTTTTAACTCATCAAATCAATTAATCCAACAAATGCAATTCCCCCCTATTATCCATCTCCTTCAATTCTTTTACAAGCTCTAATGCATCTGGAACAACGTCGCTACACAAAACAATAAGAGATCCTTCTACTACATTTTTAACAGCGTATTTAATAGCTTCACTTTCAGAAGGAATAATAGTGGTCTTCTTATTGGGGTCTTGACTTTTAATCCCATCATCCAGCATCTTTATAAGCTCTTGCTCTGTCTTTCCTCTCAAACGTTTATCTTGTCTAATGATAATTTCATCAAACATTTCGGCAGCAATAGCGCCCATTTCATTATTATCTTCTTCTCGTCTGTCGCCTATTCCTGCTATAATTCCAACTTTGACAGTAGCATCTAGCTCATCTATAAAATCTTTTAACGCGCGCATACCTGCAGCATTGTGGGCATAGTCTAATAGAATATCAAACTTGCTGAACTTAAATAGATTTAAACGTCCTGGAGTTTGTGATGGAGAAGGCACAAAAGTTTCTAAAGCTGCTTTGATATCTTCGTTACTCATTCCTTGTACATGAGCTGCAAGAATAGCAGCAAGTACATTCTGAATCATAAACTTAGCTTTCCCACCAAAAGTTAATGGAATGTGCTCTGCTTTCATCAGTCGCATTTTCCACTCTCCTCTACAAATAGTGACATAACCCTCTTCATAAACAGCCGTAATACCATTCAATCTTTGCAAAGCTTTAATTCTAGGGTTATTTTCATCCATAGAAAATAAAGCGACATTACATTCAACAGTGCGTCTCATTTCGTATACCAAATCATCATCGGCATTTAATATTGCATATCCATCTGGCAAAACGGTTTCTGGGATAACTCCTTTTACTCTAGCGAGTTGCTCGATGGTATGGATTCCTTTTAAGCCTAAATGGTCTGCAGCGATATTGGTAACAATACCTACATCACATTTTTTAAAACCCAGACCAGCACGTAATAAACCACCACGAGCAGATTCTAATACCGCCATATTTACCGTTGGGTCTTTTAAAACAAACTCTGCGCTGGCAGGGCCTGTACAATCTCCAGTCATTAATAAACGGTTTTGGATATACACCCCATCACTGGTGGTATAGCCTACGCGATAGCCATTCATTTTTGCAATATGCGCAATCAAACGTGACGTGGTTGTTTTTCCATTAGTACCTGTTATAGCGATAATAGGAATGCGACCCGTATCTCCTTTGTTTGGAAATAATTTATCAATAACAGGAGCAGCAACATTACGAGGTAATCCTTTGGTGGGTGCCAAGTGCATTCTAAATCCAGGACCCGCATTTACTTCTAATACCGCTCCACCTGTTTCAGATAATGGTTGTGAAATATCTGTTGTCATGATATCAATTCCACAAATATCCAAATCGATAATTTTTGAAATACGCTCTGCCATACTCACATTAGCAGGGTGAATGATATCGGTGATATCTTCAGCAGTTCCTCCTGTACTTAAGTTTGCCGTATCTTTTAAAATCAATCTTTCGCCTAGAGCTATAACAGACTCTAAGGTATAACCGGCAGCTTTTATAATAGTTTGTGTCAACTCATTTACAGTGATTTGAGTCAGTACATTTTCATGACCATAACCACGACGCGGATCACTATTTACCTTATCTATTAATCCTTGTACAGTTGATTTTCCGTCACCTACAACATGTGCAGGAGTTCTAATCGCTCCAGCAACCAGTTTATTATTAATAACTAACAAACGGTAATCCTCGCCTTTAATGAATTTTTCAACTATTATTGCTCCACTTCGAGAACTCTCTTTTGCATGGTTAAAAGCCACTAAAGCACTTTCGTAGTTTTGTATGTCCACTGTAATTCCACGACCGTGATTTCCGTCTATAGGCTTAATAACAACCGGGTAACCTACGTATTTACAAGCATCTTCTAAGCTGCTCTCTCTACGTATAATATCTCCACAAGGCACTTCAACTTCTGCCCTTTCTAATAGGTATTTAGTATCTTCTTTATCACAAGCCAGCTCTACACCTATGCTGCTTGTCTCACTAGTAACAGTAGCCTGAATACGTTTTTGATTTGCTCCATAACCCAACTGCACCAAAGAATATTTATTCAACCTGATCCATGGAATGCCTCTTGATTCTGCTTCTTCCACAATAGAACCCGTACTAGGACCTAGGCGATCTGCTTCGCGCAATTCGCGCATTCTTTGTATGTCGTCATTGAGATCATAATCTTCTGCAGCGATTAATGCATTACATATTTTTACGGAAGCTTCTGCTGCATAACGACCAACACTTTCTTCCATGTAGGAGAACACAACATTGTAAACACCTTCTTCCCCATAACCACGTGTCCTTCCAAAACCCGTATCCATTCCTGCAATGGTCTGAATTTCTAACGCAATATGTTCTATGACGTGCCCCATCCAGGTCCCATCGTCAACCCGCATAAAAAAACCACCTTCACAACCTTCAGAACAGCGGTGTGAGTACATAGTGGGAAACATCTTTTTTAATCGCTCTGAAAACCCCGGTACTTTATTAGTAGGAAACTCTTCCATTTTTCCCAAATCCAAAACCATTACAATAAGTTTATGGCGTCTTATGGACCAGTAATTAGGTCCTCTCATAGCATTTATTTCACGTATATTCATAGGGTTGTTGGTTTGATCGTTTAAGAATTACATCATCTCATTTGACAATCGCAGTAAATAGCCTCAAAGGAACTTATTATCTCATTTGAAGATAAGAATAACTTTTGCTTTTAAATATATAATAATTACATCAAGCACCAAATCCTAAAGTAAGAAACTATAAATTATTATTGTTCTTGCTCTTGATCTTGCTCTTGCGGTGGGTTTCTAAATAGCTGAAGTATACTGGGGCCAATAAAATTAGATATCACAGATGCCTTTAAACCTTCATGAGCATAGGTCTGTGCTGCAAGATCGCCACTTGCTCCATGTATATAAACAGAGAAAGTAGCTGCTGTAAGTGGATCATATCCCTGCGCTAGAAAAGAAGCCATAATACCCGCTAATACATCTCCACTGCCAGCAGTGGCCATTCCTGGATTACCCGTATCATTGATAAACATACTTGACCCAGATATGATAAGGGTATGCGCACCTTTCAAGACAAGAATTAAATGGTATTTCTTAGAAAATTCTTGCACTTTTTCCAATCGCTCATAGCTATTATTCCATCCCCCGATAAGCTGTTTTAATTCACCATCATGAGGAGTTAGGATAGAATCTTTGGGCAATGTTGTTAATAGTTCTGGGTGTTGGGCTAGGATAACTATTCCGTCTGCATCTATTACTGCGGGTGTTGTTTGTTGTTTTATCGCTTTCGCGAAAGCGGAAACTGTATCCTTCTCTGTTCCTATTCCAGGTCCAATGCACAAAACAGTCCCCTTCAGATGATGATTAAAATCTGTAATAAAGTCATTTCCATCGCCCAACAAAGTCATCACTTCTGGCAAGGAAGTCTGCAAAATATTATTCCCCCCTTCTGGTAAGTAAGCAGTCACCTTTCCTGCTCCAGAGTTAATGGCAGCACCCGCGCAAAGAACCGCAGCACCCATCTTACCTTTACTACCTGCAAAAGTAAGTACATGACCATAGTCTCCTTTATAGGTAAATTTCTCCCGAGCCTTGTACCTAATTTGAGCGGCTTCTCTATCAATTAATTCTGCCAGTGGAGCAATTCCTATTAAATATTCAGGGTCTAGCCCTATATCGATTATTTCAAAAGTACCTACGTAACTGGCTGTTTCAGAAAGAAAAAACGACAATTTAGGTGTTTGAAATGTAAACGTATGATCTGCTTTTAGAATAGCATCTTCTGGTTGATGAGCTGTATTTGCGTACAAGCCACTAGGCATATCGATGGAGACTTTAAAAGCTTTAGATTCACTTATATAGTGGATCAAATCGGCCATCCATCCCTCTAATGCTCTATTGATTCCTGTTCCAAAAATGGCATCTATAACAATGTCTTGAGGTGTTATTTCTGGAAAATCTTCTTTACAACTCAATAAAATGGGCCAGTCTTTGGTCACCTCTTTCATACGATTATAATTTACTAGAAAATCAGGCGATCTTTTTTTACTACAATTGGTCACATAAACAGTCACTTGATAACCATGCTCCATCATGTGCCGAGCTATAGCAAGACCATCGCCCCCATTATTACCTATTCCACAAAATATCTTTACAGGAACTGGGGCAGCATTTAATCGCTGATGAATTCTTTCAAAAACAAGAGTTGCTGCCCGTTCCATCAATTTGATACTAGAGATTTGTTGTTTGCTAATCGTAGACTGATCGGCCTCTGCCAGTTGTTTTGCGCTTAAGATTTTCAATAGGTCTGTTTTATATATGGCAATTTAATTAAATCAAGGCAATACTTACTTACTAGATTTGTGAATTAGTTGGCAATTTGCTGTGCTTAAAAACTAGGTAGTTTTAATCGGAAAACTCTACATTTGAACTTGTAAAAATCAACACATGAAAAATACTGCACTTACCTCTATTCATGAAACATTAGGAGCAAAAATGGTTCCTTTTGCAGGCTTTAATATGCCTGTTCAATATGAAGGTGTGAATATTGAACACCAAAACGTAAGAGAACATTTAGGTGTTTTTGATGTTTCTCATATGGGAGAATTTTTAATCAGTGGTCCTAAAGCTTTAGAGTTGGTCCAAAGAGTTTCTTCTAATGATGCCTCAAAACTTACTGTGGGTAGAGCTCAATATGCGTATTTACCTAATGAAACCGGCGGTATAGTAGATGACATGCTTGTTTACAAAATGAAAGAAGACGAGTATTTTCTTGTTGTAAACGCTTCTAACATCGATAAAGATTGGGCTCATATTTCTAAGCACAACATCATGAATGCAGACATGAAAAACCTGTCTGAAGATTACTCCCTACTGGCTATTCAAGGGCCTAAAGCTGTCGAGGCGATGCAATCGCTAACTTCAGTAGACTTAAGTACTATAAAATTCTATCATTTTGAAGTAGCTAATTTTGCAGGTGTTGAAGATGTCATCATTAGTGCCACCGGTTACACTGGCTCTGGCGGATTTGAGATCTATTGTAAAAATAGTGATGCAAAACAAATCTGGAAAAAAGTATTTGAAGCAGGAGCAAGTTTTGGAATAAAGCCAGTTGGACTTGCTGCAAGAGATACCTTACGTCTAGAAATGGGGTACTGTCTTTATGGAAATGACATAGATGAAACCACCTCTCCTTTTGAAGCAGGACTGGGCTGGGTGACTAAATTTACCAAGCCGTTTGTCAATTATGAACAACTCCAAAAACATAAAGAAAATGGTGTTGATCGCAAGTTAGTTGCCTTTGAGATGGATGATCGTGCGATACCTCGCGGTGGTTATGAAATAAAGGACAGCAAACAGAAAGATCTAGGTATAGTTACTAGTGGAACGATGTCTCCATCCATGGGTATAGGAATAGGAATGGGATATGTACCCCCTGTTTTTGCTGCTCCAGGAAGTAAAATTTACATACAAATCAGGAAAAATTTAGTTCCTGCGACTGTGGTGAAATTACCTTTTTATAAAAAGTAAAGCCCATCCCTGACCCTTCCTAAAGGGAAGGTGAGTTGGTAGACTTTCTAAAAAAATAATCATTTTTGAGTAGAATTTTAATTTTAGGCGGTAGTGGCTTTATAGGTAATGCACTCTATAAAGAACTGGCACCATTTTTTGATGTACATGCAACTTTTAAAACGGATCATGCTGCTTTTGAAAAAAACAAGCATTTTCATCAGTTTGATTATGAACTGGAAAGTCTTGATATACTTTTAGATAATCTTAAGCCTAAGTTTATAGTAACAGCCTTAAGGGGGAATGTTACCAGTCTGGTGCGCATGCATTTTGAAATTGCAGATTATATAGAAAAGAACGACTGTAAGCTTATCTTTCTATCCAGCGCAAATGTCTTTGATCGTTTCACTAATTATCCTAGTTACGAATACGACAAAACACTATCTGAAAGTATTTATGGCAGGTTTAAAATTAAAATTGAAAACGAATTACTACGCAAGCCCGTTGCTAAATATGTGATATGCCGCATTCCTATGATTTACGGCGCAGGCTCTCCTCGAGTAAATGAAATAAAAGCTCAGCTTCAATTAAATGAAGCGATAGATGTTTTTCCTAATGTGGTGATCAATGCTACTCATATTAACAAATTAGTACAACAGCTGCATTATATTATCAATAGAAGAAGACGTGGTATCTTTCATTTGGGAAGCAACAACCTCATCCATCATATTGATCTCATCAAGGATATTTGTGAACAGTTGGGTTATCCAAACCCCTTGTTGAAACAAGTCTATGATTCAAACGAAGACCGACATCTTGCTGTTTTACCCAGAGACAATATATTGCCTAAGCATTTACAGCTGAATATAGAAGGGGTGGTAAATAGTTGTGGAGTGTTGTAAAATGAAAGTTTATAGGCTTTGGTTTATTCCGCTTTCTATTTTCTATAGGGAAGTTTACTCTAAGGCTGCTCAAGGCAAAAACAAAATAAACAAAAATTTTAAATTCACTACACCGGACTTTAAGCTGCTAAAAAGCAGATTTCTTTAAGGTATATAACGATCACTCCCCCAATTAGGCGGTCGCTTTTCTAAAAAGGCTTCTCTTCCTTCTCTTGCCTCGTCGGTCATATAGATCAATCGCGTCATTTCTCCAGCAAAAACTTGTTGACCAACCATACCATCATCAGTAGCATTTAATGCAAATTTTGCCATTTTTATAGCTATTGGGGATTTCTTAAGGATTTCTTGCCCCCAATTGTATGCAGTTTGATCCAGTTCATCATGTGGTACAACAGCATTCACCATTCCCATATCCATGGCTTCTTGAGCAGAATAGGTTCGACCTAAAAAGAAGATCTCACGTGCTTTTTTCTGTCCTACCATTTTGGCGAGGTAGGCACTTCCATAACCAGCATCAACACTAGCCACATCAGTATCTGTTTGTTTGAATACGCCGTGTTCTCTGCTCGCTATGGTCATGTCACAAACGACATGCAAACTATGTCCACCACCTACAGCCCAACCTGGCACAGCACAAATCACCACTTTAGGCATAAAACGTATCATGCGTTGTACTTCTAGAATATTAAGACGCCCAGTTCCAGAATCGTCTTTGTAGCCATCGTGTCCGCGTGCATTTTGATCTCCACCACTACAAAAAGCCCAACCACCATCTTTCTTTGAAGGTCCTTCTCCAGTCAGAACGACTACTCCTATAGAAAGGTCTTCTTGTGCATCGTAAAAGGCTTTGATGAGTTCGCTTACTGTTTTAGGTCTAAAAGCATTGCGCACCTCAGGTCTATTGAACGCGATACGGGCGATACCATCACATTTTTTATAAGTGATATCTTCAAATTCTATAGCAGTTTTCCAATGTATGGACATAAGATCAGTTTTGTGGCAAATATAAGGTCTATCCTATTGATACCATACTCTCACCACCTCAATCATATAAACATATCCACCTTGCATGCTAAGTCTTTTGGCATTGTGCTCTTTCTTGTTATGCCCAGAATCTGGAATGAGAAGTGTTTCTATATTTATAATTTTAGAATTATAATTCTTGCGCACCCATTCATTCACCCGTGCCATAACCACCTGAGTAGATTCATAATTATTCCCTTTCCAGAAACTTTTATGAGACACTTTCGGCTCAAAGTCTATATAGTTGATTTCGTTTGTCATAATTTATTAGTAGCAAATAAATTGTTTTTGTTACGCTTTCGCCCCGAGCTGGCTCAGAGTAAATTTCTGTTTAAAATTTAAAAAAACAGAAAGCGGAATCAAGTTGATCTAATGAAAGTTAGCTTTGATCGAATCAAAATCACTGTTGCTATATTTATCCTTTGTTAATTGGATATAAATTGTGTAATTACTATTAAAAATAAAAAACATGAAAAGCAAGCTCTTATACTTACTTATTATCGCTATCTTATTTTCATGTACGGAAGACGATGGTACCGCTACCACAATTACTTGTGCTGATAACACTTACTTTGCTTGGAGCACATCAGATATGGCAAATTTTAACGGTATTATTAATGTGGTTCAAAACACAACTTCAAATATTGCTACCAGTTCTTTTAACCTTAATAGCAGTATCAGCAACAGTATTACCGCACGTAATAATCCGAGCGCTTGGGATAAGGTGAACAGACAGTCCATATGGTTCAATCAGGAAAATCAGTCCGATGTGCTGGTTTATGATGAAAGTCTAAACACCATTACTGCTACCCCATTACCGGCATCAACTCAAGGTATTCTAGGCCGTATTACAGCTCCAGTTTTTCTTAATGGCACTTTATATGTGATGGATATGGATATTAATCCTGCGCAGCCTAGTTATACTATTCATACCCTAAATACTTCTACAGGTGTTTTAGGACCAGTGCTGACAACTATTAGTTTAAATCCTGGCACAACCTCAAGAGACACTTCCTTTACTTTTGCTACCGCGACTAGCAATGGAGTGGATACACTTTTCTTTAGAATAGCTAATAATATTCATTATTACAATGTAAATACTGGAATTATAACCACTTACAACAGTTTACCCATTACGGGTGATAATTATAGCGGCTTAGAGTACCATCAAGACAAAGATGTATTTTATGTTGTTTCTAGTATTAATAATAATGTGGATCTAGTTGAGATTAAAATCAATGCTGCAAACAACTACCTTATTACACCATTATTTACAGGGCTTAACGTAAACGAGAACTCTATGCAACTGGAATGGAAAGATTGTGGTAAGCGCTTGCACCTAATATCCAATTATCCGGCCAGTCAAAATTCTGGCTTACAAGACAGGACAGAAATCACCGAGTTTAACCTAGATTTTAGTCCAACATTTGTTACACAAACCTTCAACAGCTTCATCTTTGGGTTTGTACATAAAGAAATTTAACGGGTACAGTACCAATTCTATAAAAAATTGATCATAAAAATTCTAATACTTGACCTTATGAAAAAAACGGCACTATTATTCCTTTTTGTACTGAGCACCTGGCACCTACAATCACAAACCATAAGCGCTAGTAGCCTTACTGGTGAAGCTACCATTCAAAAATCTACTCCACAGAGAACAAGTATTCCTACAGGTGAGCCACTTGCGTACAAGATAGATTTTCAAAATTTAAATCAGGCAAATACACTAACCATTACCGATGTTTTGCCAGCTGGATTATGTTATAGTGCCAGTGATATTATTGCCGATAATACTTTTATAGATTTTAATGGAAACCCAATTTCTAGCCCGATTGCTGGTCTTATTGATACGAGCGCCCTACCTACTGTAGTATTCAATATACCAAATAATATTCAACGGGGTTCCTTTACTATTACTGTCACATTTTGTGCCGGTATAACTGCTGATGGTTTTAATGTCACCAACAACATCAGTGCAGTCTATACAGCATCCAGTGGAACAGAAACATTTGCGACTAGTACCGGACTTACCAGCACCGCAGCTGCCGTTAATCCATGGGGTGAGATTTCAAAGACACCCCTATTTCCTGCGGTTACTGATCAAAGTGGCAATTTCTTTATTCCTACAACCGCAGGAAAAGCTCGATTTAAAATTACCGTAGAAAAAGATCCTGCTTACCAAGGAATTACCTTTGGAATGTTGAATCTAGTGAACCCGTCAATATCGGAGATAGTTGCGCCACCCTGCGCGACAGCTATCTTAATAAGTGGCCCTGGAACATTTAATCCCGCTACTAACGTTATAACATTCAATAACAACTTAATAGGCGCTAATCCGTTTGAAAATGTAGAGTTTATTGTAGAGGTAGATTATGGTAATTGTCCAGCATTTACAAACGGACAAGTAATACCTAATATAGTTGAGTTAAATGGAACACCTTTAGGTAGCACACCTACGACAGCTATTGCGACCGATACGGCAACAGTAATTGCAGTAGATAATTTACCGCCACCATCGCTGGGCAGCTCTATATTTAAAAACGTTTTAATGGCAAATCCTGTCGCTGGTTGTCAGGGTTCTTATACTATCTTTTACTCCAATACAGACAACAGACCAGTGGCTTTGCTAGACATTATAGATAATTTACCTAATGATATACTGCCTCAGTCTATATTTATTAACGGTACCATAAATAGCGCATCCAGCAATATGCTGTTTGATTTAATCTTAAATGGGAATACTGCTATACCTATGAATTTGAGTAACGGCTATATTGGTGTTTTCCCTTTCATGGCATCAGGAAATAGTTTACAACTTACTGCTCAAACCAACACAGTACTATTCCCTGGAGACCAGTTAAATATAACAATACTTTTTACATTGGACCCTGTACTGAACGTAGGTGATGTAGTAACTAATTGTGCAAACTTTCAAGCTCAAGTAGTTTTAGAGGCTCCTGCCGCAAATATGCCTTTTAACAATAACAGTTGTGCCTCATTTACCGTAGCTGCAGAGGAAGTTAAACTTTGTGCTTTAAAAAAAGTACGTAAAGCCAATACCAATAATGCGTTTGTAAGCTCAATCACTAATGTAGTTCCTACTGACGAGCTAGAGTTTGAAATTTGTATTCAAAATAACGGCAGCCTAGATTTTACTGGTTCGTTAACTGATATCTTAGATCCTAAGTATGAATTTATTTCTGTAGATAATAGCAATATGCCCACGGGAACAACCTTCAATCAAAACGGTCAAACGCTTACATGGGATGCAATAAACCTAGCTGAAAATTGTTCTAGTTTTTCCACCATATTTGAATGTATAAATACAGCAAATCAATTCTTTTGTGCGCTCGTTAAAGTAAAGGTAAAAGCGTTAACTGCGCCCGGAAACATAGATAACATCGCTACAATAGTGAACACAGCAAATAGTTTATCCGTAATTACAGATGCTGCTAAAGTTAATGTCATTGAAACAGTTGTCATAAACTTCAAGAAAGAAATATCCAATGATAATAACAGTTTCCAGCAAGGCTCGCTAATATATGACCCTACTTGCAACCTAGATGTTTATTATAAAATGACAATTGAAAACCTAGGCAACAAGACGCTAACACAATTTCAAATAATCGACGAATTACCCGCCATGGGCGATGTATTTTATCCTACAGTTCTTAGTAGAAATAGTACGTTCTCTTTATCAAATTTAAGCTCAAACGCACCTGATTTCGCAACATCTTATTTGAATACTTCACCCTCAAACGGTGTGAACCCTGCAAATTTTAATTGCAATGTAGTTACT
Source organism: Nonlabens sp. Ci31 (assembly GCF_012974865.1). NCBI lineage: Bacteria > Pseudomonadati > Bacteroidota > Flavobacteriia > Flavobacteriales > Flavobacteriaceae > Nonlabens > Nonlabens sp. Ci31. The sequence goes on along the minus strand of NZ_CP043633.1, from coordinate 2,604,055 downwards.
GCGGGAAGTAATAACCCCAACTTAAATACGCAAACTATTTTTTATGAAAACAATACCATACTTGCACCTGGTGGTAGCTTTGAAATAAACATTAGTGCTAGTTTACCTTCTATTAACATAAATACTGGTTCTATGGCCGTTAATAGTGCCTATTTAATAAATTGCGACGCTGGCACTGGTATTATTATCCCAAGCAATCGAGTAGCACTTCTAATAGACTCACCATTAGACCAGTGTGAACCATTGAACTTCTTACCATATCAAGTCGCCGAAGGTGTTTTATTTCCCCTCGCCATTGCACAGGAACTAGATACTGACCGTTTCGACACTAAAGATAAAGAATACGGCGACGTAGATAATGACGGTGATACTGACATTTTGTATACTAAAATTAATAGCAGTAACGGTTTTCCCGTTTTATACTGGTTAGAAAATACCGCCGGGACAAACACCACTCCCGTCTTTAACCTTCCACCAGTAAACTTAAATATTACAAATGCCCTTTCTTATAGACTCTACGATTGGAATAACAATGGCTGTTTAGATATAGTCGTATATGGTGTTAATGCAGAGACTAGAGTTTATTTTAACGACTGTGCAGGGAACTTTAGTTTTGGTCTTGGTTTGTTAGTGGGAACGCTAGATTATACCTTTGGCCCAGCTCTTATGGCCGTAGGAGATGTGAATAGTGATGGACTACCGGATATTGTAATTTCATCTCAAAGCATGCTGTTTCCCGGTACTGCTTACTATGAAAATAATGGGGCTGCTTCTTATCCTTACCTCGATTTAGTAGCTCCACAAGATTATATATCCTCTGGAGTAGGTATAACGAGTCCGTTTATCCCAGAAGACGGAGGTAGTTTTCCCACACCTGAGTTTTACGATGTGGACTGTGACGGTGATATAGACTTACTAATAAGTGACCCGCTGAACATTAATTTTTCTGGCGGCAGAATGTATTTTCATGAAAATAACGGAGGTCTAACCACTGGTATCTTTCCTAACATGAACATTACCGGCATATCAAACCAGTTTGGTTTTAATGATACACCTCCTAATATAAACGATTTAAGATGCGACTGGGTGATCACCAGAATCGTAGACTATTACAGTAACGGGTGCCCTATTGCTATAAGTTACAATCCTTGTGAGCGTAAATTTTTCTACTATGAACAAGCTAATTGCGGCGGTTGTACAACGCTCTCTAGTAATGAGGTGGCGGTACAAGAAGACTTATTAAAACTATATCCTAATCCTACTATCGATAAGTTATATATCTCTGGAGAACAAATTGACGGTCTTGCATATATCATTTATGACCTCAAAGGAAGAAAAATGTCTCATAACAATTACAATACTGCAACAGGTATTAATACTCAAGATCTTAAAAACGGTATTTATATCATAGCTATAAAAATTGATCATCAGTGGAAAGCTCTAAAATTTATTAAGAAATAAACTTTAAAGGTTCCGCTTTCGCGAAAGCGGAACCTTACATAAACAAATAAAATAGCAGATACCGCCGGCTACTGTACTCCATTAAAAACAACAACCATAGCTAATTCTGAACAAAAAATGAATGGGTATATACTGTTGACAATTATAGTTTTAATCAACATTTTAGTTTTTAAATCGTATAGAGTACTTATATATTTACCAACAATAAACAATTCTTCTGTTAGCACATTTTCTTTTTAAAATTTGAATTGTATAAAGAATAGTACCATGAAATATGTTTTAATAGTCATTGGGGTTTTTCTAATGAATTGCAGCCTGTACGCTCAAACCATAAGCATTAGCAATACTACCGGTGAAGCCAGTATACAAAAATCAACACCTCAAGTACCCAGCATACAGACAGGTGAACGTTTTAGTTACACCATTGATTTTCAGAACCTAAACAATAGCAACACATTAGTCATTACAGATGCATTGCCTGCTGGCTTGTGCTTTGCCGCTAGTGATGTAAGAGCTAATAATGCCTTTGTAGACTTTAATGGTTCCTCTATTCCTGCACCTAATAGCATTCCTAATTTAATCGATACCTCAGCACTACCTGCGGTAGTATTTAATATACCTAATAATGTACAAAGTGGTTCTTTTACTATTAGCGTCAGTTTTTGTGCAGGTGAAACGCCTAATGGTTTTACCGCCACTAATACTATTTGCGCAGACTACACTAGCAATGGAAATACAGAAAGTTTTTGCAGTCCACAAGGTTTAACCAGCACTGCGCAAGCAGTAAGCCCTTGGGGCCAAATTTCTAAGGAAGCTATTTTACCAGCGGTGAGCGATGCTGCTGGAAATACATTTGTTCGTAATACTAATGGGATAGCAAACTACCGTATTATCGTTCAAAAAGATCCAGCTTTTCAAGGGCTTACTTTTGGTATGCTTAATCTGGATAACGTAACTATATCTGAAATAGCATCACCAGCTTGTGCTGTTGTGTCTTTAGTAAGCGGTCCTGGAACATACAACAGTGTTACAAATCAAATAGAGTTAAACAGCAGCCTTATAGGGTCGGACCCTTTTTTTACGATTGAATTTATCGTAGAGGTAGATTATTCTCCTTGTGGCACACTTACCGAAGGACAAAGCTTAAGCAATAGAGTAGAATTAAATGGAACTCCTGCAGGAGGGACACCACAAAATAACATTGCAAATGCAACTACAGTTGTTACCGCTACCGCTACTTTACCTGCTCCCAATCAAACTAGTGCTGTTACGAAGTTAGTTAATGCTAGAAACCCGGTAGTAGGATGTCAGGGCAGGTATGAATTTCAATTTTTTAACTCCGATAACCGTGCAATCGCTCCTTATGAAGCCATCGACACCATTCCTGCTGGATTGATTCCAGATAGTTATGAAGTCATAGGAGATATAAGCACGTTAAGTGCAAACAGAACTTTCGATGTTTTTATAAATGGAACTTTAGACCGCAGTTTCACTTTACCTGATGATAACTTTATCAGGTTCCCTTGGAATGGTGCCAGTGGCGATGTCATTAGAATAGTTGCCCAAAATGGAACAGAGCTATATCCAGGTGATTTTCTCATAATAGGTATATACTTTACTATAGACGCTAGTTTATCACCTGGTGACTTAGTAACTAACTGTGTGGATTTTACTGCAGATATTATTCTAGACGGAGATCCTAATGTCCCAACTGGAAATCAATCCTGTATAGACTTACTTATTGAAGCTCCTTCTATGGACATTTGTGTTACTAAAAATGTGAGAATTGCCGACACACCAGATCCATTTACAACCAGTATTACCAATATTGCTCCCAATGATGAAGTAGAGTTTCAAATTTGTGTTCAAAATAACGGAAGCATTGATTTTAACGGCCGTATGGAAGATGTATTAAATCCTAGGTATGAATTTATCTCCGTAGATAATTCGAGTATGCCTTTGGGAGTCACTTTTACTCAAACGGGTCAAAACCTTGTTTGGGATGGCTTAAGCATTGATCAAACTTGCGAAATTTTTAGCTTTGATAACGGCTGTGCCATTCAAGGAACCTTCTTTTGTGCTACTGTAAGAGCAAGAGTTAGACCCTTTACAGCAGCCGGAAACATAGATAACGACGCTCGTATTATAGAAAATTCGGGAATACTATTAGCTACATCAGATTTTGCTAAAGTCAATGTGATAGACTCCGCTGTTTTTGTAATAAGAAAGGAAGTGTCTCTAGATAATATAAATTTTCAAACCACTCCTTTAGTCGTAGATCCTAATTGTGACGATACTATTTATTACCGCATAAGAGTGGAAAACATAGGGAATAGAGATGCCAGCCAATTCATTCTCTTTGATGAACTTCCTTTTCCTGGTGACCTATTCTACCCGACCAACTTGAACCGCAACAGTACTTTTTCTTTTACGAACATCATAAGTAGCAGTAGTGATTTTAATACAAGTTATCTCAACTATAATCCCGCTTCTAATTTTACTCCTGATAATTTTAATTGTGGTGCTACTCCAGCAGGATCAGCTTTCAGTGCCTCTAGCAGAACAGTACGTTTTGAAAATAGCCGCACCTTAACAAATACCGATGTTTTTGAGGTCCTTATTGAAGCCACCTTACCTAGCAATAATTTAACGTCTAGCGATATGGTAATTAATAGCGCATATATTGTCAATTGTGCTGTGCCAGGCAGTATTATTGCCACCTCTAGCATCACCTCGCCAGCAATTGTGGATATTCAAAAAACAGTAGAAGCTGGATTTGATGTTTCTATAGGAGTTTGCTCTACCGGAACTCCTATTAATATATTTGACCTTATTTCAGGTAGTCCAGATGCCGGTGGAACCTTTACACCTGCATTAGCGAGTAACGGAGCTGTTTTTGATCCAGCAGTAGACCCTGCTGGTGTGTTTACCTATACCGTAACAGCAACACCTTCTTGTGCCACAGACTCTTCAGAGTTGACCATAAGCATAAGTCCGCAACCTGATCCTGGACTTGATGCTTCCATAACCGTTTGCGAGACCGATACAGTAGTGAATTTATTCAGTTCATTAAATGGCACCCCTGATAATGGTGGTTCTTGGTCACCAATTTTAACCAGTGGTACAGGAATATTTGATCCTGCAATTGATCCTGCTGGCACCTATGTGTACACCATACCTGCAGCAAACTTTTGTCCTGCTGTTAGTGCTCAAGTTAATGTGACCGTTAATGCAGCTGCAAATGCTGGAATAGATGCTACTGTAGATCTGTGTTCAACGGGAACTCCGGTAGATTTGAACACACTATTGTTGGGAAATCCAGACTCGGGAGGTACTTGGACTCCCTCTCTAATTAGTGGTACAGGAATTTTTGAACCAAGTATGGATAGCGCAGGAGTTTACACCTACACCGTTAGTGGAAACCTCCCCTGCCCAGATGACAGCGCCCAACTTACGATGAGCATCACTACCTCACCAGATCCAGGAACAGACGGTACGGTAGACATTTGTGCTAACGCAAGTCCTATAGATGTATTCAATAGTTTAAATGGCACACCACAAACTGGTGGAACATGGACACCAGCTTTGAACAGCGGTTCTGGAGTTTTTGATCCTGCTATTGATCTATCAGGAAATTACACCTACACTTTAGCTGCAGTAGGCTCTTGTCCTCCATCAACTTCACAGGTAAGCGTAAATATTACTCCGGCTCCCGATCCTGGTGCTAACGGTACCATTACATTGTGTAATTCCAGTCTCCCATTAGATCTTATCAATGCGTTAAACGGTACACCAGACACTGGAGGGATTTGGACACCAGCGTTGGCTTCAGGTACAGGATTATTTGATCCTGCTACAGATACTTCTGGAACTTATACCTATACAGTGAGTCGCAATGCTTGTATGGATGAAAGTGCAACGGTTCAAGTTAACTTTAATCCAGATGTCATTATAGCCACCGCTAATAATTTAGAAGAATGTGATCAAGTAGGTGGTAATGATGGGCTCACTTCCTTCGATCTCACACAAGAAGAGAACACTATCTTAAACGGTCTCAACCCAGCAAATCATAACCTTACTTATTATGCTACGAGTAATGATGCGGTAAATGGTAGCAATGCTTTAAATACAAACTATACAAATACCAGTAGTACACAAACTATTTTTGTCAGAGTAGAAAATATTGCGACCAACTGTTTTGCTACTACTTCTTTTAACATCATTGGTTTAATGTTGCCAGAACCGCAACTACTTGACGAATATGAAGCCTGTTTGAATGAAGACGGAGTTCCCATCAACCCTTCTAGATTACCTATACTGGATACCGAGCTTTCGAATGCTATCTATACGTTCGCATGGCTTTTTGAAGGCAATCCTATAAATGGAGCAACAGACAGTACTTATCGTGCGGATACTGTTGGTAATTACAGCGTAGTAATTACCAATACAACTACAGGTTGTATCAACACCGATGAGACTAGGGTAGTACAAGAGCCTTATCTTGTGGCACAAGCCAGCTTGGTAACTACTCAGTTTGATCGTGATCCAGTTATCGAAGTAACTGTTCTCAATGATCGTGGAGATACGTATTTATACCGTTTAGATAATGGCCCTTGGCAAACCAGCAATCGATTTGAAAACCCTGGAAATGGAATTCATACCATTACTGTCAAAGGACCTAACAGCTGTGGTATTGCCAGAGATAGCATTTTAGTATTGCGTTATCCGAGGTTCTTCACACCTAACAGTGATAGCTTTAATGATTATTGGCAAGTAGAGAACTTAACAGATCTGGATGGAAACAAACTTTATATTTTTGACCGTTATGGCAAGTTACTTAAACAACTTTCTTTAGACGGTCCTGGTTGGGACGGAACTTATAATGGCAACCCTATGCCGTCTTCAGATTATTGGTTCACGCTAGAATATGTAGATCCCAATACAGGAGAAATGGCAGTTTTAAAATCTCATTTTAGCCTAAAGAGATAGTGTTTACGATTCCGCTTTCGCGAAAGCGGAACAACTAACTAACGATCAATAAAAGGCAAGTTTTTAAGCTATAGCAAAATTTACTAGGCATTTATAATACCTATTTAGGTTTCGGGAAACAGGGCGATTTGACTATTTAAAAATGGACGCATTTGCTACTTCGATTATTTTATGAATAACAAATTCTTGTTAAGTTCGTATTATAAAACGACCTATCATTTAAATTTGCAACATGAGTGAAGAAAAGAAGCCAGATTACGTAGTTTATGATGAAGAAACAGGTACTTATAATGCCGCACTTCTTCCTTATTCCAGTGGCGTATCGGCTCCTAAAATCACCACTCCAGATATTACCTCATGGAAACAGACCAATATTAATAAGGTCAACCATGAGATCAAATCCCAATTTGACCAACTCAAAGCACAATACGATGGAATGGTTAAAAAATATGAGGACAACCAACTCGTTTATGGAGCTAAATTCTCTTTTGAGCCTATCGTAGGGGAAACTTATCATTTATACAAAGGACGTAAAGATGGATTACCTTTCTTATCGGTTATCTCTCCTGAAGAATGTTCTTGGGATTCTGTAGGCACCTATAGACTTACTTCTGAAAAATTGTGGGAAGAAATAAGTAACTAATCCCACTACCTTACTGCGCATCACCACTCCTAGACACTTCGCTTAGAACTGCTTAAATACTCGTTTTAAATAGGTTCACCTATTTTTTGTTATTTTATAACTAAATAATTAGTTTAAACTAACTTCTTAGTTTATATTTGAACTAAGTTTTTAGTTAATCTTATAGTTTTATGAAAACACTCACCACTGCCGAAGAAGATATCATGCAACACCTCTGGGATCTCAAAGAAGCAAACGTTGCGCAAATTATCGATAAAATGCCAGAGCCTAAACCTGCTTACAATACGGTTTCTACCATTATCAGGATTTTAGAAAATAAAGACTTTGTCAACTATCGTAAGGAAGGTCGTGGTCATATTTACTTCCCTAGCGTTTCTAAAAACGATTATTCTCAAGCTACCGCAAGTAAACTAGCCAGCAATTATTTTAAAGGTTCCTTTAAGAGTATGGTTTCCTTTTTTATGCAGCAGGAAGACCTAAGCGTAAAGGAACTAGAAGAAATCTTGAACGAAATAAATAAAAAGAATTCATGATACAGCATTTGATCCACAGTTCTATACTCGCTGCATTGTTTTATGGCGTTTATCACTTCTTTCTAAGAAAAGAAACATTTTTTCAATGGAATAGAGCTTTTTTACTGGCTATTCCACTATTGAGTATTGCTATACCTTTTTTAAATGCTCCTTTTGAAATTGAATTAGCAACATTCAATGAGCCTGTTGTTATTCCAGCGTCGTTAGAAATGTCAGAAACTTTAATTATTGATAATCACGTGACGGCTGTTCCTATAGAAAAACCTATTGACTATATGATAATTGCTTTGCTTATCTACGGAATAGGTGTTCTTATAAGTCTATTATCCTTCTTATATAAAATTTCTACCATAAAGGAAATCATTAGTAAAGGAACCTCTCAATTTAAGAATGGACTTCAAATTACTAAAACAACACAAAAACTTACTGCTTTCTCCTTTTTTAATAACATTGTTATTGATGAAAATATAGGTCCAGAAAAAACCGAAGAAATTATCGCGCATGAACGTGTACATATCAAACAGCTTCACTCCTATGATTTAGTCGCATATGAGCTGTGTAAAATTATTTTTTGGTTTCATCCTATTCCTTATTTAGCACAACGCGAGTTGAAGTTAGTTCATGAATATATCGTAGATCAATTCCTATTGAAAAACCAAGAAAGCAATACCTATCAAGAATCATTATTAAAAACCGTTTTTGGAACCGATCAATTTACCCTTGCCAGTTCTTATTTCAATAAATCCTTATTAAAAAACCGAATCCTTATGTTACAGAAAAAGAAAAGTACCGCAAAAGCCTTATTTAAACTCGCTTTCATTCTTCCAATCGTTCTAGGCAGTATCATTTTTACGGCTTGTACGCAAGATCCAGAGTTAACTACTGAATCCACAGAAATAAATGAAGAAGAAAAATCAAATTTCATTCCTCGCCTTTCAAAATTTGAATACGGACAAAAAGATTTATATCAAGGACTGAGTGAAAATGATATTAAATTTTATAATTCTTTTAGAAATAGCTTAAAGGTTGATAGCCTTAATGATAAAGCCTTTGACGTATTTTTAGAAATGATTAAATCGGAAGATGGAAAACGCTGGTCTAGAATCTTCACAAAAATCAATAATAATGGAAAAACCCTAATCGTTGATGACGTCAATGAAAATTTTAATATTATTTATATAACCGAGTCACCTAAAAGTAATCCTAGCTACATGACAGCACCTAATGAATGGAATACCAATTCGATAAAATCGTATGTTGAAGGTTTTTTGGTCGGCACTGGAAAGGATAAAGTATCTGAGTTGGACGACGACGTCTACAGTAAAATGATGGGTCAAGTTATCCAGATGAAAGAAAACACCATCGAAGAAATCGTAGAAATAAAAGAGGTTTATCCAAATTCAAACACAATCGATCCTGATGCCGAAGTCATTACCGAAGATATACCCTTTGCCATCATAGAAGAAGTACCACATTTTGAAGACTGCACAGGTACTAATGCAGAATTGAAGAAATGCACTTCAGACAAGATCACGCAATTTGTGAACAAAAACTTTAATACTGGTATCGCTAAAGATATGTCTGGACGTCATAAAATATCAGTCCAATTTAAGATTGATATCAATGGTAATGCGGTAGAAATAAAGTCAAAAGCTGAAAGTGTCGAGCTACAAAAGGAGGCGACTCGTGTAATCAAGCAATTACCCAAAATGACTCCAGGTAAGCAAAGAGGTGAGCCAGTTGGCACTATTTATGCGCTACCTATCATATTTGAGGTTCAGAAATAAATATTTTTTTAGCTTTCGCGAAAGCGGAACAACCCTTATCAAAGCGATTCTTTACTAATAAGAATCGCTTTTTTATTTTTATTGCTAAAATTATTAGCAATTTAAGTAATTGATTGTCAATTATTTAATAAAATAAGTGAAAATAATTCTTTAATTAACTGTAACAATTGAAAAGCGTGGTCGTCTATTAAGTATAACCAAAAAATAAAAACATTATGAAAACTTCTACAGGATTTTTAAACGGAAACCAACTGACAAACAACAGAACAAGTAACGCGACTACGTTTTCAGATTCATGGAACTCCAGACGTCGTTACAGATAAATGAAACACCAATCTTCAAACCTAGATCATGAAAAACTCCATAAAAATTTTAGCACTAAACTCCGATTTTCCCATGCTTTCCAGAAATCGCTCTACAGATGAAAATCTTCCTTTCAATGAGGATATGGAAGCCAGTAGAACTTTCTTTTTATGCTAAAAGAAACAGTGTTTTTTCAACCCAGTAGTTATTTTGAATTAGCCTTCTACCCTACTCCTTTTAAAAGACACTCAAATTTAATAACCACCAACAACAGATAAATCCCTTAGTGAACGCTAAGGGATTTATCATTTTATTATTGTTTTGTGACTGTCGAAGATTTACTTTTAATTTAAATAACAGATCATGAAACGATTTTCTCTACTACTACTATTCATTATTCTCGCCATCGGTTGTAAGAATAAGTCCGATTCTACAGAAGATCTCGCGGTAAATAAGCCATTAAATGATTCTTTTTCTGTCTTTGAAAGCAATCAACAAATTCCTTCTGTTCAAAATATTCCACTTATAGAAGATCAAAAAGACTATACAGTAACACCTATTGTAAAAGACCTTACTAATCCTTGGGGCATGACCTGGCTGCCTAATGGCGATTTGATCTATACAGAAAAGGAAGGGAAACTATACCGATTCGACGGGAACAAATCACAGGAAATATCTGGAGTTCCTGAGGTGTATTTACGCGGTCAAGGGGGTTTGCTCGATGTGACTCTACATCCTGATTTTAAAAAAAACAACAAGATCTATATTTCCTATGCCAGCGCTGAAGGTGCAGGCTCGGGTGGGAATACAGCAATTGCAAGCGCAATCTTAAAAAACGATGAATTAATCGACCTAAAAGTCCTCTACAAAGCAACTCCCAATACAAAAAAAGGTCAACATTTTGGCAGTCGCTTTGCATGGGATCGAGAAGGCTACTTGTATTTCTCTGTTGGTGAGCGTGGAGAACGAGATATCAACCCACAAGATTTGAAACGAGATGGTGGTAAAATCTATAGAATACATGACGATGGGCGTATTCCTGAAGATAATCCTTTTGTAGATATTCCTGGAGCTAAAACTGCCGCTTTTACGTATGGAAATAGGAATCCGCAAGGGATGACCGTACATCCTAAGACGGGACAAATCATCGCCCATGAACACGGCCCCCAAGGTGGTGACGAAATTAACTTTATAAAACCAGGACGCAATTACGGATGGCCAGTCATCAGCTACGGAGAGAATTATGGAGGTGGTGAGTTTGCCGAAAGTACTGCTAAAGAAGGAATGGAACAACCTTTCTACTATTGGGTACCGAGTATTGCTCCTAGCGGTTTTGCTATTATTGATAATGCTGCCTATAGAGACTGGAACGGCAACTATTTAGTAGGCTCCCTAAAGTTTCAATACCTAGAAATGCTCTACGTGAACAACAAAGGCGTTACCAAAAGAGAAAAGCTAGTCGACGGTTTAGGCCGCATGCGCAATGTAAAAATAGGACCTGAAGGTTTGATTTATATCGCTGTAGAAGGCAAAGGGATATTTCGTTTAACTCGTTAACTGTGAGTTGTGAACTTTGAACTTTGAGCTGTGACCTGTGAGTTGTGAGCTTTGGAATGTGGATTAATGAAGATATTTTGTGATAGAAAAAGCCGCTTTCAATCGGCTCAATAAAAGAACGCCGCAGGCGACAAAACAATTCTCAGGGGTGGAATTCAATCTGCCTTTTAAAGGCGATTTCAATCTATTGGTAGGTGTTGAAATTCTAGTATACCACCTAACCCATAAATTATTCTCTATTAAATCATTTCCTTTACAGATTGATTTGTATTTTTAAACCACATCAAAGAACTTATGAAATATCTATTTATACTAGCCGTAGCAATTGTTTTTAGCAGTTGTGGAGATGACAAGAAGAAAGAGACCACAGGGAACTATGCAGCAAATGCGGTACAGAAAACGCCGCTAGAGCAAAGTGTCTCTCGTGGTAAAGAAATATATGGCGAGCTTTGTGTGACTTGTCATTTACCCAATGGAAAAGGAGTTGCAGGAGCTTTTCCTCCCTTAAATCCGTCAGACTGGTTAACAAACAAGCGTATAGAAAGCATTCATGCTGTGAAATATGGTTTAAAAGGTAAAATCATAGTCAATGGAGCCGAATACAACAATGTCATGCTACCACTTGGCTTGGACGATAAAGAAGTGGCCGATGTCATGAATTACACTATACAGACGTGGAACAGCGGTGAGATAGTTACCGAAGAGGAAGTCAAAGCCGTAAAACAGTAATTGTTTTACGGAATCACACCTATATATTATAAACTCATTGAATCTTTAAAAGAATAGAGAAATGCAAATTGTCTAGCAAAGCTCTAAGCAAGGAACAAAATTCTTTTGATGGAAGTGTGCACCTGAAAATTTAAGATTAACAAAAGAAGGTACAGTACAAATTGCGCTTACTCTGGAAGAAGAAAAAAACAGCAATTCCAACCTCATTAAATCGTTCAGCCTCAGCCAAAATATGCTGATAGGTAATGACGGTATCACACTTATAATAAAGAACTTACCTCCTTCCATACAAGAAATAGGATTAGTAGATTGCGATATAATTGATTTTGGCGGGTTAGAAATCTTAAAATACATGTGGACAGCACCTCATTTTCAAATTATTTGTATGGAACAAAACAAGCTTTCTGACTTCTTAAAAAAGGAATTCCGTAGTTTAAAAAAGGAAAACCCATCTATTCTGCTGATTCTCTAAACTAAAAAACCCCATCTCTATAAAACAGAAATGGGGTTTTTAATATGACATAAAAAATTCTAGCTATATACCGACTCTTTACCGTGGTGTACGCAAAGCATATAATAAATAATCGCACGATATTTTGCGCGCTCACTCTTACCATACTTTTCCATAACAGCTTCTACAGACGCCATCAATTGATCACCAGAAAGACCTAATTTCTTTACTAAATAATTATCCACTACGCGTTGCATCTCATTAGATTCGGCACTTACCGTCTCAGCATCTTTATTATAGATCGATGGACCTAAGCCTTTAGCTACTTTTCTAAGCAATTCTTCATCTAGTTGACCACCTATTTTTTCCTTATAAGCTGCGATGTATTTTTCTACTCTTTCGTCAAATTTACTCATAATCTTTACCTTAAATTTTAAGTTATTATTTAAATGTATGCATTAAAGATATGGGAATAAATTCTATTTTAAAAATCTAAAGTAATCTAGAAGAACAGTATCATTTATCTGTCGAGGTGTAAATATTTCCAATACTTGTGGTTGATCATTGTGAGAGAATAGTTTTTTACACGCTTCCGCGAAAGCGGACTCCTCACTAATACTTTCATAATTCACACCGTGCATCTTGCAAAGATGTTGGGCTGTAAGCTGGTGTTGCGTTTCAAAATAAGTATCAAACTCCTTAGTATCTTTATGTCCCGGCAAAATTCTAAAAATTCCACCACCCGAATTGTTTATAAGGATTATTTTAAAATTTTTAGGAATATAATTGTTCCATAATGCATTAGAATCGTAGAAAAAACTAAGGTCACCTGTAATAAAAACAACTGGTTGATCGATGGCCATAGCTGCTCCTATAGCCGTACTCGTACTTCCATCAATTCCACTGGTACCGCGATTAGAAAAAACAGTATGCGTAGCATTCATCTGGAAGAGCTGTGCATACCTGATCGTACTGCTATTTCCTAACTGCAAGACAATAGCATCTGGTAAACTTGGGAATACCAACTCAAATACTTTAAAGTCAGACCAAGGCATTTGCGCAAAATAATCTTCTCTTTTAACTAAATACGTATGGAAATGCTGCAGCCATCTTTTTTGATAATCACTTTCTATATGATCCTTAGGCAGCTGGTGCACCCATTTTTGTGGTTTTACCTTCATATGACCAGCAAGTTTAAAAAACGTGTCATATGCGCGCCGTTTCCCTACATGGTAATGTACTTTAGTCTCAAAACGTCTCAGGTATTGTTTGATTTTTTTTGAAACAATCATACCCCCTATGGTGATCACAAGATCTGGTTGAAGATCTCGTATCTGATCGTCTTCTTTCTCTATAGGAGCAATAAGGGTGTCAATTCCCCAAATTACTTTTTCATGTACCACATTACTACTGACCTCACTCATCACAAGAACGCTGGGATCACTGGTCAATACATCTAGATCTTCCTTATTAAACACCGGCGGATTAAGTGTTGCTAGAATGACGAGCTTTCTTTTGGCTGTTTTCCATTGCGCTATAAAGCTATCTGGAATAGCACTGGACTCCTCTTTTAACAAGTCTATTACTTTGACTTGAAGTGAAGCCGCTTCCACTCTGTTGTATAAAGGTTCTTCAAAAGGTATATTGATATGAACCGGTCCATGTTGTGAAATAGAAGTATTGATCGCTTTGTTAATCAATCGCTCATTTGTTGCAATACCTTCTTGATCATCTAGCGACTTTATAATTTCTAACTGCGTATCGTATAAGATATGGTTGGCATACACATGTTGTTGCCTTATAGTCTGACCATCGCCAATATCTATTTTATGTGTTGGACGGTCTGCACTGAGGACTATAAGAGGTATTTCTGAATAAAAAGCTTCGGCAACTGCTGGATAATAATTCAACAAAGCACTACCACTAGTACAAAGAACCGCTACCGGCTCTTGTAATTGCTGAGCTATTCCTAGAGCTACATGAGCTGCACAACGCTCATCCACAATACTATAACAATTAAAAAAATCGTTTTCTGAGAAACCTATAATTAATGGGGCGTTTCTAGAACCCGGAGAAATAACAATATTCTTAATACCTCTTTCTTGGAATAAAAGAATGACCTGTTGCGCATGTAGAATTTCTGGATACATATAGGACAAAGGTAAACGCGAAAAGCGGTGTAACCAACTTCCTTAACAGCTTCTTACGATACAGAATAAATATCAAGAAACCGGTGGAAACACGATTCTTTAGACTTCATTACTTCTATAAAAAAAATGCAAGCTAACCAATGAGATATTCTAATTTGCCATTTTATATCTCCAATGGAATATACCGCTCATTAACTTAGAGTTAGCACTATAAAACGGAAGAACGAACCTTTAAAAGCTGTCAAAATAAGTATTATAAATCATAAAAGCACTTCATAATTTATTATCGAGTTCTTAATAAAACATGATAAATTTTAAAAACATTCTATTTTAAATAGTCGTGCAATAAGAATAACCGATTTCTAAAGTTTCTAACGTCCACTGTCGAACGAAAAAACCAAGTGATGTTAGAGACAAAGAAGGCCTTAACGAACTACTTGACTATTCAAATGCGCATTTCATCCTGTTTATCCCACTTTTAAAAAACTTAACCCTAAATTTAGAAAATCAGAATAGTTTATTTGAAATATTATAACGATATTTAAATGAAAATAAAAGCAGCTCCATCTATGATCCTATTTAAATATCTTATTTTTTATTCGTTTGTAGGATTGTACCAATCTGCTTTATTTATAAAATCTGGGATAAGAAGATGTTCTAATTATATGAAATCATGGAATGAGAACAACAATGAGCGAGGACAATCCGTAGGATTTAAAACTACCTTATTACGTACTGCTTTTAGAAGCATTCTTTAATCGATTTTACAATACCTTTTTCATAGTAAGCAGTTTATTCATGGTCTCCTCATATTCTGCTTTGGGATCGCTTAAAGCGGTAATTCCCCCGCCTACATAAATGTCTACCTCCTGATCATAAAGTTGCATGCATCTTAAATTCACAAAGTAGTTTGCCGTGTTTTGGTCTACCATACCTAAATATCCCGTATAGAAGGAACGGTCATAGTTTTCATTCTGCAGAATAAATTCCAATGCTTGATTCCTAGGAATCCCACAAACTGCAGGTGTAGGATGTAAAGCATGAATAAAATTACTTTTATCATCCATAGCTATAGAAGCAGTAATATCAGTACTTAAATGAATTAGACTTCCTGCTTGAACCGTTTTTACTTCTGATTTTTGAATGTCAAGCGCTCCATTTTTATGGAGGTTATGGATGATAAATTCAGTAACCAATTCTTGTTCTTCAATTTCTTTTTTACCCCATTCATGTACTTCATATTCTTTATAAAGAGCTGTTCCAGCAAGTGACATCGTTTGTAGTTTTCCCTCTTTTACACGAACCAATATTTCTGGTGTAGCACCCATCCATTTTCCTACTTTAGGATGATAAAAAAAGTAGCAATTAGCTTCTGTATATTGATCTAATAAATTGGAAAGAATTTCTAAATCAGAGGCTTTTTTAGGAAAGCTTTGTTTGCGCGAAAGAACCACCTTTTTCATACTAGTTTCTTTCAGCATACTTACGGCTTTTTCAATGAGTTTCACATAACGATTTTGCTCCACTTCATCAACTAGATAAGTGGTGTTCATTTGCTCTACGACCTTAAGTTGACGTTTTTCAATAGTGAAGCTTTCATCTTCCTCAGCATATATGAACACCTGATCTTCTGAATTTTGAAATTTGCAAAAAACACCATAAGTCATGTTGTCAGGTACTGTTTTATGCCATTTTTGATCTCGCTGTGAGAGAACGCGCACATGGCTATCGTTTGCAGTTCTCAGTAATAAGAATGGTAGTTTTTTTTTCAATAAATCAGCCAGGTATGGGAGTAAGTTTTTGCGCAAACGGTATAGAAATAAAGGTTAAATAATGAGTTATTTTTTCAAAGCGATAGTCGTCAATTTACAGATAGAAATGAGCTTGTTTTCTTCATCTGTAATTCTGATTTCCCAAAGTTGAGTCGTCCTCCCTTTGTGCAAGAAACGAGCCGTTGCAAAAACGTGTCCGTCCTTTTTAGACCGGGTGTGATTGGCGCTAATTTCTAAACCGCGAATGGCAAAATTATCTGTGTCTAAAAACAAATAACTCGCTGCACTACCTACCGACTCGGCAAGAGCGACACTAGCTCCTCCATGAAGCACTCCATCTGGTTGATGCACTTTTGATGTAACCGGCATTCGAGCAGTTAAGAAATCTTCTCCTACGTTTACAAACTCAATATCTAGGGTGTCCATTAGCGTATTGCGGCAAATAGCATTACAACGCTGTAGTATCTTTTCTTTGTCCATATCTTTACCAAAAATAAGTCATAGCTAAAGAATACTAGTTTATTGTTTGAATTTCCTGAAAAAGAAGAGGTCTACAGCGGTAGATTATTTATATAAATAAGAACATAAAACATAAGTTTTAGTAAGAGTTGCTTATGATCAAGACATAGAAAGGAAAAACATTTTATTTCCATAAATTCAAAAGATAAAAAGTACCATAATGGTGAAAACAGTTTCCTATACACATACTAATTCCTACGAGACACTTTTTAAACTCACAGAAAAGACGAAGAATATATGGATTTGCTTTCATGGATTAGGGTATTTATCTGCTTATTTCAAGCGCTATTTTGAAGGTCTTAATGCTCAGGACAACTATGTAATCGTTCTTCAAGCACCATCAAAATCATATATAGGATCTGACTTTAAACATGTAGGTGCTTGTTGGCTCACAAAGGTGGATACCGCTCAAGAAATGAACAATAATTTGAACTATATACAAAAAGCCCTAGTTGCTGAAGATATAATAGGAGATTCACGTATGGTTTTGTTCGGTTACTCACAAGGAGTATCCATTGCTACGCGATTTTTAAAAAACTACTACCACCCTATCAAAGCACTCCTGATGCACAGTGGCAGTATTCCTAAGGAGCTGACATCAAAGGACGGTTTACATTTTAAAAAGTACTGTTCTAGGTTTATACACATCGCTGGAACAAAAGATGAATATTCAAATGATGCTATTATAAAAAGTGAAAAAGAAAAAATAGAACTTCTTTTTGGTACAGATTGTGAGTTGTATAGACCTGAAATAAAACATGTGGTTCACGTACCGTTTATTAAAGAAATCTCTAAAACCTTATAACTATGGAAATTATTTTTGCCACACATAACCAGAATAAGCTAATAGAGGTGCAAGCTTTGATGCCTTCTCATATCAATTTGATAAGTCTAAAAGATTTGGATTTTGATGAAGACATACCAGAAACTTCTGGCAGCATTTCTGGAAATGCTATTCAAAAAGTAGAGTTTTTAAAAAATCAGTTTGATTTGCCCATCTTTGCTGACGACACGGGCCTTCTGGTAGATGCTTTAAACGGTGAACCAGGAGTTTATAGTGCGAGATATGCGGGTGAACAAAAGAATAGTGAGGACAATATGAATTTGCTATTAGAAAAGTTAACAAACAATAACCATAGGGTTGCACGTTTTGTTACGGCTATTGCGTTAGATTTGAACCATAGTCAGACCTTATTTGAAGGAGTTTGTGAAGGAAGTATTTTAAAAGAAAAAAAAGGTGGTAAGGGATTTGGGTATGATCCCATATTCCAGCCATACGGTTTTGATAAATCCTTTGCCGAAATGTCTCTGACAGAAAAAGGCGCTATAAGCCATAGAGCAAAGGCATTGCTCAAGCTAATTGACTATTTGAAAGAAGTTAATTAAATAATAAAACCCTAATAAATAAGTGCTTTAGCTTATTTTTATATGCTCATATGAAATTACATTACTACACCACCCTACTGTTTTTTTTCTTTTGTATTACATTAGGTAATGCTCAGGACGAAAAGGAAACAACAAAAAAAGCCGAGACTGTTGCCAGCATTGTAAAAGGTAAAGTCCTCAACGCCAAAGACAATTCTATTTTAGAAAATGTCAATATTTTGAATCTTAACCAGATAAAAGGAACTGCATCAACTAGAGAAGGTCTCTTTAAAATTGCTGCCAAAGTAAACGATACACTTTATTTATCTTACTTAGGTTTTGAAACTATCAATGTAAGAGTTACTGAGGACTGGCTTAAATTTGGCGATGTCACGATCTCCATGACAGAAAAAGGAATTGCATTAGATGAAGTTACCGTAACAGAAACTTCCTTAACAGGTTTTCTAGAGATTGACGCAAAACGTGCACCTATTTATGCTACAAGAAGGTATAAAATAAGTGGTTTACCTAAAGGCTATGAAGCTGGTGACAGTGAACCAGGTGCGATCACGCAAGTACTGGAAAGTGTTTTTAATCCAGCAGATTTTCTTTACAATACCTTTGGTAAAAAGGGGAAATCCATGCGTAAATTACGTCAAGTAAAAGAGCAAGATGAAATTAGAAACATATTACAAAGCAAATACGATCGAGAAACACTCATGAATTTGCTGCAACTAGACAAAGTGGATATTGATGCGATTTTAAGAAACTGTCAATATTCTAAACAATTTATTGACACCGCAAACGATTTGCAAATTCTAGATGCCATAAGTGAGTGCTACGAGGAATACAAAGTTTTGAAAGCCTCTAAAGAAAAAAAATAACTTAAAATAATTAATCAGTGAACTTTAAATACATAATAATTACAACTGTGTCCCTATCCCTACTTATAGGATGTAAAGGCATGAAAGGTAAAGATGGTAAACCAAGTAAAGATGCTACTGAAGCTACCTCTAGTAAGTCAGTACTAGATTATTCTGAAGTAAAGGTAATGGACTATGCAAATACCATTACTGTAGAAGAATTAAAGGAACAACTCTATTATTATGCCAGTGATGAGATGGAAGGCCGTTATACAGGAAGTCCAGGACAAAAAAGAGCCGTTAATTATTTAAGAGATCAATACAAAAAAATGGGGGTTCCTGGTGGCGCTCCTTACGGAAAGTATTTTCAAGTAGTTCCTGGAAAAGCTTTTGGAAAACCAGAACTTTCCTCTGAGAATGTGTTGGCTTATATAGAAGGTAGAGAATTTCCTGATGAAGTTTTAGTCATTTCTGCCCACTTAGATCACGTTGGTATGGAAGATGGAGAAGTTTTCAATGGAGCTGATGACGACGGCAGTGGTACTATTGCACTTCTAGAAATAGCAGAAGCTTTTAAACAAGCGGTAAATGACGGTTATGGACCAAGAAGATCCATACTCTTTCTACATGTTACTGGAGAGGAGATAGGCCTTAAGGGAAGTAATTATTATGCTAATAACCCCGTCTACCCTATGGAAAATACCATAGCGGACCTTAATATAGACATGATAGGTCGTATAGACCCTGCTCAAAAAGATAACCCAGACTATGTTTATCTGATAGGTAGCGATATGCTTTCTCAGGATTTACATGACATCTCTGAAGCAGCAAATAAAAAATCTGTCAATATGAGGTTGGACTATACTTATAATGGTAAAGATGATCCCAACCGTTTTTACTACCGCAGTGATCATTACAATTTTGCCAAAAACAATGTTCCTGTAATTTTCTATTTCAACGGAGTTCATGAAGACTACCACAAGGCTACTGACACGCCAGACAAAATTGAATACGAATTGTACCAGAGAAGAATAAAATTGATATTTGCTACCGCATGGGATTTAGCAAATGCAGACAAGCGTCCAGCTCTTAAATAAGTAGCCATTCTTTTATAAAACTCAAAGCGCTAACCACTCGGTTAGCGCTTTTTTTATGATTGTATTTAAGGCAAATCAACAATAAAATACCCCATATAGGGTATTTCTTGGCTTTAAAATTTGCTTTAGGTTTGATATGTTTTTTAACCAAATAAATTAAACATCATGAAAACAACAATTTTATCGATTGCATTGCTAGCGTTTACAGCTCTTAGTTTTGCTCAAAATGATTCTGGATTAAGTCCCGCAAAGCTAAACGTAGGACTGACATTAGGTACCTATTCTTTTAATTCTGACACACAAGATGTGGAAATCGAATACTCTTTCAGTGCTGGATTTAGAATAGGAGTTGACTTTTCTGTATATGAAGATGAACAGTTTGATGTAGAAACAGGAATTACTTTAACCAATCACAGAAGCCTCGTAGATCAGCCAGAAATAGGGGCGAAAATAAACTATGATATCTATTGGGCGGGAAGTCATGCCATTTTAAACTATCACATCCTGCCCCAGTCTTTGAGCGTAGGTGCTGGAATATTTGCTGATTTTGGAATTGCAGGGACTCAACAGTTTGAAGGTAGCGATAAAGTCAATGTTTTTGACGAGATAGACGGCGGTGACGCTCCTTTGAGTAGGTTGAACTATGGTGCAGCATTTAAACTTAATCACATCATGAGTTGGACCGATTTTGCAGATGATCTTTATATTTCCTACCGTTTGGGTCTGGCAGATATAGAAGGTGCTGATAATGACACGCAATCTTTTAAAACAGGGATGATTTCTATAGGTGTTAGAAGCACTTTTGAAAACCTCTTTTAAGAATTTTTTGTTTAGTTTGAAGGAAGCGCTAACCTCTAGATTAGCGCTTTTTTAATTTAGCTTCGATTTTAGAAACAAAAAAACTGCGATGGTTATCGCAGTTTTCTGAACTCTATCTCGCTTTCGCCCTGAGCAAAATCAAGATTATGTTTTAATTTTTAAATAAAATTAGAAAGTAAAAGTATCCTATTATTATAAATCTGACTCAATACCTGCAAACTCTTGCTGTAAAGCCATTCTTAAACGACGGTAATAATCTTCTTCTAACCAGTCTTTATAGTTATTTGTATTATTAATAATACAGTAGGCGTATCTTCTAATACGGTCTTTGATATCTTCTTTAAGCAGTTTAGCAAGGATACGAGCGTCAAAAACATCTTCACTATTCTCTACACACCACTGTACATGTTGTGCAATAGATTCATCAAGCACATCTTTGGACTTGCGGTTTTCTTTAGTGATTCTTTTATAAGCTCCTTTGATATCAAAAGTAAAATCTTTGGTATTGGGAAACTCTGCTTTGGTAGCATCAGGCATCTTATACACAAAATTGCGTTCTATCTCTTCATCAGAAACGATATTTTCCACGTAGAAATCTGGAGATCTAAATACTTGTTGCCAGTCTATAGGTTCATTCCACAAACCAAAACGAGCCACGTTATTACCTAAATCGATAATTTGGAATTCCTTTTTATCTTGAAGAATACGAGAACCACGACCTATCATTTGATAATAAAGAGTTAATGATTTAGTCGCTCTATTTAAAATAATACATTCTACACTAGGCTCATCAAAGCCGGTGGTCAGAATACTCACAGAAGTAAGAACTGCATCAGGCTTATCTCTAAACCACCTCAAAATATCTTTACGCTCTTCTTTAGAATTGGTATTATCTAAGTGTCTCACTTCTATTCCTGCACGTCTAAAGGTGTCTTCTACCTCTATACTGGTTCTGATACCGTTATTAAAAATCAAGGTTTTTTTACCTTTTGCTACGTCTGTATAAGACTGCACCAGTTTATCCTGCATAGTTACCGCTGTATAAAGCTTCTCACTACTCTTTACAGTATAATCTCCATTCATACCTATAGTGAGACCGCTTAAGCCTACATCGTAAGTATGAGTGACTGCTTGAGCAAGAAATCCTTGTTCTACTAGAGAAGTGATGCTGTTTCCTACTATAAGCTCTTTATAGTTGTCCTTCATAGGCAACTTAAAGTTGGAGCTCAATGGTGTAGCAGTCACACCTAACATAAAACAGTGATCAAAGTATTTGAACAACTTTCTAAAACTGTTGTAGTGTGCTTCATCGATAATGACAAGACCTATATCGTCTAGTTCGAGCTTGTCATCTTGAATACGGTTATTCAAAGTTTCTACCATCGCAACAAAACAATCGTAGTCTTTTTGATCATCCAGTTCTTTCACTTTAGAATTGATGACCTTATTTTTCACATTAAAACCATTAAGCATTTTGGAGGTTTGCTTACAGAGTTCAATACGGTGGGTTAATATCACCACTTTTTTTCCAGTTTCTCTGATGTACCTGCGTACCATTTCAGAAAAAATAACTGTTTTCCCACCACCAGTAGGTAGTTGGTACAACAAATTGTAATCGTCTGGTTGATTGTTTATACGTTCAAAAACCGCTTCCAGATCGCGTTCTTGGTAATCGTACAAGGATTTAATTTCAGTTTCATTTTTCATCGGCATTGCTCTGGATTTTCATTTTTGAGATTTGCAAAAATACCGCTTTTTAAAAGGTATTAACCTTTGTTTAGTGTTAAGAATCTGATATAATTTTTATTGATAAGAATTTAACGCACTAAAGTGCGTTTAAGTGGTAATTTTGCAACTCAACTTCAATTAATTTGGAACACTCAACAACAAATAAAAAACCTTGGTTTCGACCTGATCGTGCTCACAAATACTATAAGCTTACAGGCTTTTACAGTTTTGTGGCAGATAGTATCAAGAAATCCATGCCTCCAGTTTTAGTTGTTGTTGCCATTCTAGCTGTTATTCACTTTGCTCTAGACGATGGTTTAATGGGGCTTCTTGAGCTTGCCGTTGAGGAATTGCCTGATTATGGTGTTTTGACATTTTTCTACGTGTCTGAAACTGCGTTAGGATTGATCCCTCCAGAGTTGTTTATCGCTTGGGCAGGAGAAACCAGTACTCCCATTTTTAACTTATTTCTTATCGCTTTACTTTCTTACTTAGGTGGTTTTACCTCTTATTGGATAGGTAGAAGAGCTTTAAGAATACCTAGTTTACACAATTACCTTGAAGTAAAAATGGCCAAACAACTCGTCATGGCAAGGAAATGGGGAGGCGTTCTTATAGCGGTAGGCGCTTTACTTCCGTTGCCTTTTTCTATGGCCAGCCTAGTCGCTGGAATGTTGCGCTACCCAGTTAAGGATTGGGCCCTAATTGGTCTACTGCGTTTTGTGCGTTTTGCTATTTACGGAGCGGCCATTTTCTCGTTGGTTTAATCTTTAATTCTTGATTCGCTTTCGCGCCATGCCTGCCGGCAAGGTAGGAAAGCGAGAACCCTGTTCCCTTTAAGAGTTAAATTAAAAATCATTCATAAATAAAAGACTTTCAACCACAGAAAATGTGATGTATCTTCAATGTTTGATGGTTCAACTCAGCTCTTAATTTTTCACTCGATACACTGGATATCTTCTTAGATAATTCATAATTCTTAAAACTTCTTTGCGCTTAATATCATCCTTTACTGTTATAGAAAAGTCGGATCGATTTGTGATTATTTCAGTCCAGTTTTCACCTGGTACTTGAACCTGATTAGAATATCCGTTAGAGTTCATTTCCAGAATAATACGTTCTCCATTTTCATACACCCTATTTACATCTGCAAAAACCACGTGCCCTTTTCTTTTCACATTATAATAAGTGCGCCCATCACTATTACGTACTCTATCTGCAGTAAAATTGAATAGGAGAACCATTTTATTTCCTAATCTTTTGCTAAAGCCTATTTTATTCTGATGAATAGTAACGTTTTCATTTCCTATATATTCTGCTAAATTATTATAATCTTCTACATAAGCAGTTTGAGTAATTCTAACTTCAAAATCAGATTGTGCATGTAGTGTAGGTAAATTTGCAAAAACTAGAATTAAGAATGATAATTTTAAATTTTTCATGAGTTAATTTTTGTGAATTACAATCCATTTAAAAGTAAGAAGAATGGGATCCACCTACAATACCCTATATAAGGTAGATTATACAAACATGAATTTCTCACGCAAATAAATCAGCTAACAAAAAAAGCACCTGCTCTCGCAGGTGCTTTCCTATATTTCAATTAAGAACTGTTTAGTTCTTTTTCATTTCAGTTTCTTTCTTAGCATTTGCTTTTGCCTCTTCCATTCCTTTTTCTACCATATCAAAGAATTGGTCTAATTTAGGAAGTACGATGATTCTAGTACGTCTGTTTTTAGCACGACCTTCAGGTGTGTCGTTTGTTGCTACAGGAATATAAAAAGATCTACCAGCAGCCGTCATACGTTTTGGAGCTACATTAAAATCTTCCTGTAAAACTCTAGTGACCGCTGTAGCACGAGCGGTGCTCAATGCCCAGTTATCTGTGAACTTAGTCGAAGAGATAGGCTGGTTATCTGTGTGGCCTTCTACCATGAGCTCTATTTCAGGTTTGTCGTTTACTACTTTGGCGACTTTACCTAATACCATTTTTGCATTCTCATTAATCTTATCGCTACCGCTAGAGAATAATAATTTATCTGAAATAGAAATGTACACTACTCCTTTTTCAACATTAACACTGATATCTTCATCTTGTAAATTACCTAAAGAGCTTTTTAAACTAGTCACTAATGCTAGTGTTACACTGTCTTTTTTAGTAATCGCATCGTTTAAAGATCTGATTTGCAAGTCTTTTTCTCTCATACTTTCTAGAGAACGTTCCAGGTTACGGCTTCCTTGTGTGGAAAGCGTTACGAGGTCTCCTTGATTGCTTAGAAGTGCATTATTCGAATTTTTAAGAGTAGTGATTTGTTCTTTAAACCCCTCTATTCGGGCATTTGATGCTCTTTCATCTGCTAGACAAGCGTTTAATTTTACTGTTGCTGTATCTAATAGTTCTTTAGTTTCTTTTTGTTTTGCAAGCGCTGCTTCAAGATCTTTTTTAGATGCACATGAAACTAAAAGTCCACCTGCGAGCAACATTAAAAATATTTTCTTCATCTTATTATTGTTGTTTAATTTGTTAAATTCCTTACCAAAATTAATAATATTAAGCAGTAAGACGTGATCATTAACAAGGATTTAAGTTATTATACGTTACTTTTGATAAATCTTTATACCATTTATAAAGTATTGATATACAATACTTAAATCGGTGTTTTTTACTTGCAGAACTTTCTCAAATGCTTTTATTTCTTTTCTTTTCTTTAAAAGTGATTCCAAATGCCTGTAAAAATGAAAGTGCGCATGCAATACGGCCAAAAAATGAGCAAACTTCAGTTCGCTAAGAAACTTTAATGCCGCTATTCCATCCAGCAACATTCTAATAAATAATACTCCTAACCATAAACTGGAATGATCATTTTTAACGATATTATAAAGACAGTTTCTAAAATTATAAAACGTCTTACGTGGGTTTAAATTGTTTAAAGTACCTCCTCCTAAATGATACACGACCGATTGCGGTTCGTAACTAATTACAAAACCTGCATGACGCAACCTCCAACACAAATCGACTTCTTCTTGATGAGCAAAATAATCTTCATCCAGCTTACCTACCTTAATATAGGCACTCTTCCTTAGAAATAGACAGGCACCACTAGCCCAGTCTAAATCGACCACATCATCATACTGACCTAGATCTTTTTCTATACTGTCAAATAAACGTCCTCTACAATAAGGATAGGCATAACGGTCAATAAATCCACCAGCAGCGCCGGCATATTCAAAGAACTCTTTCTTTTTATCATCAAGGATTTTAGGCTGACAAGCAGCGAGTTTTGGATCTATTTCAAATCGCCGAACTATAAAATCGCACCAGCCTGCTGTAACAGCAACATCGCTATTTAATAAACACACCACTTCTTCAGGTACGCTATCAAGGGCTGCATTATAGCCACCAGCATAACCGCGGTTTTCCCCCATCGCAATGATCTTTACTTCTGGATAATGAGTCGCCGTCCATGCTATGGAACCGTCTGTGGAAGCATTGTCTGCCAAATAAATAACATGCTCTTTACGGTGTTCTACCACGCTAGGTAAATAGGTTTTAAGCAAGTCTATTCCATTCCAATTTAATATGACAATTCCTATTTTCATAAAACGTATTCTGGTAGGTCTGGGATAAAATGATAGGTTTGGTTATCATAATCCATGGTACAAAAATAATGCTCCAAACCGTTAGTAAGCATTAAATAATCAGCTTTTAAAGCTAAATTATATCTCGCTATTTGATCAAAAACCGACTGATCGATCTTGATATTTGGCGCTTTACACTCTACCACTAAGTGTATAGAGCCATCTGCGTTAAAACTGATGATGTCATATCGTTTAGTAGTTCCTGCGATGATCAATTGCTTTTCTATGTTGATAAGATGTTGCGGGATTCGCTTTCGCGAAAGCAAGAACGAAACAACATGCTGCCGCACCCATTCTTCTGGTGTCAAAATGACAAACTTTTTCCTGATTTGGTCAAAGATAGCACGTCCTTTTTCAGTACTTTTGACTCTGAAATTTCCAGCTGGTAGTCGCAATGGCTTCATAGCACAATATTACAAAAACAACAACAGCTCTCGATGAGTGATGTCACAAACATTTTAGCTTCCTTAAAGCAAAAAAAATACGCGCCTGTGTACTTTTTATGTGGTAGTGAGCCTTATTTTATAGATCAAGTTAGTGATTATATAGAAGATAACGTACTGGATGAAGGCGAGAAAGGCTTCAATCAAATGGTGATTTATGGAAAAGAAGCCACCATGGAAGAAGTGCTGGAAAATGCAAAACGCTTCCCTATGATGTCAGATTATCAAGTCATTATCGTGAAAGAAGCGCAGCACCTAGTGAAGCAATTGGCAAAACTAGAAAGCTATATCGAGCAACCTCAACCCACCACGATTCTTGTTTTTGCTTACAAATACAAAACTCCTGACGGCCGTAGCAAGATTACCAAACTGTTGAAGAAACATGCTGTTTACATGGAAAGCAAGCCTCTTTATGAAAATAAGGTTCCTGCTTTTGTAACTGGCCGACTCAAAGAAATGGGCTATCAGATCGATCCTAATGCTACGAGAATGTTAGTGGAATTTTTAGGAAACGATCTTGGGAAGATCAATAACGAGCTTTCTAAACTCGCTTTAGTTCATTCTAAAGAGCAGCCTATTACTCCCCAAGTGATCGAGGATAACATAGGTATTTCTAAGGACTATAATAATTTTGAATTGCGCAAAGCCCTCGGAGTGAGAGATGTGGTTAAAGTCCACAGAATCATCAACTACTTTGCAGAGAACCCTAAAGAGAACCCTTTTGTGCTTACTACTGCTCAATTGTACAGCTTTTTTGTACAACTATTAAAAGTACATACCTTAAAGGACATGAATCCTCAAGCGGTGGCAAAAGCTGCGGGTGTAAATCCGTTTTTTGTTCAAGAAATCATTACCGCTGCAAAAAACTACCCCATGAAATATTGCAGTCGCGCTATAAAAGTGATTAGAGATATGGATGTAAAATCAAAAGGTGTAGGAACACATCAAGCCGACCCTACTGATTTATTAAAGGAAGCAATGGTAAATATCATGTCTAAATAAAATGGCTGAAACAAGCAAATTAAAAGCCTGGATCAGTGCTGCGAGATTGAGAACACTGCCATTGAGTATTAGTGGAATTCTTGTGGGAAGTGCTTATGCCTATTTGGGTTTATATCAAGGAAAATTAGGCAAGTCGTTCTTAGAAAACTTACAAAAAGAAAATGTTTACAATCAGCTGTCGAATAATTTACAAAACGAAGTTTCAGAAGCTCTTAGTCGTTATCTAAATGATTTCAATTTATTAATACCCATTTTAGCTCTAATCACAACATTAGGTTTCCAAATCCTATCCAACTTTGCCAACGATTATGGTGATGGTGTAAAAGGAACCGATAATGAAGATAGAATCGGCCCAATGAGAGCCATTCAAAGCGGTATTATTTCGCCACAAGAAATGAAACGTGGAATGGTCATTACCGCTATTCTAACCTTGATAAGTGCCATTCTCCTTATATATGTAAGTCTAGGAATAGATCGTTTATTCATTTCTTTATTCTTTTTGGTGTTAGGCATTGCAGCCATTTGGGCAGCGATTAAATATACGGTTGGTGACAATGCCTATGGTTATCGTGGATTGGGAGACGTATTTGTTTTTATCTTTTTTGGTCCTGTAAGTGTTATAGGTATTTATTATTTGATTACCAAAACGATCAATTGGGAAATGATCTTTCCTTCTATGACGATAGGTTTATTAAGTGTTGCTGTCTTGAACCTTAATAACATGAGAGATGTAGAGAGTGATAAAAAAGCTGGAAAGAATACAATTGTGGTAAAGATGGGGCTTGCTAAAGCAAAGTTGCTTCATTATGGGTTTGTTGTAATTGCTTTTTTGTGTGCGGTTTATAGCGCTTTAAATGCATTTGTAATCTCAGGAAATAATTTAGTTATGGATGTACTGATCAATAGATTTGACGTTGCGGCTGGTAATAGTCCTAACTCTCCATTCTTATATATAAATTTCCTACCTCTCCTAGCCTTCATCCCATTATTTATACACCTGTTCAAAGTTAAAAAGACCACATCTCCAGCACTCCTAGATCCTGAATTAAAAAAGGTGGCTTTATCTACATTCTTCTTTGCGATTCTTTGTGTGGTTAGCGTCTGTATTTTGACCCAATAGCATTCTAAGAGTAAACTAGGAATACGTAATATTCTGTTTAATCTTTTATCGATAATTTGTAATAATTTTAGACATTATGTGCAGCATAGTAAACAGCTAGAGATCAGTATTTATGGAATAGATAATCATTTTTTATAGTTAAAACTGAAGCATTTTGAATTTCAAACGTTGTAGTTATCATGATTAAGCCATATATTTAGTACTTAAATAGAAATAACCTACGTACTTGATAAAAAACTACTTAACTAAAAATCTTGAAAATTATGGCTAGAGCTATGTTTGAGTATACTAAAATGATACTCGAAAAAGTGAGTTTCGACCATACTCTATTTTGCAAGGAATTACAAAAAGCAGTAGGTCGTTTATTACCCTTTGAAATAAAAGAATTAGAAATCTGGGTCAAACAACTGGTTTTACAAAACCCAGAGTTAGGAAGTTGCGTGCCCTTGTTAAAGGCTTAGCAACTTAAAAATTAATTAAAAAAGGATATGAAGTGGAATATAAACCCTTTTCATATCCTTTTTTTAATGGTTATAGAATAACGCAGCTTATGAACTGTATATCATATCAGCGTACTTACCCCTCTTCTAACAGCTCCAGGTATCAGGTGTTTGCTTTATAGCCCAGTAACAGTCTTTTCAGACATCACTTGTAGATTACTTTCCCGCAAGCGGACTTATTATTTGTACATTTTGAAAAGCGATCGCTCCTTTTACAACTCCAGCAATAACATTTCTTAATGCCTCTATAATTTGCATTTTAAGTTCGCTTTTATGATAGATTAAACTCACTTCACGTGCTGGCGATGGGTCTTCAAAATACCTTAGGTTATCTTTCTTATGCTCTGGCAAGTCCATAGTGTTTAAATAAGGCAACAAAGTCATTCCAAGTCCTTCATCAGCTAGTTTTATAAGGGTTTCAAAACTACCGCTTTCTAACATAAAACGTTCTCTACCTGTATCTCTCGAACTTCGACACAAATTTAATATACTGTCTTTAAAGCAATGTCCGTCTTCCAAAAGAAGCAAATCATCCACATTGATATCTTCTACCTTAATTTTTGATTTAGGCTTACCTGATAACCTTGGATCATATGCTACAAAAGGCTCGTAGTACAACACCCGCTCTTTGATCATATCGTTTTTCAAAGGTGTAGCGGCAATCGCAGCATCTATACTTCCATCTTGAAGACTTTCCATAATATTTTCTGTTGTCAGTTCTTCAATACGTAATTTTACTTTAGGGTATTTATTTACAAAATTGGCCAAAAACATCGGCAATAAGGTAGGCATGACGGTAGGAATAACTCCTATCTTAAATTCTCCACCTATAAAACCTTTTTCCTGATCCACAATATCTTGAATGCGATCGCTTTCATTCACAATATTACGAGCCTGATTTACAATTTTTCTTCCTGTTTCTGTTAGCTCAATAGGCTTTTTACTTCTATCAAAAATTTGCACATCAAGCTCATCTTCCAGTTTTTGAATCTGCATACTAAGAGTAGGCTGCGTCACAAAAACCTTATCTGCTGCTTTGGTGAAATTTTGATATTGAGCAACTGCAAGAACGTATTTTAACTGTGTAATTGTCATGATAGATATTTTCTACAAAAATAAGACATGTCATTGGATTTATCTATTGCGATAAGCGAGTATTTCTTTTCTAAAATGAGGTTTGAGTATTATCTTGATTAGAGTTGGTTTGCTTTCGCGAAAGCGCTCTTACCACAGATAAACCTTATAAAATCAAATACTTATGTTTAACGAACTTTCTCGTTCCCTAGGTGTTATTTCTGGACTTATTCTCGCCATGATTGCAGTGATTTTTTGTGCTGCATTTTTAGTCGCACACGAGCAGCAACAATATGCTTTACAAGCTCCTGTTAAAACAATGGTCATCACTACAAAAGCAGTACTGACGGAACAGCAAGAATTAGGGAAATCCATTTTTAACACTAATTGCGCTTCTTGTCATAAAAGATATAAAAAAGCAGTAGGACCAGCATTACACAAAGTAACCGAGCGAAGAGAAATGCAATGGATCTACACCTGGATTTATGACAGTACAGCGATGATCCAATCTGGAGATGCACAAGCAGTAGCCATTTATAAGGAGTACAAGCAATCTAATATGAATGCGTTCCCTCAACTTTCAACCGAAGATGTAGATGCTATCTTATCATGGGTGGAGCTGCCTAAATAATTAACAAGACATTAAAAAAGCATCCTAAGGTTAATTGTAACTTTGGATGATACATTTAAAACCAACATCATGGCAACTATAACTATAGGAGGAAATGAAATCTCCACCAGCGGCACTCTTCCAGAAGTAGGAACTCCAGCACCTGACTTCAAATTAAAAAAGACAGATCTTTCTGAAGCTTCTTTAAAGGACTACAAAGGAAAACGTGTCATCCTGAATATCTTTCCTAGTATTGACACTGACGTTTGTGCGACATCAGTAAAGAACTTTAATACAAGAGCTACTCAACTTGATAATACAGCTGTTTTGTGTATTTCAAGAGATACTCCTTTTGCACAAAAACGTTTTGCGAGCGATGAAGAACTGGAAAATGTAGAAAACCTAAGTGATGTTATTGATGGTTCTTTTGGAGAAGATTACGGATTGACCATGACTTCTGGTCCACTTGCAGGCTTTCACTCTAGAGCAGTAGTTGTTCTTGATGAAGAAGGAAAAGTGATCTACAAAGAGCAAGTTGCAGAAATTGCAGATGAACCTAACTATCTAGAGGCTCTTAAAACACTTTTGTAATTGAGTTTTACTAAATTTTTAGCTGGCAGATGGAAAGCTATGGGATATGCTTTCAAAGGAGCCTTGATCCTTTTACGCACCGAAGCCAGCATTCAAGTACAAACCGCAATAGCTATTATTATGACTATTGCGGGTTTTTACTTTGAGATTACCGCGACAGAATGGATAGCACAAACCCTCTGTATAGGTCTTATTATGGGACTTGAAGGCATGAATACTACCGCAGAGGCTATTGCCGATTTTATACATCCTGATTTTCACAAAAAAATAGGTCACATTAAAGACATTGCTGCAGGCGCTGTTGTGATGACCGCTATCGCTTCTACCATTGTGGGGTTGATTATTTATGTTCCTTATATAAAGGCATTGTTTTAATAAAACAATAAAATCTTTTCTGCTGACCAAAAGCTTGAGGCATCTTATAAACCCGCGGTTAAAAGAGAAATCTCTTCATTTATTTAAATCGACTAAGAAATGATTTCATATACCTGCTGTTTTCT
This sequence comes from Nonlabens sp. Ci31, assembly GCF_012974865.1. Taxonomy (NCBI): domain Bacteria; kingdom Pseudomonadati; phylum Bacteroidota; class Flavobacteriia; order Flavobacteriales; family Flavobacteriaceae; genus Nonlabens; species Nonlabens sp. Ci31. Next base: position 2,571,810 of record NZ_CP043633.1, on the reverse strand, counting down.
GAAATAGGTAATGTCTGCCTAGACTCACCATGAAATCTAAATGGCTCTCCAATAAACTTGAAACCAACTATTACCTATATTTATATACGGTACAGCCTAATTTTATAGCAGGACCCTACTGACAAAAAAAGTCTTTATTCTTAATTCTTTTAGCGCAATGATCTTGTATCTTCTTCCAATCACAACTCTGTTAACTAATAACTAACAACTACTAACTTCATTAACGTGCAATATTCTTATTTTTGCTCGTTCACTATAACACATGGCGCGTAAAAAAACTACATCTAAGAAAACTACTGCAAAAACCAAAGAACCATTCCAGGTACCTAGTTTAAAGCTTAATAGATTACAAGAAGTAATTATAGGAAGCGCGCTAATAGTAATCGGTTTGCTATTACTATTTTCTTTTATCTCTTATTTATTTACCGGAACGCAAGATCAAAGTGTGTTGCAGGCCCTAGGAGAGCGAACCACAGAAACTAAGAACTGGATCAGTCAGCTGGGCGCGTGGTTGGGACATGTTTTTATTTATAAAGGTTTTGGAATCCCAGCCTTTTCTATTGCTGTACTTACTATTATTTCAGGAATATTTTTATTTGCTAGTGGTGATAGTGCGTTCTCGCTTTCGCGAAAGCGAATTTCAAATCTATGGTTTTGGGGACTTTTATTGCTCGTGTGGACGTCTGTTTTCCTAGGCTTTTTCCATAATACCAACACCTTATTGGGTGGAAAAGTAGGATATGAACTGAATGACTTTCTACAAGATTATTTAGGATTACTAGGTGCCGTGCTTGTTATGACGTTCATTGCGATCGTTTACTTGGTATTGCGATTAAAATTAACTCCAGAACGCATCAGTGCTTATTTTTCTAAAAAAGCATCTGAAGTAAAAGAAGGCTTTGAACATATAGAAACTACAGACGAAGAAAGTGACTGGAAAAAAGCAACTGTAGAAGGGATCTCTGAAGAAAATGCTGTCACAGAGCAAGACCCTAAATCTTCCATAACTTTTTCAGGAAGCGGTATGGAAATCTCTATTCCAGAAGAAGAGGTTGCTTTAGAACCAGTTCTTAAAAAAACCGTTGCTCCAAAGGATGAGAACGATATTGGAATGGAAATCGAGCAAATAATCGATGAAGAAGAAATGATTGATAGTAAGGCCTCAAAACTAGTAGAGGACTTTGGCGAGTTTGACCCTACCTTAGAGTTGAGCAACTTTCAATTTCCGCCTGTTGATCTTTTAAAAGATTATACCAAAGGAAAGACCATTACGATTAATGAAGAAGAACTACAAGCAAATAAAGACCGTATTGTAGAAACACTTAAGAATTATAAAATTGGAATTGCAAAAATTAGTGCGACCGTTGGACCTACAGTAACCCTTTATGAAATCGTTCCAGAAGCAGGAATACGGATTTCAAAAATTAAAAATTTAGAAGATGACATTGCTTTATCTCTCGCCGCACTAGGGATACGTATCATCGCTCCTATTCCAGGAAAAGGAACTATTGGTATTGAGGTACCTAATAGCGATCCATCTATAGTATCCATGCGATCTGTTATTGCATCACCAAAGTTCCAAAATGCAGAAATGGAATTACCTATAGCTTTTGGAAAGACTATATCAAATGAAACTTTTGTTGTTGATCTCGCTAAAATGCCTCACCTGCTTATGGCTGGAGCAACAGGACAAGGAAAGTCTGTAGGTCTGAATGCGATTCTTACTTCCCTACTCTATTCTAAACATCCTGCCGAAGTTAAGTTTGTACTCGTGGATCCTAAAAAAGTAGAATTGACTTTATTCAACAAAATAGAAAGACATTATCTGGCCAAATTACCGGATAGTGAAGAGGCCATTATCACTGACAATTCTAAGGTTATCAATACCTTGAATAGTCTATGTATTGAAATGGATCAGCGTTATGATATTCTTAAAGATGCGATGTGCCGTAATATCAAAGAGTACAACACTAAATTTAAAGCGCGCAAATTGAATCCTGCAAACGGGCATAAGTTCTTGCCGTATATCGTGCTGGTCGTAGATGAGTTTGCAGACCTGATCATGACCGCTGGTAAAGAAGTAGAAACACCTATTGCCAGACTTGCGCAACTCGCACGTGCAATAGGTATTCACTTGATCATCGCCACGCAGCGACCATCTGTTAATGTAATTACAGGTATGATAAAGGCCAACTTCCCTGCTAGAATTTCTTTTAGAGTAATGCAAAAAGTAGATTCTCGCACGATTTTAGACAGCGGTGGTGCAGACCAATTGATAGGTCGTGGAGACATGTTGTATACCGCTGGAAATGAACTTATCAGGATTCAATGTGCTTTTGTGGACACTCCAGAAGTAGAAAAAATAACAGACTTTATAGGTGGGCAAAAAGCTTATCCTGATGCGTATTTACTTCCTGAGTATGTAGGCGAAGAAGGTGGCACAAGTATTGATAATAATATAGAGGAGAGAGACGCAAAATTCAAAGAAGCTGCAGAGATTATAGTCGTTGCACAACAAGGTAGCGCCTCGTTATTGCAGCGTAAATTGAAACTAGGCTACAATCGTGCTGGTCGAATAATCGATCAACTCGAAGCTGCTGGTATTGTGGGTGGTTTTGAAGGAAGTAAAGCGAGACAAGTTTTAATTCCAGATCTCGCGTCCCTCGAAGTATTTTTAAATGAAGAAAGCAACAATTAAAGTCACACAATGAAAAATTATATCCTATCTGTTTTTATGGTTTTCGCTTTCGCGAAAGCGGCAACAGCACAAGACACTCCAGCAGATAAATTACTTAACGAAGTAGCACAGAAATTCAAGTCCTACGACAACGTATCCTTTACCTATAAAGGTAATTTCAGGAACCCTAAAACGGGTACCGACATGGATGTGCAAGGTGATGCAACAATGGCTGGTCAAAAATACAATGTCAACTTTTTAGGAACCACTTACATCTTTGACGGTAAAAAGCAATATGCTGTTAACTCTGAAGATCAGCAGGTTACGATTTCTAAAGTGCGTACAGATGGGAATCAAATGATCACTCCTTCTAACATTCTTACTTTTTATGAGAAAGGATATACCAAAAAATGGGATATCATTCAAAACGAAGGCGGAAGAAAAATACAATTTGTAAAATTAACTCCTATTAAATCTAACTCTGAATACAAGAGTGTTTTATTAGGTATAGATGTAAATACAAAACATATCAATAAGGCGATTATCACAGAAAATTCTGGAACTGTAGCTACATTTACTTTGAAATCCTTAAAAACTAACGAGCCTTTACCTAAGAGCTCCTTTACATTTGATGCCAGTCAATATAAGAATTGGGTTATTCAAGAAATGAACTGATATCCATTGATCATGAATTACTTTAACACGCACTCGGTATAATTTGAAGATCTTAGATCGTTACATATTAACTCAATACATAAAGACGTTTTTAAGCGTCTTTATTGTATTAATGTTTATTCTTATTCTACAAGCGATATGGTTATACATTAAAGAGCTAGCAGGAAAAGACCTAGACGTGGTAACAATTGTAAAATTTCTTTACTACTCTACTCCAGTTGCCGTGCCTATCGCATTACCTTTAAGTGTTCTATTAACGGCAATTTTAGTTTTTGGAAGTATGGCAGAGAACTATGAGTTTGCTGCTATGAAATCAAATGGTATTTCTCTGCAAAGAGCCATGAGATCGCTTACTATTGTTATTTTGGGTATAGGAATTACTTCCTTTCTATTTGCCAATACCGTTATTCCTTGGGGGTATTTAAAACAAAGAAACTTGCGTGGTAATATTGCTAAGATGAAGCCTGCTATGGCGATAAGTGAGGGAACCTTTAATCAACTAGGCGATATCAACATTAAGGTAGCCGAAAAGTCTGGTGAAAACGGTGAATTCCTTAACGATGTCATCATACATAAAAAGAATTCTAGTAAAAACGGTAATTATACGGTTATAAAAAGCAAACGAGGTGAGTTAAAAAGTTCGCTAAAGTCTAACGTGATCCAGCTGGTTCTAGAAGAAGGCAATTACTATGAAGACTTATACCTGACGCAGCCAAGAAAAGCAAATAGTTCCCCATTTGTGAAGAGTTATTTTGACAGTTACACTCTAAATATTGATGTATCACAATTGAATAAAGTAGATCTCAGTGAAGAATCAGTCACTGATAATCATCGAATGCTTAAGATTAATGAACTCTACAATCGCATCGATACTTTTTCATTAGCACTCACGAACAATTACAAAATCTATAGAAACAACCAACATAATACATGGTCACCCAGTGCCTTAGATAAGAGAGTGGAGCTAGACAGCATAAAAGAGCCCCCTAAAGACCTATTGACTTCCCTGAAAATATTTGACCAGCGTAGAACTTTAGATGTGGCTATGTCAAAAATGCGCAGTCAGCGAGCCGCTGTTCAAAATCGAGTAGCCCAAATAAAAGGAGAGGAATCTAGGCTGGCAAAACACGAAATAGAGATTCATAAAAAATATGTTTTAGGAGTTGCTTGTGTCATCCTGTTTTTTATTGGTGCACCATTAGGAGCCATCATAAGAAAAGGTGGAATGGGATTACCTCTTGTGGTAGCTACTTTGTTTTTTCTAACCTATCACTTTATAGGTATTTTTGCTGAAAAAGCAGCTGCTGAAGGTGCTTTTCCCGCCTGGCTTGGAGCATGGATGAGCACGTTTATTATTTTCCCTATTGGGATTTACCTCACCTACAGAGCCACTACAGATCAAGGAATCTTTAATAATGAGTTCAGCTTTGCCCAGCTGTTTGCAAAGTTTAAAAAACACCCAAAATCTCCTAGCGCAACGGCTTAATCCTTATCTTTGTAACAAAGAATTAAGGTTTATGATTACCGAAGAAAAAACTTCAAAAGCCATACAATTGGATCGTATTGAAGATGCTATAGAAGACATTAGAAATGGAAAAATCATCATCGTGGTAGATGATGAAAATAGGGAGAACGAAGGTGATTTTCTAGCCAGTGCGAGATCTGTCACCCCAGAAATGATCAACTTTATGGCTACTTATGGTCGTGGTTTGATTTGTGCTCCTCTTACACAATCGAGATGTAAAGAATTAGAACTTGCCATGATGGTCACTAATAATTCTGACCCTATGGAAACAGCCTTTACTGTTTCTGTAGATTTAAGAGGTCATGGAGTAACTACTGGAATAAGTGCTAGTGATAGAGCAAAAACCATACAAGCCATCATTAATAAAGACACACAACCTCATGACTTAAGTAAACCTGGTCATATATTTCCATTAAGAGCAAAAGATGGTGGTGTGTTGAGAAGAACTGGTCACACAGAAGCTGCTATTGACTTTGCAAGACTTGCTGGTCATGAACCTGCAGGAGTCATTGTGGAGATCATGAATGAAAATGGGACTATGGCCCGACTTCCTCAACTTGTAGAAGTAGCAAGACAACACAATCTAAAACTGGTATCTATTGAAGATCTAGTAGCTTACCGTATGAAGCACGATAGTCTTATCGTTAAGAAAGAAGATTTTATGTTAAAGACGCGTTTTGGAAAATACCGACTGCGCGCCTATCAACAAACCACTAATAATCAGATTCATATTGCTTTGACTTTGGGCGATTGGAAAGAAGAAGAATCCGTACTTACCCGAATGAATTCTACGCAAGTAAATAACGATCTCTTTTCTACCCTAACCAGCGATGCAGACCGTAAAATAGATGCGATGTTTGATCTTTTAAACAAAGAGGGAAAAGGGGCTATAGTTTTTATCAATCAGCAATTTGAACCAGAGAATATGTTAGGCAGGTTAGAAGAGCTTAAAGGCCTTCAAGAAAATGGAGTTGTCAAAGCACCAAGGCGTAATTTAGACAACAAAGACTACGGCATAGGAGCTCAAATCCTTCATGATCTGGAGATCAGCAAACTCAAGTTGATGACTAATTCTGAGCAGAGCAAGCGCATAGGGATTATAGGTTATGGACTCGAGATTGTAGATACTGTTTCTTATTAGACTATTATTCATTCCGCTTTTTGGTTTTGTAAAAAAAAAGTTGAGACTACACAAGTTGTTGTAGCTAAGTGAAACTATTCTTATGACATTTAAAAAAATTACAGAACAAGATTCTCATTACAATGATCTGGAAAAGATGAGTACCAGAGAACTGTTACAAAGCATGAACAGGGAAGATCAAACTGTGGCGACCGCAGTGGAAAAAGTGATTCCTAAAATAGAAGCTTTAATACCTATTATTGTCCAGAAAATGGCTACTGGCGGCAGACTTTTTTATATAGGCGCAGGGACCAGTGGTCGTCTAGGAATATTAGATGCTAGTGAATGTCCTCCTACTTTTGGCGTAAGTGATGATAAAATTATAGGTCTTATAGCTGGCGGTGATCTAGCGATAAGAAAGGCTGTGGAAAATGCTGAAGACGATTCTGAACAAGCTTTTAAAGATCTACAAAACTTTCACATCGATCGAAATGATGTGGTCATAGGTATCGCGGCTAGCGGCACCACCCCTTACGTTATAGGTGGATTAGAGCATTGCAATACGATTGGTATCACTACGGCATGTATTACGTGCAATGAAGGAAGCCCGTTAGATAAGGCAGCCTCCTTTCCTATTGCTGTTACTGTAGGTCCAGAATTTGTAACTGGCAGTAGTAGAATGAAAGCTGGAACAGCTCAAAAAATGGTTCTCAACATGATCAGTACCAGCGTCATGATACAATTAGGTCATGTGAAAGGTAATAAAATGGTCGATATGCAGTTAAGTAATAACAAGCTCGTAGATCGCGGAACACGTATGATAATGGAAGCGACTGGAGTTGAATATGAGTTAGCACGTCAATTATTACTCGATCACGGTAGTGTAAGAAATGCTATTGCTCAACAAGGACTTTGTTAACTATGGAACAAACATCAACTGACAGAGAAGTTCTCGTAAGAGGAGTTAAACGACTTGGGATAAGTGTTTTATTTATTTTTGCTGGCCCTATTCTTATTTATATAGGAGCTGGATCAGAGCATCCCATTATATTTTTAATACCTGGAATAGCATTTGCCATCCTAGCGGTAGTTTTTATTTTTCAAGGAATCAATTTGATTTTAGATTCCATGTTCAAATCTAATAAAACCAGATAATGTACAAGCCTCTATTACTACTTCTCTTCCTAGCAATCGCAGGATGTAGAACGTCAACTGACAAAAAAGAGGTGCCTGAACCAACCAGTTCAAGTACTGCTTTTACCATAGAAGATACCGTTAAAAACCCTAGTGACATCACTGGCGCTATTAATATCATGGGATATTTTGTCGAGCCCTTATTTGCAGGGGTACTAAAAGAAGATGGACGTTTTAAAATCGAACTGCCTACGGATTTTGATCAAATAACAAAAAAAGCTTTTGAAGCTTATAACACTTCTCCTATTGCAGCTTATGAACTCAACTACACCAATGCATTAGAAAGTTTTCCTAACGCTGACATTTTATCATTTACGGGAAAAGAAGCAAAACTGGCTTTTGCTGGTAAATATTACAGATTTGAAGTTATTGGCACTAATGAAAATGACTATATCTATCCTGCTTCTAGTCAAAATTTTGTGAATTATGTAATAGGAACAAAAGATGCGGTAGCAGAAACTGGTCATCATTATTATTACATCTATGCAAAAGATCCTTTTTCTATTAAAGGTGAATCAGAAACTAAACATCTTTTTGAAGATGGTACTGATGAAATCTATTTAAAGACAGATTCCTACAACCTTAAAATTAAAGAAGGCTGGAATTTGATCCGTTACGAGATCAACAAATTAAGTGAAAGTTCTTTAGGAACGCGAAGCATTTCAAAATCTTCCGTTTTCAATGAAAACATAAACACCATGCCAGACACTTGGTTTATGGGTAATTACTAAAAGTTATCGAACTTTTGCAAGTCTTGAACTAAAAGAATTATATTTTTATAGCGACTTGGATTTACTTAGGTAAAAAACCGAACTCTATAATGCTCCTATAAAAGCCGCCTCATTTCTGATCAGGTGTTGTAATTTTGAACTCAGAAAAAAAACCTATTTGAAAAATTTAATTTGGCTTCTTATTTTATGTAATGTCCACCTTTGTATAGGTCAGACACAAGCAAACGATTCCTTGATAAAGGTAACTGGAGGAGGCTTTAGTCAAATAAATGAAGCGCTTTTCCCTGGAGCAGTTGTTTATGCTGGAAATGGCAACAATCAAGTATATGTACAACATAAAGGCATTGAAATGTGGTGCGATAGAGCTGTTTTTTATCGGAAAGATAATTTTATAAGGATCTTTGATAATGTGCGTATGAATCAAGGCGATTCTATAAGAATGAGTTCTAAATATGCAGAGTATAACGGTAAGACGCAGTTTGCTTTTGCCAGTGGCAATGTAGATATGAAAAACCCTGGCACTACTTTAAAAACAGACAGCTTATTTTTTGATCGTGCCAAACAACAGGCGTATTACCGAAGCGGTGGAACAGTAAAAGACACTGCAAGTACTTTAAAAAGCAGGATAGGCCGTTATTTTATTGCAGAGAAAAGATATCAATTTCTCGAAAATGTAAAGGTGACCAATCCAGAATATACTATTGATAGTGATCACCTTAATTTTTATACAGAAACTGGTCACACGTATATGTATGGACCATCTACCATAAAAGGAGAAACCAGTACCGTTTATTGCGAACGAGGTTTTTACGATACCAGAGCAGATGAAGGTTATTTTATTAAAAACTCTAGAATAGATTACAACAATCGTACGCTAACTGGAGACAGTTTGTACTTTAATAGGGGAAGATCATTTGCCAGTGCTACTAACCATATAGTGGTGACCGACACCATAAATAAGTCCGTTATAAAAGGACATTATGCCGAGGTTTATCGGGCAAAGGATTCTGTTTTTATCACCAAGAGAGCTGTTGCTATTTCTATTCAAGATCAAGACAGTCTTTATATACATGCCGATAAATTGATGGTCACTGGCCCTGAAGACGATAGAATTGTAAGAGGGTTTTATGATGTGCGACTGTTTAAAAGTGATTTGAGCGGTAGGTGTGACTCGATTATCACCAGACAAAGTACCGGACTTACTAAGATGATTACTCAACCTGTTTTATGGAGCGGTAAAAGTCAGATGACAGGAGACAGCATACATATTCAAAGCAATACTCAAACGGAGAAACTCGATAGCTTGCACGTATTCTTCAACGCTTTTATTATCGATCAAGATAGTAGCGGTGGTTTTAACCAAATTAAAGGAAAAGAACTCATTGGAAAGTTTAATGACTCTAGTGAACTTGAGGTCGTTCACATCAATAAAAATGTAGAGAATCTTATTTATTCTCGTAATGAAAAACAGCAACTCATAGGAATTAATAAAGGAACTAGTGGTAGAATGGTGATCCTCTTTGAAGATAAGGAGATGAGCGTTATTACTAATTTTGACAATCCTGACGATATCACCTATCCTCCAGATGAGCTGCCCGAAAATGCGCGTAGCTTAAGAGGCTTTATTTGGCGCGGAGAAGAAATGATCGCAACAAAGGAAGACCTTTTTAAAGGACAACCAGCCCCAGTACTCGTTCCTATTCAAGGGATCCCTTTACCCAAACTAGAAGAAGACTTTTTCAAACAAGACAAAAAGTTAGAAATCAACGAGAATTCCAGGTTAAAAGAAAAGGATCTAAAAACAAGAGCTACAGACACACCTGATCGCATTAGAAAAAAGAAAGCAGAAAATGAAGGATGATTTTTACCATTATCAGGCACAGACAACTCCTTTTGCTCCTGGAATAGAAATAGATCATGCAAAAGGAAATTATATTTATGACAAACAAGGTCACAAATACTTAGATATGGTAGCAGGTGTTAGTGCCCTGCCACTAGGTCACTGCCATCCAGTCATCACAGAAGCGATAAAAAAACAGGTCGACACTTATATGCACGTCATGGTATATGGAGAATTTTCTCAAGAACCGGCGGTGCAATTGTGCAAGAAAATCGCATCTCTACTTCCCGCCCCATTAGAAACCACTTATCTTGTCAACAGCGGCACTGAAGCTGTTGAAGCTTCCATAAAACTGGCTCGCAGTGTGACGGGACGTTCTCAGATTATCGCGATGAAAAAAGCCTATCACGGGAACACGATGGGTTCCCTAAGTCTTATGGATTATGAAGAACGTAAAGCTCCTTATAGACCCCTACTACCAGACATTACTCATATCAACTTCAACTGTCTACAAGACCTGAAGTTGATTACTACAAATACCGCGGCAGTCATCATAGAAAGTATTCAAGGTGGCGCTGGATTTAAGATTCCAAGCAACATTTGGATGCAGGAGTTGAGTAAACGTTGTAAAGAAACGGGCGCTTTACTCCTTATAGATGAGATCCAACCTGGTATAGGTCGCACGGGAAGTATGTTTTACTTCATGCAACACCATATCGTTCCAGACATGGTCATCACAGGTAAAGGGCTCGCTGGCGGTCTTCCTATAGGGGCTTTGACTACCAGCAGGGCACACATGTCTTATTTCAAGCAATCGCCTATGTTGGGCCATATAACCACTTTTGGAGGGCATCCAGTCATTGCAGCAGCAGCACTTGCCACGCTTACAGAAATAGAAGGTGGCACTTATATGGAAGAGATGCGTGATAAGGAATCTCGCTTTCGCGAAAGCTTGCAACACAAAAACATCTTAGAGGTAAGAGGTAAAGGTCTTATGCTTATTGCCTTACTCCCAGACGATAAATTCACTACTCAAATAGTGGATGAATGCCGAAACAGAGGTGTCATCTTCTTTTTATTACTCTATGAAAAGCGAGCTATCAGAATGACTCCACCTTATACCATTACCAATTCTGAAATTGATTTTGCCTGTAGAATACTACTAGAGGTAACCGAAGAGTTTTATGCCCATCATTCTTAAAACAATCTGTTTATAAGTTGTTGACAAGAGATATCTTGTTTTTGCGGAGACTTTGGCAAAAAAATTGAACTTAGTAGAACTAGAATTCTTAATATTCTGCGTATGCAATTTGACTTAAACAGTGATGGAGATTTAAGCATCCAAAAATTTGAACTCATGTTAAAATCTAACGAAGTTGGATTCTTTGACAGTGACGAGTTTGATCAAATCATTGAACATTACCTAGAAGAAGGTAAAATGGTATTGGCTCGTAAAGCCATAAGTCTAGGGATTTCTCAGCACCCAACTGCGGTTAACTTAAGGCTCTTTAAAGCAGAGGTGTATATATTTGACAATCAGTTTTCTCAAGCAGAGCAGGTTCTCAATGAGCTTTTTGAAATCGAACCACAAAATTCTGAAATCTATATTCAAAAGGCTAATATCTTTTCAAAGACAGAACGCCATGATAAGGCTATAGAGCTGCTTAAAACGGCTTTGGACCTTACCCTAGATCAAGCAGATGTCTATAATTTAATAGGAATGGAATTTCTTTTTATTGAAGATTATTCCAATGCAAAGGTGAATTTCATGAAGTGCTTAGAGCTGGACGACACTGACTACTCGGCACTTTACAATATTATTTATTGTTTTGATTTCCTACAAGAACACCAGCAAGCTATAGACTTCTTAAATCTATTTCTCGATAAGAACCCTTATAGTGAAGTGGCATGGCATCAAGTAGGTAAACAATATTTTGACCTAAAAATGTATGAAAAGTCTCTTTCAGCATTTGAATTTGCTATTATTTCTGACGATCATTTTGTAGGAGCATATTTAGAAAAAGGTAAAGTTCTAGAGAAATTAGGCAGGTATAATGAAGCTATTGAAAATTATCAAATTACACTTACACTAGACGACCCTACCTCATTTGCCTATTTGCGATTGGGGAAATGTTTTGAAAAATTAGGTGTTGACGAAAACGCTATTAAATACTTCAAACAATGCGTTAAAGAAGATCCTTTACTTGATAAAGGATGGTTATCTATAGTAAGCTTTTATACCAAAAGGCTGGATTATCAAAAAGCCCTCAATTATATAGAGAAAGCCACGGAGATAGATGCAGATAATGCGCTGTACTGGACCAAGTATGCCTCTATCAATAGAAGGCTTAATTTTGTAGAAGAAGCAGAATACGGTTATCGCAGAGCTATAGAGCTAGGTAATTATGAACTTTCTACCTGGATTAACAGGTGTGACCTCCTCCTCCATCTAGGTGAAATAGATACTGCTATTTCTAATATAGAAAGCGGATTAGAATTCTATCCAGAAGAAGTGGAACTGGAATACAGACTCGCTGGACTTTATCTAAAAAAAGCAGATCTGCTAAAAGGAAAGTTTCATTTACAAAATGCTTTAAAAAGAAATTCGGAATACATCATGATCATGGAAGAATTATTCCCTGTTGAATATGAAATGCAAGAAGTACAACAGCTTCTAAAACTTTAATTCATGATCTTTTTTAATAAATCTATTCATCTGATAGACCTTTTAGATGGTATTACCGACATTCACAATCATCTGTTACCAGGGATGGACGATGGCTCACCTGATCTAGATACTACTTTAGAGATGATTAAAGGCATGAAGGCCATAGGTGTAAAGAATGCTATCGCTACACCACATACCATGGAAGATTATTACCTTAATGATGTTGCTAAAATTACGGCTAATTTCCAAGAAACAAAGTTAGCTTTAGAGCCTACAGATGCAAGGGACTTTATCTTAAATACCGCATCAGAATATATGATGGACGGGCAGTTTGGTGAAATTATAGAAAAAAGCAACTACCTGTGTCTTCATAAGAACTACCTACTTACAGAGTTGTCCTATTTTCAACGTCCTGAACATTTGGAAGAATTGGTGTTTAAAATGTGTCAAAAGCCTTTGATTCCTATATTAGCGCATCCAGAACGCTATAGATACATCAAATCAATAGATGAGATTAAAGATCTAAAGGAGCGAGGGTTTGAACTACAACTCAACTTGCTCTCCCTATCAGATCATTATGGTGAGGAATCTTTTACAAAAGCAACATCACTTTTGGATAAAGGAATGTATGAGTACGTGGGAACTGATGCTCATAAATTATCTCACTTGGAAAAGATTAAGGAAATTAAGATTAAGAAAAAACAAATTTCCTCCATAAAAAAGCTTGTGGAAAACCACAAGCTTGTATTTGATCTTTAAAATTACAGCCTTTTACTCAAAGCTGCGCTTCTTTTTAAATCTACTCATAAAAGTATTCCAAAAAGTCTTTTTTTCTATACCGTAAGCGTAGCCATATTTATTACCGTACCCAAAGTTAACTAACTTCACATTATTCACTACTACTGCCACATTACTCAGCTTACCATCTTCAATAGTATCAGCAACGAATTCTAATAACGAAGTATCTGTATAATTAGCTCGCGTGACATAAGCAGTTACATCTGCATATTTATTAATCAGTAGCGTATCTGTTACTAATATAGTAGGTGCACTATCAACAATCACGAGATCATAGTTTTCTTTAGCCTCATCAAATAAGGTTTTGGTCCTGTCTTGCATCCATAACTCTGCTGGATTAGGTGGAATAGCGCCTGATAAAAGAATATCTAAATTTGGGTTTGTTGATGAAGTAATGGTCAGGTCTTTTAGATTTAAATGGTCATCGGTAAGAAATTCTGTCACTCCAGGAGTTCTTTTTGACACTTTATCAGAGTACCTGTGAAGTTGTGGATTTCTAATATCTGCCCCTATCAACAGTACCTTTTTTCCACTGTAAGAAAAGGTGTTCGCGAGATTATAAGCCACTAAGGTTTTTCCTTCCCCTTTAATGGTTGACGTAACTAACACCACTTTAGTATGGTCATGATTGATCGCATTGAGCTTGTACTGAAGGTTGGTCCTAATGATCCTAAACGACTCTGCTAAAATAGATCTATCGTTTAATTGAATGTAATCAATACTGTCTTTATCTAATTTTGGTATTTCTCCGAGAATGGTACTGTTAGGTAAACCGCGTTCTACATCAGATCTGGATTCTATTTTATTGTAAAAAATAGATCTTGCGTAGACTATTGCTCCTGGAAACAATAAACCCCACATCAACATGGCTAAATAAACTATTTTCTGTTTTGGAGAAACCGGCTCTAGAGGTGCTAAGGCGTAGTCTACTATTTTTGCTTTAGGGGCGGTAACAGCGAGCGAAATGGCTGTAGTTTCCCTTTTTTGATTCAGTAATAAGTAAACGGCTTCCACCACTACTCGGTCTCTTTCAATATCTCTATTAACCCTTTCATTTTCTGGAACATTAGCTATTTTACCAGAAACTCTATTGAGCTCTTTATTCAGGCTTTGCTTTTGTATTCTGATAGAATTAATAACGTTGTTCAAGGATAATAAAATGGCCTCTTTTGAACTTACTATTTCATTACTTAATCTTCTCAATACTGGATTGTCTGAAGTGGCATTTTCTTTAAACCTCAAATATTCTTGTATCAAGACGTTGTATTTAGCAGAGGCCTGCTGAAGGTCTAAACTTTCTAAACCCACATTTTCTGGTATAAAGTCAAATTGATCTGCTTCTAATTTAACTTGAAGCAACTCTGCTATTTTTAATTGGGTCTCCACCTCTATAACCTCTCTACCTATACCAGCAGAAGATTGTAAATTCAGCGCCGATTCCGCTACTAGATCGGTTAAGTTTTCTGATGTCTTAAAGCGTTGAATACCTCTTTCTAAACTATCTAAAGACTTTTGAATGTCCGCTAAACGTTCGTCTATAAATTGAGCGGTATTCTGAGCTACTTCATTTTTATCTTTAATAGCATCTTGATTAAACACCACAACCAAATTATTGAGCAGGTCTTCTGCTTTTTCTTTTATAGGGTCTATAAGACCTAATTCCAATACACTCCCCCGTTTATCAGCTTTTGTTACTGTAAGCTTTGATTTGATGGACTTAGTTGTTTTAAATATCGGGTTGATCGTAATATAAAGTTCCTCCCAATCCTTAACTTCTTCTGGTTGTTCTATTTCTAAACCTAAAAGGAACGGATTATTGGGAACTAATACAAGGTTTAAACCCTCTATGCTAAACTCCGCTCCGTACGAATGACTCTCGTACTTATTTGCATCTTGAAGCTTTATTTTAAAGGATTGCTCATCTACTGGTTGTATGATCAAAGAAATAGATTCTTTCATCATATAACCAGCTGCATCATCCAACAAAGTTAGTTTGACCGGGCTTTGCTTGTAAATATTAGTAGTCTTAATATTTCCTGTTCGCGTATAAACAATATTTAAATCCAAGTTTTCTACCACTTGATTGATCAATCTATT
Organism: Nonlabens sp. Ci31; assembly: GCF_012974865.1. Taxonomy (NCBI): domain Bacteria; kingdom Pseudomonadati; phylum Bacteroidota; class Flavobacteriia; order Flavobacteriales; family Flavobacteriaceae; genus Nonlabens; species Nonlabens sp. Ci31. The sequence continues at coordinate 2,556,485 of NZ_CP043633.1, read as the reverse complement.
CGACTGTAAAATCTCTATCTCATTTTCAACCGTATTAAACGAGTTGCCCAATACATCCAGGTCACCTAAAGCAGAAAGTTCAGAAAGACCGCCACCACCTTGAGTATCTTTTATCAGTATTTTAGCTGTGGCTTTGTATTCGTTTGTTGCGTATCTTAAATACACTTTACCCACGGAAAGAAAAACAATCACGCTTAGTAGAAACCAAGGCCAGTACCTCAAGTATTGATAGATCTGATCTTTTAAAGAAACGTTTTGATTGTATTCCAAATTGGTAGTGTTCATATCAGACATTTAATTTCTTGAAATAATGACGATTAGGGATAATAAGACGGAAGCTATAGATACAAACAAAGAAGCGTTTCTATTAAAGCCAGCTGCCTGTACTTGAGCGTAGTTAGGCTCTACAACAACAACATCATTTTGTTGAAGATAATAAAAGTCAGAATCTATAAAGTCGGATTTGGTAAGGTCTATTTTATGAACTTTTTGAATACCATTTACATCACGTAGCACCGTAATATTTTTTCTATTACCGTAAATAGTTAAATCTCCCGCGGTGCCTATGGCTTGTAGTAAGGTGATGCGGTTGTACTCCAAATCAAATGTTCCTGGTATATTTACTTCTCCTAAGACAGTCACTTTAAAATTAACAATCCGTACATCAACCACAGCATCTTTTACAAACCGTTCTCGAATTTGAGACTGTAAAAAATCAGTAAGCTCTTTTCTTGTTTTACCGGCTACTTTTATGGAACCTAGCAAAGGATAACTGATGTCCCCATCATTGTCTACTAAATGTCCTAATAATTTATTTTGTCCATTTACAACTAACTCATTACCTGCAGTTGCATTCAACAGCTGGTTAAAGGGCCTAGCCAGTTCCATATCCTCACTACTGACGATAATTCTTAAAACATCATCTTTCTTGATTATAGATTCATAATTAAGTTCTTTTGTCGGAAGCTGCGAATCAATATCTTGCAAATAGATGATTTTACTTTTGGGAACACAAGAGCTAAGAATAGTTACAAAAAGGGCTATTAGTCCTATTTTAAATAAGGAATTTTTCATGTGGGCAAAGGTAGGGAATTCTATAGATTAACGTTTTTATCCAGCAGTTCAAATACACTGTTTTTACTAATAAATTCTGGTACCAGTTGTTTAATTTTACTGACGACATAAACTTCATTCTCCTGCTGCGCTGCTGAGGCAATTTCGATAATGTGATTTAAAACGTCTTCATAGCAAAGCGGGTCGTCTTTTGCAATCATTATTTTTTGATGATGGGTAGGCATAGCAGTAGAGGTGTTGCTTAATAACTCTTCAAACAACTTCTCTCCTGGCCTTAAACCAATGATTTTAATATCAATATCTTCATAAGGTTTAAAGCCTGAAAGTTTGATCATGCGCTCTGCCAGGTCCATTATCTTTACAGGTTTCCCCATATCAAACACAAAAATCTCTCCACCTTTACCCATAGTACCTGCTTGAAGAACCAATTGACAGGCTTCTGGAATCGTCATAAAATAACGGATGATATCTTGATGTGTTACCGTTACTGGGCCTCCACTCTCAATTTGTTTTTTAAAATAAGGAATGACTGATCCATTAGATCCCAATACATTTCCGAAGCGAGTGGTTATAAACTTGGTCTCGCCATCGGCTTTTTGTTGTAAAGATTGTACATAAATTTCTGCGGCTCTTTTACTGGCTCCCATAACGTTGGTCGGATTCACTGCTTTGTCTGTACTTATCATAACAAAGCGGTCTATACCATATGCTACCGAAAGATCAGCTAAGTTAACCGTACCTAAAATGTTGACACAAACGGCTTCTCTAGGATTCTTTTCTATCATAGGAACATGCTTATAGGCCGCGGCATGAAAAACAACCGAAATATCATTGGCCCTAAATAGATGCTCCAATCGATCTTTTCGCCTAACATCAGCTAAGACTACTTGATAGGAAATGTTTGGAAACTTTTCCTTTAACTCTAATTCTAGATCATACAAAGGGGATTCTGCCTGATCCAGAATAAGAATACATTTTGGTTGATAGCAGGAAACTTGTCGTACGATTTCGCTTCCTATGGAACCTGCTCCCCCTGTAATCAAAACATTGCGGTTTTTTAGATAGTTAGAGATTTGCGAATCCTCTAAATGTATAGCGTCCCTTTCGAGTAGATCCTCGATTTGAATTTCCTTAATTTTAGAAGTAACATCTTCTTTATCGGTCCATTGAGTGATATCAGGAACATTGAAAATCTTTAAATCATTTGCCAGCGCCTTATCGACCAACTCGTTTTTTTGCTTGATGGATAATTGAGAACCTGCTATGATCAATCCAGTCACCTTCATAGGAGCAATCCTATCGTAGAAGGTACTTCCGTATTTGATAATAGGCTTTCCGAGAATTTTGATGCGCTGATGGTCTTTTTTAAAAGAAATAAAACCAACAAGATTAAAGTTTTGGTTTTTTGAGGTGGAAAGTGCTTCAGCTAGTGCGATGCTATCGTCATTGACTCCTACGATAAGAACATTGTAGCTTTTTCGTTTGTTTTGAGAAACAAAAGAATAAACTCTTTTTACAAACAATCGAAAGGACAAAAGGGCTATAAAGGAGATGGTCATGTTAACAATCAGAAATGGCATTAAAAATACCTTTTCTCCATAAACAAAATAATAACTGTAGTTGACGGCTATCAGGACTAACATCGCTGATGAGCAAGCCACCACAATTTTAAAAATATCTACAAAAGTACTATGACGGATCAGGCCAGAATAGGTGCTGAACGTAAAAAAGGAAGCGACGTAAACAAGAATTATAAATGTTGCTTGTTGATAAATCGAAAGCACGTTATAAAAAGTAGACGCTATATTATCCACTATTAGAAAGGAAAAATAGAAAGAGATGACCACTAATAGGAGATCTATGGCCACTACCACCCAACGTGGTAGATACCTTAAATTCTTGAATTGGAGAGAATTGTCCCCATTCCAAAATATTTGAGCCACTCTATTTCTGAAGTATTCTGCTTTCATTTCCCCGATCGTAAAAATAGCGTAAAAAAAAGGGCCATGTATCTACATTGCCCTTAAAATTAAATAAAATAAATTTATTTCTTATGGTATATTTTTCGTACACCTATCACAAGACCAGCTAGAGCAGCTAATAGTAATCCGGGAATAGGTGCTTGATCGTCAACATTAGTACCAAAACTTACTTGTGCATTTGCAAAGCTGACAACTGCCAAAAAGGCAAAAACGGTAAACATTATTTTTCTATTTCGCATAACTCATTTATAATTTTTATTCTATTTATAGCATTTGTGAACACGAACTTAGCTACTTCTTTGCCTTTTTCAACTTTAAAAATTTTATTTTCGTTTTTCAGCATTTTTTACCGATTAACGAATACAATTGTAAACATTGATCGAAGTTAATTGCGATTTATCAAGATAAATCCCTAGGACTTATTCCGCCAAATAGGGGAAGTTACTCCTAAATAGCTTTTGCAGAATGCCTGCTGACAGACTGGAGAACAGTAAGTCTACTAGACCGTTTACCTTTCTCCAATATTGCTCCTCCAACCTTACTTGAACTTTTTAGAACAGGAGCATTAAAAATCACCTAGACTTCATAAAGCTATGACCTATAGACTTCTCTACCTGTTGATCTTTAAATTAAGGTTTGCTGATAGGTGTATGGCTACAAAACAAACAGCCTATGTAGTTAGACACGTACTGTTGATAAGATAAGGATCAAAGTATTAGATTTTAAATAGTCGCTGGATGGCATTTTCTATTCGTTCCCGATCCTCATCGGTCATGTTAGAACCAGAAGGCAGGCACAATCCTTTTTCAAATAAGGTCTCACAAACTTTAGCACCATAATAAGGATAATCTTTATACAAAGGCTGCAGGTGCATAGGTTTCCAAAGCGGTCTGGATTCTATCTGATCCTTTTCCAAAACTAGTCGTATATCTTCTCTAGTGATTCCAGCTGTTTGTGAAGGCTCCACTAGTATAGCACTAAGCCAGTGGTTGGAATGGTAACTCATACTTTTTTCAAACTGAACCTCTACTCCTTCTATATTTTCAAACAAATTTCGATACCAATCGTTCAGTTGTCTTCTCGACTTGATATTCTGTTCCAACACACTCATTTGGGCAACACCTATTTTTGCATTTAAATGTCCTATTCTATAATTATACCCTATCTCTTGATGCTGATAGTGAATGGACTTTTCTTTTGCTTGAGTAGCTAGCTTTAATCCTCTTGAATATTCTTCTTCATTTTTACAAACCAAAATACCTCCACCACCACTAGTGATAATTTTATTATAATTAAAAGACAAGATACCGTAGTCACCTAGAGTGCCACATTTTCTATTCTTGTAAGAACTACCCAAAGCTTCGGCACTGTCTTCAATAACTTTTATATTATTCGCTTTCGCGAAAGCGTCAATAGCATCAACTTCAAATGGCATTCCATATAGACTCGTAGCGATAAGTGCCTTTGGATAAATATTTTTTGAATTTAAATCTTTTACAGCACTTTCAAGATACTGCTGGTCTATATTCCATGTGGTCTCTTCACTATCTATAAATACGGGAATTGCACCTTGATACCTAATAGTGTTAGCAGAAGCAACAAAAGTATGAGACTGGCACAAGACGTAATCCCCCGAAGTAACACCAGCCAAGTTTAAAGCAATATGAAGAGCTGACGTTCCAGAGTTTAAGGCTAAGCAGGGCTTATCTGTTTCTAAATATGTTTTTATGCTCATTTCAAAAGCATTCACATCCTTATAAATATCTGAATAAGATAGCTCACCGCTTGGTAATTTAAAGCTGTCTTTAAAATAATACGCTGTAGGTGATAAATAAATTCTCTTAAGCATTTGTGATTGGTGTTCTGCTCAAGTTAAGAAAATAACGAACCAGCATGAGATAGATAACGGCAAGAATAAATAAAGAACATATGGAAATTACAATTTGCAGTTCCATACTTGATCTAAATGAAAAATAAACAACCGCACACATCACTAGTTGCATCATAAAATAATAAAAGGACGTGGCTATATGGCTGTGTTTTTGAGAGTCTACAAATAATTGATACAAGTGATGCCTATGCGCTTCTGTAATTTTTTCTTTCATCAAAATACGTCGTATGATAGTCATGACACTATCTGCACCGTAAACAGAGACTAGAAGAACTGCGACAGGTGCTGTAAAATGATCGTAAAAGCTAAGCACGACAAATAAAAAAATAACCGCTAGCGAAATACTACCCACATCTCCAGCAAAAAACAGTGCTTTTTTCCTAAAGTTATAGAACCCAAAAACCAGAACCGACATCAATATAAACAACAGCAAATCTGGGTGGATAAATTCTTCTATAAAAGTATTGAAGTAACTTAAGAAACCAAAGACTGCTAGGGTATAAAACCCTGTAATCCCGTTAATACCGTCCATAAAGTTAAAGGCGTTGATAAAACCTACCGCTACTATTAACAGCAGCGCCATACCTAACAAAGGAAATACTTGACCTATCTCTACAAGCACTAAAATAGCAGCCGTAAATTGAAATGGCAGTCTCAAACTAGGTGGCAAAGGTTTTAAATCATCCACAAAACTCAATCCAGCAATTAAAGTGACCCCTATAAATAGATAAGGATACTGGAAACCGCTACTTATAAAGAATATAAGAAGTCCTATATAAAATAAAACGCCTCCACCTCTAATAGTAATCTGAGTGTGGGAACTTCTATGATTAGGTTTATCTATGATATTAAACTTGGCTGCTATTTTTAGATAAACAACAGAGCAAATGATTAATAAAATAAAGACGGTGATATATAGCATTAAGTATTCTTAAATGATTTAATAGTTGTCTCTAGCCCTATTTTAGTGTCTAATGGCGTGGTCATATGCAAGGCTGCTTTTATTTTTTTGTTACTTACTTGATAAGACTCTGTCAGTTTTTGTAACCTTTCTTTATTTAAGGGCAGTTTTAAAATGCTTCCTAAGCCTGCGACGGCATTAATAAGACTAGGGTTTACAGCCATAAGCTTAGGTTTTTTACCTATTGCGCTAGCAATAGTTTCTATTAATTCATTAGTGGATATAGCGTCGTCGTCTGCCATATTAAATGTGTCTGTATGAGGCAACTGGGTTAACAGCTGGTGTATTACCGTATTAATGGTGTTGATGGAGACAAATGATCGTTTATTTTTAAATGCGGCCAGAGGATAAGGCATTCCTTTTAAAACTACTTTGTATAATAAATTTAGATTGCCTTTATTTCCTGGACCATGAATCATACAAGGTCTTAAAATATACAAACGTTTATCTTTTGGTAATTCTTTACTTAATAAATATTGCTCTGCCAGTGCTTTAGACTTGCCATATACTGTTTCTGGCTGGTATGGATGCTCCTCTGTCAATATACCTTCCACTTGATCTGCAACCGCTTTAACAGAACTAAAATATATAAAGGTCTTGCAATTAGACTCTAGAAATAAATCAAAAAGTGTCTTTGTTAGTTCCGTATTTACTTCATAATACTCCTCATCAAGTGATGTGTTCTTTAAATCATGTGCTTTACCAGCTAAGTGGATGAATGCATTTGATTGATCAAAATCTGTTTTATCTAGCCGATCATAGGTAATTGTATTTTCAGTGTTTTGCTTTCGCGAAAGAGGAATGATATCAAAACTTTGGTTACTTAAAAACAAAGTTAAATTCTGACCTACAAAACCTGTGGCTCCTGAAATTAATAAATTACTTTGTTTCATAAAGAACATTTTCTAACTGATTCATTGATGACTCAATTTTAAAATGAGATTTGAAATAATCATATCCACGATGCCCCATTAAATCAAGAGTAGCTTTATCAGTATTAGCTAATTGTTTTAGCACTCTAACAAAATCGACTTCATTTCCTGCCTGAGCAGTGTAACCGCAGGATATTTCATTTATTAAGTCGCTTCCTTCACCATTTAATAGACCTATAATCGGTTTTTTAATACTTAGATAGGATTGCATTTTTGCTGGAACTGTCTTAGTAAAAGCTTCCTCGTTTTTTAATGACACTAACAAAGAGTCAGCTTGAGTATAGAAAGTAGCCATGTATTCTATAGGAAATCTACCAAATGCAAATAAAACATTTTGAAGACCAAAATTAGAAATACTTTCTTCTATAAAAGTTGATTTTCTACCATCGCCTATTAAAACTATTCTAATATTATCTTCCTTAGTTAAAAGTTTGCAAGCCTTTACGATAGTGTCCATATCTTGAGCCTCTCCTATATTTCCTGCAAAAAGTACCGTAAAACCTTCTGGTAGTTTGGGTATAGACATACTGCTATCCTGCAAAGAAAGGTCTTTAGACCAATTTGGAAAATAAGATACTTTTGATTTGTGCTGTCCTTTATCTAGGATAGAGTTTTCAAAACTCTTTGAACTAATCAAAATTTTATCGCAATTATTATATATAAAAATAGTTAATTTTTCAAAGAAGTTTAATACTCTTTTATTAGTAATATTCCCCGCTGATATTAAACTGTCAGGCCACAAATCTAAAACCCAAAAAATGATAGGTTTTTTAATTAATCTTTTAATCACTATGGCCGGTAATCCTTGAGTTATAGGAGAAGGTTCATGAACAATTATTTTATCATATTTATTTGAAAAAGCGAGAAAAACCCCTCTTAAAGAGGCAAAGAAAGCCCAACTGAAGTAATTAAGTGCTAATTCAAACCCAGATGATTTACCTCTAGGCCATAAAAGACATCTAATAATTCTTACATTGTTAATAGTCTCCTTGCGCTTTTTAAAAATCCCGTATCCTTGAAAGAATTTTCCTGCTGGATAATTAGGGATTCCAGTTAATACTGTTACTATATGACCTTTTTTTGATAGTTCAAATGCTATATCTGTACTCTTAAAATTTTCGGGATGAAAATATTGAGTAACCAGTAAAATGCGCATTTTTTCTCTTTTTAACTTACTCACGCCAAACTACCTTTCTTATATAATCTGTATAACTCAAAATGATCCTTACTACTTTCTCACTTACGTTAGGAATAGAATAATCTGCTACTAATCGCATGCTTCTGTGCTCATCTATTTGCTGCAACTGCACGTGCTCTAGGGCTTGTAAAATACGTTCTTTTTCTAAACCGACCATCATTACGGATGCTTCTTCCATAGCTTCAGGACGCTCATGAGCTTCTCTGATATTAAGCGCTCTAAAATTAAGAATACTGGACTCTTCAGAAATAGTTCCACTGTCAGAAAGTACTACAAATGCATTTGCTTGTAGATTATTATAATCATTAAAACCTAGCGGTTTTAAGAACCTTATGTTTCTATTCAGCTCTAATTTAGCCGTATCAATACGATTTCTGGTTCTAGGATGGGTTGAGAAGATTATGGGGTAATCATACTTTTTTGCAATTTCATTTAATGTTTCAAAAAGATTAAAAAAGTTTCTATCGCTATTTATATTTTCTTGTCTGTGTGCAGAAACAACGAAATATTTTCCTTTTTCTAAACCCAGTTCTTTAACTACATTGGAGGCTTTTATATCACTCAAATAGTGATTAAGAACTTCAAACATGGGGGAGCCCGTCTTTATAATGCGATCTGCTGGTAAACCTTCTCTTAATAAATATTCTCGAGCGATATCGGAATAGGTTAAATTAACATCTGACGTATGGTCGACGATTTTACGATTGGTTTCTTCTGGTACTCGTTGATCAAAACACCTATTTCCTGCCTCCATGTGGAATATTGGAATTTGACGTTTTTTTGCTGGGATAGCACACAAACAGCTATTTGTATCTCCTAATACTAGAAAGGCTTCAGGCTTTAACTCCTCTAAAAGCACATCTATTTTGATCATGATATTACCTACGGTCTCAGCTGCACTCTTACCAGCTGCCTCAAGGAAATAATCTGGTTTACGTAGACCTAAATCATCAAAGAAAATTTGATTTAATTCATAGTCGTAATTTTGACCAGTGTGAATTAAAGTGTGTTCTATTGCAGGAGATGCATCTAATGCTGCTAGAACCCTCGAGAGTCTAATAATTTCTGGTCGTGTCCCTACAACTGTAGCTACTTTTAATTTTTTCATTATTTAAACGGTTTCAAAATGGGTGTCTGCATCTTTGGGATCATAAAATTCATTGATCCAAAACATAGTATATAATTCTTCTCCTCCTATATTTTTAATATTATGTGTATACCATATAGGCATATCTACATACGAAGGTTGTTTTCCATCAAGATGGAAACTCAGCACCTCGTCTGTACCAATTTTACGTAATTCAATAAGCGCTTTACCTTTAATTACAGAGAATCTTTCTATTTTTCTCGTATGGTAATGATTTCCCCTTGTCACTTCAGGAACTGTAGTAGAAAAAGAAACCTGTCCTTGCTGTTCCAATCTTATTATTTCAACAAAAGCACCTCTATCATCTGTATGTTGAGCATATAAAACTGGGAAATGATTTTTATGATCGATATAACTTCTAAAAGTATTAAACATATTTAGTTCAAATCCATCCTTAAGGGAAGACATTATGCCTTGATCAAAATAATCTTTCTTGAATCTGTTGAGCAGAACTAAAACTTCACTTACTTTATAAGTTCCATCTTCTGGAACAGCTATTCTATTTATACCTATTTCTATATTTTTTATGGGCTCAAGCATTGCTACTACTAAATTTTGAACATAAATTAAGGATACTTCACTGTCATTTAATACTTTGGGACTATCATTATGAGTCAATAAATGGCAAAAAGTTGCTACAAAAGAATTATAAAATGGTTTACCAAATGGTCCATATACGTTAGGAATAACAAAACCTGTAAAACTAGCTTTGTTTTCTTTTGCCCATTTTTCCAGAAGTTCTCTGCCTATGAGCTTAGACTTACCGTATAGATTATCCTGTAGCTCTTGAGAAGAAGAAGAAAAGAGGACGTGTGGTGCTGAATTAGTTCTTTCTAGTGAAGCAATGAGACTTTCTACTAGCGCTATGTTAGTATCAAAAATGACTTGTTGATCATCATGTCTGTTCATGGCTGCTAGATGATAAATAACATCGCAGCTGGATACAAATTGATCTAATAGATCTTTGTTTTTAAAGAAGGAAATATCATAATAAACTAATTGATACTCCTCTGGCAATAACTTTAAATTATTAGCTATATGTGATCCTAAAAAACCTTCTTGACCGGTAATTCCTATTTTCTTCATTGTTTTCAACTTAAATAAATACTGAAGTGTCCTAATTCAAACCTGTACTCATCATCAATCTCATTTAATAAAAAATCTGAAAAAACTAGCAATTTATTAGTGTTTGTTGTGGCTTGAATAGTAGTCATATATCCCGCTGGAATATGCAAGGTGCTGCTTACTTCACTTGATAATTCAAACTTATAATGAGTAGTAATTCCCATTTCAAATTTATTATAATCGATAAGATTAATTTCAAAACATCCATCAATAGCAGTAAACCATCTTTGTTGTATTTTATGTCCTTGCCATCCTCTTACAAATGATTTAGTCTTATTTTGAACAGTATACATTCTTTTAACATCAACTAAGTTTAAATCATTGTTAAAAAGGATACTGCCTCGATTATCATTTGCTGTTCCACCGGTAATAATCTGTGGTTGCTTCATTATTTTAATTTTGCTTTCGCGGAAGCGAGTTTTTAATGATAGGCAGTTCTCGGATAAGCGCTTTCATTCCTTGAACATCTAACTGCTCTGTATTATGAGAATGATAATCATCAATTTTCGAAATATCCTCTTTACCCTCTGAAAAGTATTGTGAATAATTAAGATCTCTATTATCTGCAGGGATACGGTAAAAATCACCCATATCTTCTGCTTTGATCATTTCTTCTCGAGTGCAAAGAGTTTCATAGAGCTTTTCTCCATGACGAGTACCAATAATTTTAACTTCATTATCAGCATTATACAACTCTTTCATGGCTGTAACCATATCTCCAATGGTTCCTGCGGGAGCTTTATTAACAAATAAATCTCCAGAATTACCATGCTCAAATGCAAATAGCACCAACTCTACTGCTTCTTCCAATGACATTAAAAAACGTGTCATATTAGGGTCTGTTACTGTAATGGGTTCACCATTCAAGATTTGATCTTTAAAAAGTGGAATAACAGATCCTCTACTTGCCATTACATTTCCATATCTCGTTAAGCACACTACTGTTTTTTCAAGATTACGTGATGCGGCTACAGCGATCTTTTCCATTAGTGCTTTTGAAATTCCCATGGCGTTAATAGGATAAGCAGCTTTATCTGTACTCAAACAAATAACCTTTTTAACTTCACAATCTTCTGCAGCATCAATGACATTTTGAGTTCCAAAAACATTAGTTCTCGTAGCTTCCATCGGGAAAAACTCACAGGAAGGAACTTGCTTTAAAGCTGCAGCGTGAAATACATAATCTACTCCCTGCATAGCTTTCATGATACTGCTCTTATCCCTCACATCTCCTATGTAAAACTTAAGCTTAGGACTATTAAGCTCTTTACGCATATCATGTTGCTTCTTCTCATCTCTGGAAAAGATGCGTATCTCTTTAAAATGGTCTGTGTTTAAAAAACGGTTGAGTACTGCGTTTCCAAAAGAACCTGTACCTCCAGTAATTAATAATACTTTATTCTTCATTTCTACTTTTTTTGAATAACCCTATTTTTTTTTTAAATAACACGCCATTTATTTGATCTTTATTATTTAAAAAAGGATAATAAAATGGACCAATACAAATAGCTACCCGTTACCAATGTTCACATTAATACATACAATTCTTAACTTAATATTAATTGAATCATTAAAAGCAACAAAGATAAGTAACTACAATATTTGATCTACACAATAACTGCTTTTATAAAAAAGAACTTATAAGTAATTAAAATATATTTGTAATTAACTGATTTAGAGAAGGATTTTTATGAGACCCACTAGACTACAATTAGCCAAAATATTGAGAATTTCAGCAAAATAAAATTGTCTGCTTGCTAATTAAACTTTGAATAAGGCTTGATACAAAATCAAGATGATCAGATTTTTAATGAAATATATCCATGAGTATACATTTGCAACAAATAAAACAAAAAAAAACATTTTCATCCATTGAAAAATCTAAAGTCTTTTTTCTAATGTTTCAAAACCTTCAATATAAAAATCACTTATACTTTTCAATTCCAAATTATTATATCCATAAAAACTAAGATCGTTTTTTCTAGCCGCCTCATAGTCATTTACCGAATCACCAATTAATATTGTATCAGTAAAAATATAATTATAATTAGAAATTAAATTCTTTACTAACTCATTTTTAGGTGTAGGTGACCCGTGTATTGAAAGAAAATAATTTGATAAATTAAGTCGTGAACAAATGAATCTCAATTCTTCTTGATCAGAACCAGAAACAATATGGAAATTATAATTTTCAGAATTCAATCTTATAAAATTAACAGTTTCCTGAATTAAATTACTTTTATCTATTAGCCGAGTTCTCATTAAATCAGAAAAGGAATTTGCGTAGGCTAACACTTCACTATCATTAATAGGTATTTGTAAAATATCTTCATGAAAATATCGTATTTTAACGTAACGAGATAAACCACCATTTTGACGATGATATCTGATTAATTGATCTACATCTTCTTTTTTGTTGTTTTTAAAAATTTCGCGAAAGCCCCAATCTCTTACACTCATTGAGTCTAAAATAACACCGTCAAAATCCCAAAGTATATTTTTTATTTTCATTTTCTTAATTTTATGGCATTCTCAACTTTTATAATATCACCTGGGTTATCCACTGCTATTGTTTCCGTTTCCATCATCACCATTTTAACTTTTATATCAGAATCCATAAACCTTAGAATTTCAATATCCTCAAAAGCCTCAAATGAACTTTTTTTATTATTGATTCCAAAAGTCTTTAATTGTTCAAAATTAAACGCATAAATACAAACCTGTTTTAAGAAAAGTGGTTTAGTTTTATTGGCCAAATCTTTTACACCAGGCAATGGTAATCTTGACATGTAAATTAAATCATTGTTCTTATTAACAAGTACTTTAGGTATATTTATATCATTAGGATCTTCACTTTTAGAAATAGGTAACATCCCATTAATAACGCAATTCATATTTTTTTTCTTTACCTCAATTACGGAGAGAATATCAATAGGGGAAACCATGGGCTCATCTCCTTGAATATTTAAATAAATATCTGCGTCTATTTGTTTTGCAAATTCCCAAATTCTATCGGTTCCTGTTGCGCAAGATTCAGGAGTAATAACGCTGTTATAACCTTTTGATTTAACAAGGTCATGTATTCTTTTATCATCTGTAGCAACGAAAGTATTTTCTTTACCAATAGCCTTTTCAACCTGCTCAAGTACATGAATTATCATTGGCTTAGAATTAATTAAAGCCAAAGGCTTTCCTTCAAATCGAGATGATTTATATCTTGCTGGTATAACTCCTACAATTTTCATAGTTATTTTATTTTACTGTAAATGGAGCTTTCCTTGATCTGATATTTTGTACTTGTTAGGGACGAGTATTTTATATTTTTAGATTTTAGCTTATCAAACAAATATTGATTTTCTTTTGCAATATCAAATTCCGACTTATTCTTAGTAACATCATAACCATCAAACCCGATAAAATCAATATTTGATATCTCAAAATAAACACTGATCTCCATAGCGATCGCTAGCGGTGAATCATGATGCTTATCAAGAAAATCAGTGGTAGGTAACTCAAAAGTATGGCTTAATATTTCTTTTGGCACGAAGGACCCCATACTCCTTTTAGCTGGTAAGATGCATTTATGTTCTATAAGAGACAAGTTTTTAAATACTTTTTGCAATCTGTGACCTTCATTTCCTGCTAAACAGTAAAACTGTGGTAAAATAAATTTATTATATGCTTGAGCATGCCTCGTACTTGCGTGTATGATACAAACATCTTTATCTTTTGAAATCAGCTCAATATACGATTTGATAGCTTTGAAATTAGATATAGCACTGTCGCCACCTCCTACAATAACTGCTTTTTTAAATGCAATCTCTTTTGGTAGAATATCGAATTTAACAACATCTCCCTCTGAGACTTGCTCTTGTAACGCATTAACTATACCTCCTATGGAGTACCTCCTTTTAGAAATCCAACTCATAACATCTTTCTGAGGTAAAGAATAGGCCCCAGAAATCATATAAGGCAAATTTGTACCCCACTTATGTTCTTCTTGTAGTTTTTCAAAATCTGAAACAACATCACTCAAAACATCAAATGAGATATTCCAATCCATTTTTGATGCTAAGTAAGTCATTAAAAGCTCTGTTTTGAGATTACCTGCCCCTCTACCCATTCCCGTAATAGTAGAATCAATGATAGCACAGCCACAATTAATAGCAGTTATACTATTTATAAGACCCATTTCAAGATTGTCGTGCCCATGAAATCCGATTTTAGAATTTGTCTTTGATTTTACCAATTCTGCAACTTCTTTAACATCATTAGGCAAAATTCCACCATAAGAATCTACCATATAGAAGTAGTCAACTAATCCATCAATCATATGTATTTTATTGATAAACTCTTTATTCTCCATCCAAGTTGACATGTACATTATGTTAAAACCAACCTCAAAACCTTTCTCTTTAATTCGTATGGCTATTGGAATTGCTTTGTCAAAATTATTAGGAGAAATAGCAATTCTTATCATAGAGATATAATCAAGACAAGGGTCTAACAAGTCATCCAAATTCTCTAATTCAACATTTTTTTCATCCAGAATTATAACAAGTTTCTTATTGGGCATCAATAGTTTTAACTCTTTCATTTTATAGACCGGACAATAAAAATATTCTCCTAAATAACCCTCTAACTCCGCACTTCTGTAACCTATTTCTACATAGTCTATAGGAAGAGATTCCATTGCAGAACAGTAGTCCTTAACTAACTGCTCATCAAAGTCCCAATTAGTGTAATAACCGCCATCTCTTAAAGTGCAATCAAGTATTTTAAGTCCGTTTTTAAAATCTTTTTTCATGTTTTTTTTATTTTATGGGATTCTATAATCCAATTCGCTAATTCCTTAAAATTATAAGCCTGATTAATGTCTTTAATTTGAAGGGATGGGAAATTTGAAAAAATTGTTTTATCCTTTTGATTAATTAGTATGGCAGAAGAAATCGAGTCATTATATAAAGCTTCTAATAATATGGTAGACTTTCTTGAAAAACAAATATTTCCGATAATTGCTTCATTAAAATCCTCTATGATTTCCAAATTATATTTTTGATACTCTTCCTGTTTTTCTTTAGGATGTAACTTCAATTTTAGTGATACATTAAAATCTTTTAGAAAAGGGAGTAAGCCACTGATAATTTGATGATTTACATTACCTTCTCTAGGTTCAGAAAAATATACAATTTTAGTCTCTGATTTGATAATAATCTTTTTTCTGAAAATTGATGTAATAAAATCCTCATCAAATATAAATTTAGTAGTCTTATATAAATTATTAAAGTAATTAACAGCTAATTTACTTGTTACATAAAATACATCTCCCGTAAAACATTTTGGAAACTTAAATCCATATTCCAATCCGTGAGGAATGCCAACTAGGCTAACATTATGTTTTTTTGCTAATTCCTCCTCTACCACTGCAAATCGATCTAAGTTGTTACTCGTATACAATTTATCAAAATCGTTAGATTTCATATAAGAATCAAGAATATTCTTGTATAAATTTAAATGAACTAAACGTTTACCATAAAATGAGTTTAATAAAAATTTCGAATTACAGCCTAAATAAATTTTCATTGTATTCTTAAGTACAGCATATTGAGAGAAAGACTCAAAAAATGATTTACTTAACAAAACAAGTCTTGTGGAAAGTTTGAAATATTTATACAACGAATCATTGCTGTAAGGATCCTCGATCTCAGAAAACAAATTTAAATGCTCAATTTTATTTTTCAATGATGGGGTCCTTATAATCGCTATATCTCCTTTCTTTCTCTCAATTTTTTTTTGGGGTATTTTAATCATTAATAAAACCAAGAGAATGTACGAGCTGACTAAATGGAAATAAAATTTAGTGATGTTAAAATATTTTGAATAAGAACGACTTCGACTTATTTTTAGATTATGCGTTTTTGCAATGTCTACAACATAATACAATAATATGTTTGAAGATTTTGTCGTGTCTATATAACTAATTTTATTATCCATAATAAATTTCTCTAAAGCGAGAAAATTTTGTATGAAATTGACAAATAATTCATTTACAAAATATGTCTTATTATAATAATCAACTGCTCTACTATCAGAATATTTAAAGAACTCAGGTGTATACAAATCTTCTAACAAAAAGAAATTATTTTTAAAAATCAGCCTATCTCCATCAATTATTAAATTCATAATATTGATTTTAAAAATTTTCTTTCCATTCTAAAGGATACAATGAACATTAAAGTCGCCATGAATATATTCGTTGTTAATATTGATAAAGGAGCTACTATAATTCCATATAAGGGTAAAAATAGACCTAA
Source organism: Nonlabens sp. Ci31 (assembly GCF_012974865.1). Lineage (NCBI taxonomy): Bacteria > Pseudomonadati > Bacteroidota > Flavobacteriia > Flavobacteriales > Flavobacteriaceae > Nonlabens > Nonlabens sp. Ci31. Next base: position 2,539,861 of record NZ_CP043633.1, on the reverse strand, counting down.
AATTATTATATTAAACACTGCGCCGAGCAAATAAATTAAAAGTGTTACATGAGTTTTTAAAGCGTATGAAAGATAAATACCCCATAAACCGGCAATTACAAAGAAGAACTCCGAAATAACTAAAAAGCTATACATATAGCTATATTCCATATAATCTGAAGCACCCATTAACCAATATATTTGATTTCTAAAAATTATAGATAAGATTACTATAAGAAGCATTAAAGATAAAGACATTATTCGGGTCCTATTAATGAAATTAATGTTTTTTATTTTTATCTCTCTAAAATACAAAATGGGGAAAAACATCATTAAAAGACTGGAAAATAATTTAATGCTTAATAAAACACGAGTTGCAATAGCATATTTAGACAACTCTATTAAATCGAATTCACTTTTTATTAGATACTGTGATGAGACGTCCAATGATAATCTAACAATGACTGCTCCCAAACCTGGTAAGGAATAAAATAAAATCTTTCTCCAAGTAATTATTTCAAAGTCTTTTTTTATTTTTTTCTTATTAAAATAAAATAAAAGGGCTAGAATAAAACCTAAACCATATGCGAACAAAACAAAGTTGGGCTCAATAAAATTAAAGTGAAGAAAGATCAATAATAAAGACAGGCTTAATAGTGAACTGCTAATTTTTAAGAAATTAACTTTTTTAACTATCATTAGAGATCTGAAAAAATATAACCTTTCTTCATAAAAGATAAAAAATGGAAATAATAATGCCCAATAACTTCTAGTCAAATAATAGGCTAGGATTTCCAAAAAAACAAAAGCAATAAAATTTACGAATTTTACTTTATTAAAAAGCGAAATATTGTTTCCTGTTATATTGAATCTTAGATAACCTCTATACAAGAGTAATGAAGAGGCATAAGCTGCAAATTCTAAAAGACTCTTATTATAATTATATAAGCCAAGCTCTTCCTTAGTCATGTTTTTATTGACAATTATAGAAATACACAAAGCTATGCCAGTAGACATGAAGAAACCAATACCGAATACAATGAAATCTATAAAATATCTTGCCTTGTCCTTAGATAATTTGGTTAATACAAAACGAAAAAGTTTAAATTTCATTTTACTCTTCTTTTGTTGGTAATATATACTTGTTCTTAAATAAGAATAGACTTATAAGTTTTAATACCGCGATATAAAAAGCTTGAATCTTAACTGATTTGTATTTTTTTTGATAATTGTATCCAAACACTACTTTATTTAAAAATTGGTATTTGACCGAATTGTAGTTTACATGACTATACACTGGTTTATTTTCGATGTAAGTAGAATTCCTATGATAGAAAAACAACCCAAGTTTCAAAATACTTAAGTTGTGTAAAGGTTTAAGATTTTCTGAAATCAATTCAACAAACTCATCTTTAGTTTTGGGTATATAACAAATATCTTCATAATAGTACCAAGAGCAACCCAGCAATATGACCGGTTTCCCCCAATAAACTGCTTCTAACCCGATTGTAGACCCAAAAACAACAACCTTTTCACTTGCATCTAACAAGTCGTAAGAGTTTATTTCTTCTGAAGGCCCGATTATTGTCACATTTGAATATTTCTCATTAAAATCATATAAGTCGGTATGATACTTATATGATATTGATTTTAAATTTGGATGAACTCTTAAATAAAAATGAACATCAGTGTTATTTTTAAATTTTTCAAAAATGAATTTTAGACCATCTTTTTGCTCTTCAAAAAGAGTTAGGTCTTCCCACTCCTCCCCAATTGAGACATATTCATCCTCGCTAGAGTTGAAAATCACAATGTTCCTTTTAGTGTTATCCCAATTTTCTGGCAGGACACCTGAAGCATTACCCTTGACGTAAACCTTGTCACCTGCAGCAATTCCGTTTCTTTTGTTATGAAAAAACTCTTCGGCAAGTTTAGCATTTTCGCCAGGCATCAAATTGATATCATTCCAACAAAAATCAAATTTCCATCTGTTGCCTATAACGCTGTGGGGAAGAATATTTTTAAATACAACTTTTGCACTAGTACCATCAACTAAAGGTTCAAATTCATAAAGAAAAGCTTCTATTTGATTTAATTTTGCTATTTCATAAACAGGCCTTATTTCATTAAATCTTCCATTAAAGCTACAAATACGATTAGGCCTGATATCATCGATAATATTTTCAAAAGCATCAACTAATTTAATGGATTGAAAAAGTTGATTCTTAAAATAACCCAGAGATTCGTGATCTATTTTTGGTTTTTGATTTCTTGTCAAATGCACATAACTGGATAATGTGGCATAGCCGATACCTACATCTTTATACCTGAATCGTTTTAACGATTCAGCCGACTCTATAATTATTTCATCTTTTGATAAATTTGTATTACAGTAATCAGAAAGCTTCAAAATTATTACATCATCTCCTAGAGTATCTAAAATAATTTTTCTTGTTTGACTTTTACAAAGTTTACAAATACCAACATTACCCGTAGGGTTTGAAAGGCAGTGATCAAAAAAGCCTTCGCACATAACAAAATAAACTTTCGACTGTTTTGTTTCAATTAATTTCTTAGCTTCATCTAGAAGCACTCCAAGCATAGAGCCATTTAGAGAGGAATAAAAATAAAATATAGTTTTATTCATTAAATTTATTTTTTAGAACGTTTTAGAAAGAAGGTGATTATTAAAAAATAAATAACCCCTAAATTCATTGACAGATTAGAATACACATTATTAGAAAAAAACATTAATGGTAAAGGTATTAGATAAGCGAATGAAATAAACTTATCCAACGAAATCACTCCATTTACTGGAGCGTTTTTCTTTACTATTTTGTAAAAAAGTAATGCAAATAAAAATGTAAACACATAGCCAAAGTCGTATAGTAAAGTGGCAACTACTCCATTGAAGGTATGGTCATAATCATCACCTAAGTATTGAAATCTGAGTTCTGGAAGTTTAACAACTTCAAGACCTATTCTTTCACCGACGAACTCAATAATTGGAGTCGTAGATTTTCCGTACATTAATTTATCGTATGAAAACCTATCCATTACGACGATTCCGTTTTGGTTCCATTGAGATGCATAATCAAAAACTGAATACAACTCATTATTTTGAATACTACTTTCTATTGGTATGTTATAATAACTTTCAAATCGAGATGTTGTTATTATGTTTAATAAGAATACGGCCCCTATTAAGAATATCCCACCAAAAACAATAAATCTTCTTTTTACTTTTTTACTTAAAGAAGGTAGCGAATATAATAAGTAAAAAAAGTAAACTAATAGAAACTGTACCGCAGCTGATCTGGACAAGCCATGAAAACCGAGTAAAGGTATATTTAAGGAAATCAAAAAAAAGATAAAAGTTTTCATCTTTTCCCTTTTTGCTAAAAAGAAAAAATGCAATCCTAGAGAAAAATAACCAATAGGGGATAATAATCTAGATAAAAATAAAATCGATGGGTTAACCCAAGTTTCTAAATAAGATGCCGCACCTCCTTCATTTTTATACTCTTCTACGACTACTGTTTCTGCTATTAGCGCATTAAATGCCTTATAAGTAATAAACGCATTAATTAAAAATGTAACTAGGCCTATAAAAATTAAAATTTTAATTAACTTTTGGAAGCTGCTGTTATCATAGTATGAATCTATTTGTGTAAGATTTTTATAGTTATTAAATCCGTGGATAAAAATCAAAAGAATTGTCGCAGTAAAGATAATATGGAGAACATCTATTAAATCCTCAACGACATAAAGCTTACCTATTACAATAGCTGCAATATAGGATATTATGATTAAGGCTAAAAGAAAAACGACTATGTTGCTTACCTTCTTTGAAATCAAAAAATAAGTAATATATATATATAACATCTATCTATGGTTAAAAACCGCTATTATTATAATATTTAATTTTCATAGGTGCTATTTAGCATAAATGTAGTAAGCTTATTCTCAATTAAGCTTACAAGGGAACTACATATATATCATAACTTAGTTATAATACCAATATAATCCTGAAAGAGGGTTGCTTGACTAAAACATTTTCCTTGTATTTTGGGCGAAGATACATTCTGCTTTTTAGAAATCGCCCTAAATAGAAACCTCAATTAAAAAAAACTTTTATTTCAACGTCATATTTTTTCTTAAACTTATTCCCTTATTAATTGATATAAATTCATTGCCTTTATTTTGAAAGAAGTGAATTAAAAATGATGGATTTTGATTTTGAATCTTAATAAGGCCTTGGCGAGAGCGAAAACCTTTAAAATAATTAATGGATTTATTGGACTACACAAATAAAGTGACCAGTAAAACTTATTTATTTGTATTACTTAAAAGGTATTCACACCAGTTCCAATCGAGAGGAACGTCTATGTCCACAGAACTTATTGCATCCATTTCATATTTAACAATTTTATCAAAATCTTTAATCGATTTTTGCTTTAAAGCTTCAGTTTTGTAGATATAAATTGCTCCATTATACTCGTAAACTATGGGAACATCTTGTCTTCTGGTAGCATTTGAAATTTTCGATTTAATTAAATATCCGCTTTTATCTTCTTCTGCTAAAACATAATATGGATTAGAATCTGTAATCTTCACAGATACAAGCATTTCAATTTCCTTGTCAGATTTTAGATACTGATAAAGAGCACTTTTGATATGAATTTCATTACGTAATGGAGATGTAGGTTGTAATAGTATCACGTGCTCAACATGTATTCCTTTTGCTTCATAGAACTCAATGGCATGATGAATGATAGATTCACTTGTAGCTTGATCATTAGCTAGATGACTGGGTCTAATAAAGGGTACCTTTAGCCCCGTTTTTTCAACAACTTTTATTATTTCTTGACTATCTGTACTTATACAAATTTGTGTGTCTTCAAAACATTTTCTAGCAGCCTCAATAGTATAGTTGATTAATGGCTTGCCATTTAACAACTTGATATTTTTTTTGAGTATACCTTTTGACCCACCTCTAGCTGGTATTATCACTAAAATCATTTAAAATGCTTTATAAATTCTTGGGCCTGTTTATAATCAGTGGGTTTACCTATATCTATCCAAAAACCTAATATAGGATCATAGACTAATTTACCACCATCCTGAACTAAGGTTTCCATGACCTCTGTAATATCGCAATATTCATTTTTAGTCATTTGATCAATTAGGGATCTTTTTAACATATATACCCCTGCGTTAGATTGGTACACGTAGGAAGGTTTTTCCTTAAATGCTTTTACTTTATTACCTTTAGTTTCAAAAACTGCATAGGGCACGTCTACTTTATACTCTGTGGAGGCAACAACCATATCTGCCTTTTCTTTTAGAATTAGTAAATACATCTCCTCAAAATTAACATTAGTGAATAAATCACTATTCATTAATAGAACATAATCAGAATTGAATTTATCTACTAATCTTAATGCTCCAGCTGTTCCTAGAGGCTCATCTTCCCAAATGTACTCTATACTAATACCCTTTGAAGAGCCATCACCAAAGTGGGACTCTATCTGTTCCCCAAGATACTTAACAGATATGTAAATTTTCTTAATTCCATAACTGATCAATCGGTCTATATTGTGCTCTATAATAGGCTTGCCTCCTAAAGGCAACATGGGTTTAGGAATAGTATCTGTAAGAGGGCTAAGCCTTTTCCCTCTTCCACCAGCCATAATCATACATTCAAGAGGAAGTGTTGATTGAGTAATTTCTAAATCTATAACTCTGGAAAGTGTTCCATTATTATTTAAAACTGGTAATATTTTAATATTCTGCGCTCTATAAACTGACAAGTCTATAAAATCATTGTTCTCAAAGTGATGTACAAAGCCTTTAAAGCATACTTCTTCAACGGACTTTTGAAGATCTTGATTTAATGACAGTGATCTTCTTATGTCACCATCTGTTATGGAACCTATAATTTTTCCCTTCTGATTTTTAACGAATAAGATCAACCTACTCACCTTTCTTATTTGGTTGAGCTTGTTGAGCGCCTCAAGAACAGTGGCTTTTGATTCTATAGTAATTTGGTTCAAATCCATAAATTTTATTTAGGCAGGTCGTAAAATGGTTTTTTCAACGATGTAATCTTTATATTTTTCAGAACCTTAATGATTTGTTGAGTCGCAGTACCTTCTCCATATATATGAGGTTGGTTTTTTATTGCTTTCGCGAAAGCGGGATCTAAACTTAATTTCAACGATTTTTTAATATTTTCAAGATCGTTAGAACTTTGTATGACACTTTTGGACATCAGACGACCTGTCTGTCGATCGCCTACATTAATAGTAGGTATGTTAAAATAGGGAACTTCTAAAATTCCACTGGAACTATTTCCTAGAACTACATCAACATTTTTAAGCATACTAAAATATCTTAATTGCCCTAAAGATTTTACACCTATAGATTTACTTTTATTCAATTCAGTGTATTCATCAATCATACTATTAATAACCCTTCCGTCCTTATCTGAATTTGCATGAGTAAATATTAGAAAGGTATTTTTAAGCTCATCTAATGCTTTGAGAATGAACTGAAACTGTTTCAAAGCACTTGAAGACTCTAAAGTAACTGGATGATAAGTAATTAAAATATTTCTATGATCAAATTTAAAATTTAAATCTTCTTCCAGTTGCTTTGTACTAAGTAAAGGTAAATTCTTAATAGAATCTATTCCTATAGCGCCTACATTAAAAACACGATTAGGGTACTCTCCAAGTTGTATGACTCTATTTTTATATTCCTGAGAAGCTGTAAAGTGAATGTAACTCATCTTAGTGATACTATGCCTTATACTTTCATCATATGCCCCTATGGTTGTTTCTCCTCCATGTATGTGTACGATAGGTAAGTTTCCCACGGTAGCAGCAATTGCAGCTCCTAGCATTTCTGTTCTGTCTCCTAATATTACTAGAAAATCAGGTGTGTCTTTTTGAATAACTTGAGCAAATCCATCTATGGCTCTAGAAATTGTTTTGCTAATTGCAACACTATCATCATCCTCTTCAAGACAAGGAATTCTGTGATCAATTTCAAAACCAGAATCAATTATCTCATTAATGGTATTACCAAATCTATCAGATAGATGCATGGCCGTTACCCAAAGAGACAACTTGAAGAAATGATCATTCTTCAATTCTTGTATTAATGGCCTTAATAAACCAAAATCAGCACGAGTACCAGTAGCAACAGCAACTTTCATTTACAATTCTATTAAATCATCAATATTAAAACTTTTTAAAGCACTTGAACCTAAAACTTCGTCCCACTTCATAGGACTTATTCCAGTGCCTGGTCGTTTTACTCCTATGTTATGAAGAGTGAACGTTTCACCTTGTTCGATAGGTAGTATGGCTACAATACTTTTTCTTGCAATTGGTTTATTTTTTAATTCAGATGGTGATGGTTCTTTGACACCAGAGCCACTTAAAGCCGTCTCAATATTTCTTATGGACTGCACCATTTGTTTGAGTTCATCTGGTTCTAAAGAAGCTTTATGATCAGGTCCTGGTAAGTTTCTATCCAGAGTGAAATGTTTTTCAATTACAACGGCACCCAAAGCCGTAGCGGCGATCGGGACTTCTATCCCTAAAGTATGATCAGAATATCCAACAGAGCAGTTCAACTTTTCTTTAATATCTAACATACCTAAGAGGTTTACATCTACCATCGGTGTAGGATATTCTGTATTGCAATGTAAAATGGTTATTCGATTGCGACTAACTCCATTATCTAGAAGTATATTATAAGCTTCCTTCACCTCGCTTAAAGTTGCCATTCCAGTACTTAAAATAACATCCTGAAATAAATTAGCAACAGTCCTTAAATAAGGAAGATTAGTTAACTCACCTGATGGGATTTTTGCCAAAGTGATACCCTTATCTTTTAAATAAGCTAGACTATCTTGATCAAATCCTGTAGATAAAAACTTTACATCTTTAGTTTTACAGTAAGCGATCAGTTCATCATGCATTTCATCAGTCAGCTCTAATGCTTTAAGCATGTTATATTGTGAAGGATCTCCATCGGCAGTATTAATAATTTGATAATCTGCCTTTTTACTTTTTTTAGTAACTAACTTATCAGCCTTAAAGGTTTGAAACTTTACGTAATCCACTTTAGCGGCTGCTGCCGCGTTTACCAATTGTTTAGCCATCTGAATGTCACCATTATGATTAACTCCTGCCTCTGCAATTATGAGTGTTCTATTCATCCTTTAATTATTTATTTAACAAACAATTTCCTACTATCAATTTCCTGTCGGAACGAACTTCGAAAATTTCGATGTATGAATCTTTAGTTTTCACCAAATATCCATTTGCTGTTTTTGATAAAATTTGTCCTACTTTACCGATATAATTAGGAGCATTATTATAGTACTTTGATTTATTAATTTTAACTTCAGTATCTCTACTATAAGTAGTTGCGAGTGGACCAGGACTACAAACAGACCTAATAAAATTATGGATCTCTCTTGATGTTTGATTCCAATCAATAATCTCATCCCCCATTCCACGTCTACCACAGTACATCCCTAAAGGATGTATAGTTGCTTGATTAATACGAGGAACATCTCCATCTATAAATAAAATTAAAGCATCATATAGGATATTAGCACATTCAATGTAAGACCTACTTAATAAAGTTGAATAGTCGTCACTTTCATTAATGCTATATGATTTCTGCAGTATTATATCGCCAGTATCTATACCTTCGTCAACATAATGAACTGTAATCCCGAATTCATCTTCGTCATTGATCAATACCCAATTAAGAATATTCCTTCCTCTATAAAATGGTAATTTACCAGCATGGCAATTTATTATACCATTCGGAGTAAGATTAATAATATCTTTACGAAAGATCTGATTAAAACTCATGGAAACAAGAATATCACAAGAAAAAGATTCTATTTTTTCAAGTGAAATTTTATCATTAACATTCTGTAATTTAAAATATGGTATATTGTGATTTGATGCAAAAGTTTCCAAAGTGTTATCTTTTGTGTCATATCTAGGAACAATAAACTCTATTTGAAACCTGGTATCTGCTTGTATTTTTTTAAAAGCTTCATGGGACCAAGGCCCGTCAGCAAAATAACCTATTTTCATTCTTTTTTCCTTAAATATTTATGAGACGATATGAAATATTGCACGACAATATCGACCTTTTTATAAAATGTTATTTACCAAAACTTCTATACAAGTTCCACATTAAATTACAACACTACTAGGTATATTAACAACACGATCTGAAAGCCACCTCGCATTATCTAGGTTCGTTTTTTGACAATCTTTAAACATCACCATCTCCGTCATTAATTCCCAAATAGGTCGACACATAACGCCAGCATCGTTTAGCTTTGTTAAGAAAATTTGTTGTTGCTCTTTATTTTCTAAAATTACTGCATTCAACCAGTAATTAGATAATTCATTCTCACGTTCTACAAAGAAGTCTATCTCTAAAGAAGTAAAAAACTGTTTATAAGATTTTGCTAATTTTCTTTTTTGCTTAAGGATATAATCTAAATTTTCAATTTGAGCTAATCCTAAGGCAGCGTTAATATTGGGCATTCTATAATTATACCCAATTTGATCGTGTTCATATTTCCATTTATGGGGAACTTTAGCTTGGGTACTAAGATGCTTTAACTTATCAGCTAATTCTTCATCATCTGTAATTATAGCACCTCCACCACCAGTAGTAATTGTTTTGTTTCCGTTAAAACTGAATGTACCCAATAATCCATAAGTTCCTAAGTGTTTTCCTTTATAAACACTACCGATAGCTTCAGCAGCATCTTCTATTAAAATTATATGGAATTCTTCACATATTGTTTTTATTTCATCAATACGAACTGCATGTCCAAAGGTGTGCATAGGTAAGCAAGCACTGATCTTACTTCCTGTTGTCTTGCTGTAACAGTTGCCCTCTTTAATAATTGTTTCCTCTTCTAGAAACTTTCTTAAAGAAGTAGGTGACATTCCCATGGTATCTTTATCAACATCGACAAACACAGGTGTTGCTTGTGCATATGATATAGCATTAACTGTAGCTATAAAAGTTAATGGTTGAGTTAAAACTTCGTCACCTGCATCAACGCCACTGGCTATTAAAGCAAGGTGGATTGCATTAGTTCCATTTACACAAACCACGCATCTTTTGGCACCTGTATACTTGGCTATTGCAAGTTCGAATTGATCGACAAACTTACCAACACTGGAAACAAATGTAGAGTCTATACACTCATTAACATATTTCTTCTCATTTCCTGAAAAATGCGGAACATGCAAAGGTATAAACTCTTTAGGCTCATTAAACAAATCCCGTATGTTATCGATAATCATATCGTAATTAAGCATCATATTACATTTTACTATCTAAAAATTTTCCCTTTTCTTCATGATTGAAGTTAGGTAAAATTTGATTAAACAATTCTACTATGTGAGATTTTTTCCACTGTTTAGAATCTTTCATATTCTTTATAGAATTCTCAAAATATGAGATTTTTTTATCGCTTTCCACATACTCATTTTTAATAATACCTAAATTTTCAAATTGATTTAAATCAATCGTTTCATTATCTGTATAGAATTCTTCAAATGATTTTTCACCAGTTGTATCTGAAACTGTGAAATAACAAGGCCATTTACCTTCTTTAGGTAGTGTCTCCATTAAGTCTCTTGCTTCTTGCTCAGAATCACATAGAAACGGCTTATATCCTATTTGCTTAAGGTAATTAACTGCTATATCAGAAAATGATATTAAATCTAGCCCTTCACTTAATTTAGGGAAAAAGATGTCCCTATTTTGACCTAATAAACAAGACATTAAACATAGTTCACCTGCCTCTTGTGGAACTACGAAATATCTTTTTACATCAGTTGGTGCTACAATAGGTTGAAGCTTTTCAATTCTTTTATTAAAACCATGTAATAAGGACCCATCAGAAAAAGCAACATTTGCAAAGCGGGCTGTTGAGATATTTATTTCTTGACTAGTTTTCATAATAAACATTTCCATAATTCTCTTGGAAGCTCCCATCATATTAACTGGATTTGCAGCCTTATCAGTGGAAACACAAAAGTATTTGGAAACTCCTTTGTCAATAGATTGCTGTATTGACTTATAGGTATTGAAAATATTTACATCAATCATTCTCATTAACGTAAAGGGATCCTTTTCACTTCGCACATGTTTTAGTGCACTTAGGTTTAAAACGTAATCATATTCACCATCTGAATTTACAAATGCATCATATTCTATACTACCTATGTCTAAGGCAAAGGTTTGAAAATCCCCATCTATATACCCAAAAGAACTTCTTACGTCTCTAACTAGTTCCACTAAATTATTTTCACTGATATCTACAACATGTAATTTCTTAGGATTTCTTTTAAAAATTTCTTTTACAACTGCTTGACCTATTGAACCAGCCCCACCTAAAACAAGAAAAGAACTTGACCTTACTTTTTCTAATAATTCATTTTCATTACGTTTAATATCACTCTCAAAAAGAAGATGCTCACGACCTATTAGATTTAAAATATTCATTATTTATTAAAGCTTCAATTATTATAGTTATATTAATGAGTTAGCATCCATCGAATTGCAATAAATCGTGCTCCTATTAATTAATTTTTTTTCAAATGTAGTCACTTCTCAGGACTATTATTGGGATTCATTTTATTATATTGTTTCCACTTTCGTGCCGCAACGAGTGCGGCATCAACTTCATCATGTTCGATTTCGCGAAAGCGAACATCACAAAAGCAAAATCAACCTCTACCTATGGTATACACCTCAAAGCCTATGCGTTGCAACTCCTCATGATCTAATAACATGCGACCATCAAAAAGGAATGCTGGTTTGAGCATGCTGTCATAGGTCTCTTTCCAGTTGAAATTTTTAAATTCATCCCACTCTGTCAATATGGCTGTCGCATGAGCCTTTGCTACCGCTGCTTTAGGATCGGTGACTACCTTAAGAAGTCTTCGATTCTCTTCATCTGTTCGGGTGCCCAAATAATTGAGATCACTATAAATTTGTTCTGCGGTAACTTTCGGATCGTAGACCGTAATTTCTGCTTGTTCGTTTAATAGGTAGTCGGCCACATAAATAGCGGCAGACTCTCTTGTATCGTTGGTATCCTTTTTAAAAGCCCAACCCATTAAAGCGATTTTTTTGCCAGATACGGTGTTGAACAAGGTCTTTACTATTTTTTTAGCAAACCTCCTTTTCTGGTGATCGTTCATAATAATCACCTGCTCCCAATAATCGGCTACTTCTTGTAAACCATAGGTCTGGGATATATAAACAAGATTTAAAATATCTTTCTGAAAACAAGAACCTCCAAAACCTACAGATGCTTTTAAGAATTTAGATCCTATTCTAGAATCGGCTCCTATTGCTCTAGCTACTTCATTTACATCTGCTTCCGTGACTTCACATAGCTCTGATATAGCGTTTATACTGCTTACCCGTTGCGCTAAAAAGGCATTTGCAGTAAGCTTAGAAAGCTCGGCTGACCAAACATTAGTGGTTAATATTTGATCTTTAGGAACCCAATTAGAATACACATCCACCAATGCTTTTTGAGCTTTTTTCCCATTTTCTGTTTGCTCGCCACCTATTAATACTCGATCTGGATTGAGAAGATCAGAAACTGCTGTTCCTTCTGCCAAGAATTCTGGATTGGAAAGAATGTCAAATTGCACTCCGTTTCCAGTATTGTCCAGTATACTTCTTAAAGCCTCTGCCGTTCTCACCGGTAAGGTGGACTTTTCAACTATTATTTTATCTGTAGTCGCTACTGCGGCTATTTGTCTGGCACAAAGCTCGATATATTTTAGGTCTGCGGCCATACCTTTTCCTACACCATAGGTTTTTGTAGGCGTATTCACCGATATAAAAATCATGTCAGCAGCTTTGATTGCCGCATCCACATCGGTAGAAAAGAACAGGTTGTTACCTCTTGTTTGACTCACCAGTTCCGATAGTCCTGGTTCGTAAATAGGAATGTTTTCCACATCGAGATCATTCCATGCCGCTATGCGTTTTTCATTGATATCCACTACATTTACGGTAATATTAGGGCATTTAGCAGCAATCATGGTCATCGTAGGACCTCCTACATAACCAGCTCCGATACAACAAATATTTTTTATTTTCATATTATAATTTCTTATCTGCTTTAGATCCTAAAACTCCTTTCACATCATATACAACCCCGTTAGGTTCTAGTAATTCTGAAAGGTCCAAATCTAAAAACTGTTGATGTGCCACTGCTAATACAATCGCACTGTATTTTTTCTGAGGCAATCCTAGCATGGACTCTAAACCGTATTCCTTTTGCACTTCTATAGGATCTGCATTGGGATCATGGATATCTACTTGTAGGCCAAATTCTCTTAAACTTGATACCACGTCCACCACTTTTGTATTCCTCACATCAGGACAATTTTCTTTAAATGTAATCCCCAAAATTAAAATTGCTGCATTTTTTAGGATGATCGCTCTAGACAGCATAAGCTTTACGGTCTGACTGGCTACATATTCACCCATACTGTCATTGACCCTTCTACCAGCTAATATGATCTCTGGGTTATAGCCTACTTGTTGTGCTTTTTGAGCCAAGTAATACGGATCAACACCTATACAATGACCACCTACCAATCCTGGTTGAAATTTTATAAAATTCCATTTGGTACCTGCTGCTTCTAGCACTGCTTGGGTATCAATGTCTAATAAGTTGAAAATTTTAGCCAATTCATTTACAAAAGCAATGTTGATATCTCTTTGCGCATTTTCTATCACTTTTGCTGCTTCAGCAACCTTGATAGTAGGCGCAAGATGGGTACCTGCAGCTATCACCGATGCGTATAAATCATCGATCATTAATGCTATTTCAGGGGTGCTTCCTGAAGTTACTTTTAAAATATGTTCTATTCTGTGTAATTTATCTCCTGGATTGATGCGCTCTGGAGAATAGCCAGCAAAAAAGTCTTTATTGAATTTTAAACCGCTTTGCTTTTCAAGAATGGGAACACATACTTCTTCTGTGGCTCCTGGGTAAACTGTGGATTCATAAATTACAATATCATCTTTACTCAAATACTTACCAACAGTCTCACTCGCTTTAACCAAAGCTGTTAAATCTGGTTGGTTTTTAGTATCTACTGGAGTAGGAACCGTTACTATATAAATAGTTGCTGTTTCCAACTCCTCCAAATCAAATGAGCAGTACAAGCCGTTAGCATTTGAATTTTCAGACTTTAGAACAGACTTTAACAACTCTTCTTCTACCTCAAGAGTATCGTCTATTCCCTTTTGTAAATTGTCTATTCTGCTTCTATTTATATCTAAGCCCAGTACACTATATTTTGTAGCAAAAAGTCTTGCCAATGGCAATCCCACATAACCCAAACCTATAACTGCTATTTTTTTCATCTTAGTTGGCATTGCGGCTTACAAGTTATCTTGGTACCATTTGATAGACTCCTTTAAACCATCTTGTAAACTGTATTGAGGATCATAACCTATGACATCTTTAGCTTTTTGAATAGATGCTAAGGAGTGAGGCACATCACCTTCTCGATTTGGTCCATAATTGATTTTTAAATTCTGTATACTTTTTGTGGAACGACTCAATAGATCTTTTAATGTCTGAACTAAATCTGAAATCGTAGTTCGCTCACCAAAAGCAATATTTAATACGCAATTATTAGATTCTTCCTGAGTAGACAACATAGCCAGTTCGTTTGCTTGTATCACATTATCTATATAGGTAAAGTCTCTTGAAAATGTTCCGTCTCCATTGATAATTGGGGACTTCCTATTCATAAGATGAGCAATAAATTTGGGAATTACTGCCGCATAGGCCCCATTGGGATCTTGTCTTCTACCAAACACATTAAAATACCGTAAACCAATGCTTTTTAGTCCGTACGTTTTATAAAAAACGTCTGCATATAATTCATTTACATATTTTGTTATCGCATATGGGGATAGTGGTTTCCCTATTTGATCTTCCACTTTAGGTAAGGCTTTGGAATCACCATAAGTAGAAGAACTTGCTGCATATACCAACTTGTCAACCTCTTCATTCTTGCAAGCAGTCAATATGTTCAAAAAACCGCTGATATTTACATCATTGGTAGTAATGGGGTCTTTGATAGATCTAGGAACACTTCCTAATGCTGCTTGATGCAATACGTATCGACAACCTTTTACCGCTTTGACGCACACCTCCATATCTCTTATATCTCCTTCGATAAATTGAAAATTGGACTTCTCTTTTAGTTGTTGAATATTCTTGAAATGACCTGTGGAAAAATTATCTAATCCAACAACCACATATCCTTTTCCCACAAAATAATCAGCTAAGTTGCTCCCTATAAATCCTGCGGCGCCGGTAATAAGTATCTTGTCTTGTGTCAATTTTCTAGTGGTATTTTAATCTGTTATTTTTACGAAAAGTCAGCACCAAAGGTAGTAAGTTTCTTCTTAGCACAGGCCTGAAAACAACTTGCAGAACTATAAATAATTAATTCGCTTTTCTGTTTCTGAGAACTACTTCTTTGATATAGTCGTAGTAATCTCCTTTTAAGTGTTCAACTCTACTAAAAAGATCTTCTGCGGTAATCCTTTTTTGGATCAACGCCATCTCTTCTAAACAAGCTATTTTAAGGCCGGTACGTTTTTCTACCGCTTTTACAAATTCCGTTGCCTCAGTAAGTGCTTCATGCGTCCCGGTATCCAACCAGGCAAAGCCGCGACTCAGTATTTGCATTTCTAAACTCTTATTCTCTAAATAATACTGATTGACCGCAGTGATCTCCAATTCGCCTCTCTTAGATGGCTTTAATCCTTTTGCCACTTCTATAACTGAATTGGGGTAAAAATAAAGACCTACTACGGCATAGTTGGATGCAGGATTGGTAGGCTTTTCTTCAATACTGCTCAGTTGACCACTAGCATCAAAACTTGCCACACCATAACGCTCTGGATCTTTTACATAATTACCAAATACAACAGCCACATTTTTTTGAGTCACTTTCTGTACTGCTTCTTCCAATAAATCAGAAAATCCAGCTCCATAAAAAATATTATCTCCTAAAACCAAAGCTACAGCATCATCCCCTATAAATTCTTCACCGAGAATAAATGCTTGTGCGAGACCGTCTGGGCTAGGCTGTACCTTGTACGAGATCGAGATGCCAAACTTACTTCCATCACCAAGTAAACGTTCAAAATTAGGAAGGTCATTTGGTGTGGATATCAATAGCACCTCTGTAATACCAGCTTCCATTAAAACAGAAAGCGGGTAATACACCATAGGCTTATCATAAATAGGTAAAAGTTGTTTACTGACTGCTAGGGTTAATGGATGTAATCTTGTTCCCGAACCACCCGCTAAAATTATTCCTTTCATTTGTTTTAAGTTATGTGGTTATGTAGTTATGTAGTTATGGTGTGATGAAGTTATGATGTGATGAAGTTATGATGTTGTTCATTATTTATTAAGCTAGGCTTTTAATTAATTTGGAGAGCATTCTTCTGATGTAAATGATTTTATCAAAGATTATTACTGTTTGTATTTCTTCTGGAACGTACTTTAATCGAATTGATATTTCAAATTGTGTTTCTAATTCTGAGAGTGAGCCCATTGCTATGTATAAGAAACGTGCAAATTCTTTTGAACCTTTTCTTCCAGCTCCTTCAGCTATGTTAGAAGGAATTGAAACTGCGCATCTTCTCATTTGACTTGTCAAACTATATATTTCTTCTTTTGGAAAATTTTTAGAGATAAAGTAGATGGTTTCTACGAGATCCATACTTTCTTTCCAAACGTTAGGGTCTTTGTGGCTTCTGACGTTCATAGGTGGTATTTAGTTATGCAGTTATGGTGTGATGAAGTTATGTTGTTAAGAGGGCTGGTCCATTATTAATGAGCTAAACACCATAACTTGTTAACTTCATAACACGTTAACAATTTATTTATACTGCCCATCATAATACTCTTGATACTTCCCTGAAGTCAGATGATTTAACCAAGTCTCATTTTCTAAATACCAGGCTATCGTCTTTTCTAATCCGCTGTCAAAAGTAAGAGAAGGTTTCCATCCCAATTCTCTTTCTATTTTGGAGGCATCAATGGCATATCTTAAATCATGACCAGGTCTATCTTTAACAAAGGTGATCAATTTTTCACTTTCCCCTGCAGCCCTATTCAAATGCTTATTCATTTTGGAGCAAAGTAATTTTACCAAATCGATGTTCTTCCATTCATTGTGTCCACCTATATTATAGGTCTCTCCTATTTTAGCTTTATGAAAAACAGTATCTATAGCTTTGGCATGATCTACTACAAATAACCAATCTCTTGTATAATTCCCGTCTCCATAGACCGGTAATGGTTTTAAATTGATGATGTTATTAATAAAGAGCGGAATTAATTTCTCAGGGAACTGAAAGGATCCATAGTTATTAGAACAATTAGAGATCACAAAAGGCAACCCATAAGTTTCTCCGTAAGCTCTTACGAAATGGTCAGAGCTTGCTTTAGAAGCAGCATAGGGAGAATTAGGATCGTAAGAAGTATTTTCCTTAAAAAGCCCCGTTTCTCCGAGGGTTCCATAGACCTCGTCCGTACTAATATGGTAAAAAAGACCTTTTTTAAAGTCACTATACATCTTAAAAGACTCTAATAAATTTATGGTACCTAAAACATTAGTCTTTGCAAAAGACAACGGATCCTCAATAGATCGATCTACATGGGACTCTGCCGCTAGATGAATAACACTATCAAAATTATAAAGTTTAAACAACTTGTTTAAATCACTAGCATCTGTAATGTCTGCCTTTACAAAATTGTAATTAGAAGCCTGTTCCACATCTTTCAGATTCTCCAAATTTCCCGCATAGGTAAGCGCATCTAAATTGTATATATCGTAATTGGGGTATGATGTGACAAATAGTCGAACCACATGTGATCCTATAAAACCAGCACCGCCAGTTATTAATATCTTCTTTCTATTCATTAAGGTTGGATTTTAGACCCGCTTTCGCGAAAGCGAGAGAAAAAAAGTTCTCTACAAAGTTAAAAATAATAATACGAGAGAGGCATTCTTTAGAATATTTACTTGAATCAACTATAAATAAAAACAACAATAAGACGTTAAATCACTGATAGACTGTTTGTTAAATCACCAAATAGAATGTAAGCCAAAAATCAACCACACATAAAACAGGCATTATTAATTAAAATTAAGATACTTAATGGGTGTTAAACTTAAGAATATATGTATATATTTGCGTCTGAAAGCAAGTTAAAAATATTATGAAAAAATTATTTACCCTTACAATACTGATCTGCGGTTTCTTATCAGTAGCGCAAACAGAAGATACTACCTCTTCAGAAACAAGTGAAAACGCAACATTCAAAAGATGGGCAATAGACGTAGGTGCTGGTGTTCATAAACCTACAAGACCTTTCGTTGACGGTTATGTTAGCACGCCAGATTTATGGCAAGCAGACTTAGGTCTTCGATATATGTTTACTAGAAGTTTTGGAGTTGGTTTGGAATTCGGTTACAACAACATTCAAAGTGATGCAGATTCTCCAGTAGATTTCGAATCTGATTATTACAGAATTGGTTTAGAAGGTATCGTAAATTTAGGTGACTTTGTCAACTTAAAAAGCGCCTCTTCTAGATTTGGTATTCTTGGACATGGAGGTATAGGAGTAGGATTTCTTACTTCAAACAACCGTTCTTTATCAGATGAAACAGACCACCATTTGAACTTTACAGCAGGTATTACTCCTCAGTACAGAGTGACTAATAGCATTGCTATCTTTACAGACTTAACGATTATAGGTACCACTCGTAATGATTACGGATGGGATGGAGCTCAACTAGGTCCTGATGTAAGAGGTTTTGAAGGATTGATGATCAACGCATCAGTTGGTCTTACTTTCTACTTAGGTGAAGGAACTGATCCAGCAGATTTTGCAAAAGACCCAATGGAGGCTAAGGTAGATGATATCGCTGCTCAAATGGAAAAAATGGCTACTGAAAATGCTGATGATGATCAAGACGGTGTACCTAATTACTTAGACAGAGACAATACTACGGAAAGTGGTGTACGTGTTGACAGTAAAGGGCGTGCTATAGATATGAATAAAAACGGTATTCCAGATGATATGGAAAGCTCTTTAAATTCTCGTTATGCAAGCCAGTCTGATCTTCAAACTGCTATCAACGGTGCTGACGGTGCTAACCAAAACTTAATCAAGCAATTGATTAACGAAGGTTATGTAAATGTGTACTTTAGATTTAACAGCACAAAACCTACTACTTATTCTTTAGGAGCTATAAATACTATCGTTCAATACATGAAGGATAACCCAAGTGCTTCTGCAACTCTTACAGGTTTTGCAGACGAAATAGGAAGCCCTGAATACAACAAGACATTATCTGAGCGTCGTGCTAAGATGGTTAGTGATGTACTTACCGCTGCTGGAATTGACGCAAGTCGTCTATCCCAAAATGGTGACGGTGAAGATGCTTCTGTAGACAAGAACAGTTCTGAAGCTAGACAATTAGTAAGAAGAGTTACTTTTAGAGTAAACTAATCTTTCACTAACATAATATTAAAAAGGGTCGCTAGCGCGACCCTTTTTTTTTGCCCTATTTATAGCTTCTATCCCCTCTTTTTATTCAGTGATTGATCCTGTTTCCTAAATCATCCAGAACCCGTCCACAGTATCTTTTTTACAACCAAAGTCTAAACGTTTATAGAACAAGGCGTATACCCTCTTAAATAACGACAACACACCAACTAATTTGTATAAAGAAAGAACTCCTCTCTCCTAAAGCTAGTAACCATAACAATAGCCTAAGATTGATCTTCCAACCTTTTACCGCTTACCGCATTAGAAGTATCATTTTACACAGGTAATCAACAGTTCTAATTTGCTTATGATTAAATTAGTATTAGGGATATTAATTAGAAAGTGGCTACCGGATACAGTAAGCAAAAGCTATTCGACTATTTATACACCAACTTAAATACAAAGTCAAGGACATACGATTTCAATGCCATGACACAACCGTCATCTAAAACCTAAGTCTTACACATAGGCTGCTCTACTTCTACTAATACTTATAAAGTACAAGAAATAGATAGGGTACAAAAAACCCCTATAAAGCTGCGCTTTACAGGGGGTTTTTACGATGAGCTATGCGGTACTTTCTATCGCATCAATCCACCACTTGTTTGAATCTCAACAACAGATTACCCTATTCTTTCTTTAAAAAGAGGTTGTTACTCCGTAGTCTTGTTTTTATTTGAGATGTAATCCACAACTTGGTCTTCTAACACCTTAAGTGGTAAAGCACCCTTAGTCAATATCACATCATGAAATTCCTTGATATCAAATTGATCTCCCAATGCTGCTTTAGCCTTCTCTCTTAATTCGAGTATTTTATTCATCCCCACTTTATAGGCGGTCGCCTGAGAAGGCATTACTATATGTCGTTCTACCATTTTTACCGCGTCGCTTTCTGCATTTGGGGTATGATCCACGTAATACATAATACCTTCTTCTCGAGTCCATTTTTTAGCGTGTATTCCAGTATCCACAACCAGACGACATGCTCTCCACAACTCCATGGCTAACCTCCCAAAATCACTATAGGGATCTTGATATTTACCGATTTCCTTAGGTATCTTTTCAGAATACAGTCCCCAGCCTTCTACATATGCTGTATAAAAGCTATGCTTTCTAAAATCTGGAATCCCTTCTAGTTCTTGAGCAATAGCAATTTGCATGTGATGTCCAGGAATTCCCTCATGAAAAGCCAGCGCCTCCATTTGGTAAGATGGCATCGCCTCCATATGATAAAGATTTGCATAATAAATTCCAGGCCTACTTCCATCCATAGCTGGCTGTTCATAAAATGCCTTTCCAGCGCTAGCCTCTCTAAAGGCTTCTACCGCTTGCACCTTGATATCTGCCTTGGGCTTTGTTAAAAAGAGCTCATCAAGATCTCCATTCATATCATCAATAATAGAAGTCGCCTTTTTAAGGTAAGCAGCTTTTCCTTTTTCATCGTCTGTATAATAGAATTGCGGATCTTCTCTCATAAATTTGAAAAAGTCTTGTAACGAACCTTCAAACTTGACTTTGTTCATGATCACTTCCATTTCTCTATGAATACGCGCTACTTCAGTAAGACCTAGTTGGTGAATCTCATCAGAGGTCATATCTGTAGTTGTAGTTCTTTTTAATGCAAATTCATAGAACTCTTCTCCTTTGGGAAGTTTCCAAACTCCATCTTCTGCTGTCGCTCGTTGTTGTTGATCTTCAAGCTTAGCAATAAGTGTTTGGTAACCGGTCTTTACTTCGTTTAAAAGAGCCTGTTTTACATCTGCTATAAGTTGTTTCTCTACTTCTTTAGACAATTTTAATGTGGCTATTTTTGCAGTAAAATCCTCGAATAAAGTACTGTTGTACTTGCTTTCTGTAAAGGGGTAACCATCAATTACATTTCTACTATCTTTTAAAACATGGGTAAAAACAAATCTCGGTATCACAATACCATTGGACTCCCGTAGTTTTAAATTTATAGATAATTGTTCAAAGAGCGGTTGTATGCCTTTTAACCTTGATATATACGCTCGAGCATCAGCAACATTATCAATCCTGTGCTGATTGATTAAAAACGCAGGAATTTCAGACTGCATGCCGTGCATTTGATTTACTGGATAGGTATATAACCGATAGTCAAAATTAGCGATCTCTTGTTTTTGCTTTTGATAATACAGATCATAACTTAATTTATCCTGACCTTCTAGAGGTTCCTTATCTATAGAGTCTCTTAAATATTCCAACCTTGATTCTGCTAACTTTTTAGACTCTAAATCGTATTCAGAAGAGATATCTGTCCAAGCACCATAATTCTCTTTACTTCCCATAGAAGTCTGCATTTGAGGATCACGGGCCAGATCCTTTTTAAACTGAACAGCAAGCCAGTCATTGAATTGTTTTGATATTTGTAAGGTATTCGCTTTCGCGGAAGCGGGACTTTTTTCTTCTTCTTTACAAGAAATAAGCAGCATCAAAGCTACTATAGCGAGGGTTTGTTTCATAGTGTTGTATTGAACTCTAAATATAAGCAACAAAAAAACCTATTCATATCAGAATCGGTTTTTAAGATATTCTTTAATGGAATGGACTATTATTGCAAGCCCTTTCTCAACCAGGCTTCGTAAAGGTCTACTTCTGGAGTGTAGGAAATAGGTTGACCTATGTCATTTCCATCTTTATCTTTGATGACGTATAAAGGCTGTGCTGCAACTTGATAATTATTTTTCTGAAACTCCATCCATTTATCTCCTATGGTTCGCACTTTTTTTCCTGTCACCTCAGAAACGTATTGTTGCTCTTTAGGAAGTTTGTTTTTATCATCCACATAAAGCGAAATCAATACAAAATCGTTTTTCAACATATTTAAGATCGCAGGCTCGCTCCACACTCGTTCTTCCATCTTACGACAATTCACACATGCCCAACCCGTAAAGTCTAACAGAATAGGCTTATTCACTTCCTTAGCATAGGCGAGGCCTTCTTCATAATCATGAAAAGCTATAATGTCATGAACCGCTAGATGTGCACCTTCTGGTATCTCTAGATTGGCATCTAGTTTTGTGTATCCTACTCCATAAGGAGCTTCAGCATAATTTAATGGCGGTGGAAAACCGGATATGATCTTTAACGGCGCACCCCAAAGACCCGGAATCATATAAATGGTAAAAGTCAATACCACTAATCCTAATAACAATCTTCCTACTGATATGCTGGTGTCAGGACCATCATGTGGCATTTTAATTTTACCGAAAAGATATAAGGTGAGGCCACCAAAAATAGCAATCCATATCGTCAAAAACACCTCACGTTCTAAATAATGAGTTTGATAAACCAAGTCTGCAGCAGATAAAAATTTGAAAGCCAGCGCCAATTCTAAAAATCCTAAAACAACCTTTACCGTATTTAACCAACCACCAGATTTTGGTAGCGAATTCAACCATCCTGGGAAAATTGCAAACAATGCAAATGGTAACGCTATAGCTAGTGAGAAACCGAACATTCCAATCACAGGTGCTAGTCCACCTTTAGATGCAGCTTCTACAATGAGTGATCCTACTATAGGTCCCGTACAGGAAAAGGAAACAATCGCAAGAGCTAGCGCCATAAAAAAGATTCCAGCGATACCGCCTTTATTAGCTTTTTCATCTGCTTTGTTAGCCCAAGATTGAGGCAATGTGATTTCAAATGCTCCTAAAAAGGAAGCTGCAAAAACCACTAATATCAGGAAGAACGCCACATTAAAATACACATTGGTACTGAGCTGGTTCAAAGATTCTGAACCAAAAATGGCGGTAACAACCGTACCTAAAAGTACGTAAATAACGATGATAAAAACGCCGTAGAGTATCGCATTAGAAATACCTTTTGCTCTGTTTTTACTTTGCTTCGTAAAAAAGCTTACCGTAAGCGGTATCATAGGAAAAACACAAGGAGTGAGCAATGCGGCAAATCCTGAGATAAATGCAACAATAAAAATAGTCCAAAGACTGCGGTCTTTTTTCTCTTCTTTTTCTTCTAATTCTTGATCAGTTTTTTTTTTTACATCCTGCTCTTTTGGAGCTCCTTCTTTTTCATGAGCTTCTTTAAATGGAATAGACGCTACTTCTGGAGCCATGGACAGCATAGGATCCTTTTCTTCATCCAGATACTTTTCAATGAGGTCAGCAGCGGTAGGTGGAACGGCAGCGGTAGGATCTAACTTAAACGTAAGTGCAACACCTTTAGGTCGTAAACATCGTTCTTCATCACAAGTCATAAAAAACACTTCGGCGATTAGGTATTTTAAATCTGTATGGAGAACTTTAATTTTTTGTTTAAAAACCGCTGCGTCAGAGAATTGGTACACATTAAACTCCCATACTGGGGAATATTCTGCATAAGAACCGGTTTCTTCATTAACACCTAGCAATTCTATTTGATCTTCTACCCCATAAAAACTCAAGGTGGTGGCCACTGGCCCACTAATATCTGGAGATGTAGTTTGTGAATACAAATGCCATCCCGGCTCTATAACAGCAGTAGTAGTCAACTCATACTCTTGATCTGATATTTTTTTTACATCGGTAGACCAGGAAGTAGGGTCTTGCTGAGCGGTTAATTGTAAAGCAATCAAGGCTGTTAATGCAAATAGAAGCTTTCTCATAAGTCTGAGGTTATTTCAATTATAGATTTGGTTATACTCGTAATTTTGTGGTGCTTGCTAGCTCTTATGCCTAACAGCCATAATATAGTGCTACCGCTAGTCAATACTACTGCTTTTTCTCGTTCTAAAGAAGGAATTTTGTGGTCAGTTAGTAAATCGCTTATCAATTTACTACCCTTCATTCCATAAGGCTGCATGCGATCTCCATGTTGCCAGTTTCTCACTACAAAAGGATATGTTAATCCCTCTGCATCAAGGAAAATTTTATTGTTGGAATTAGTTGACTTTACATATGTCAACGGGTCATCTACTGCTATGGTTTTGAACTCTAATTGGTGTCCATCAAACTTAACCGTTTCCATGGATTGGTGAATTTTGGTATCAATAGGATTCCGATCTGCTACCCTACTTAAAACCAACACTTCTCTCTCTTTCGTGAGTCTCGTGCTGCCTGACGGAATACTTTTACCATTATCAGCATCCAGTAGTTCTAACGCGTCGGGGAGGTTAAAGTGGTGCTCTTTTAGAAGTTCAAAGAGGTAGGCTTCTGGCTTTACAGTAGCTTTTAATTTCTCGATAGAAATCTCTAGGTTGCCTAGAATTGTTTTTGTTCCGCTTTCGCGAAAGCGTGCCACCTCAACATCTAATAATAATTCTGAATCTTCCAAGTAATTCAACGTATTGCAAAAGTTACCTTTCAAATGTGGTAAAGCCTCATGAAGCAAAGGAATCACCTCCTGCCGCAGTTGATTGCGTACGTATTTAGTAGTGCTATTGCTGCTGTCTTCACGCCAATTGATCTTATTTTCTAAAGCAAAATCACTGATCTGACCGCTGTTAAAAACCAACAAAGGTCTCGCAATAATCCCATTGCGCTCTCTAATTCCAGTCAGCCCATGAAGGCCGGCACCACGGCCTAAATTGATCAAAAAAGTTTCCAATTGATCGTCTAGGTGATGGGCTACTAACACTTGTTTGATCTGATGGCTAGCCGCTATGCTCTCAAAAGCTTTGTACCGCAAATCTCGAGCGGCCATTTGAATAGAAATACCTCTAGACAACGCCATTTTCTCTGTTTCAAATGACTCTATATAAAGCTTGCAATCCCATTGGTTTGCTAGACCTTCTACAAAAATTTGATCGGCATCACTTTCTGCTCCTCTTAAATTAAAGTTACAGTGTATCAAATCAAATTTAATATCCAATTGATCAAGTAAATGGGCTAATACTGTGCTGTCTTTGCCTCCACTTATCGCAATAGCAATAGGAACCGAAAACAGTTCTGGAAAATGAGTGCTGATATGATTTTTAAAAGCTGCTAGCATAGGACAAATTTAATCAAAGCAAATGCCTTGGAGTGCAAGTACTTCAATTAATGCTCGCGCTTTAAGAAAACACTCCTCATATTCTTTTTCTGGAATGGCAGCTGCGGTGATAGCACTACCAACCGAAAAAGAAAGAGCGTTCCTTTTTTCATTATACAATATTGTACGTATGACTACATTAAAATCAAAGTCATTTTCTGGAGTGAAATAACCTATCGCCCCACTGTATAAACCTCTTTTAAAAGATTCGTTTTCTTCAATGATTTCCATAGCACTTATCTTAGGTGCTCCTGTCATGCTTCCCATAGGAAAAGTGGTCTTGATCGCATCTATAGCTGAATATTTTTGATCCAGCTCTGCCATTACTGTGCTGATCATTTGGTGTACTTGCTTAAAGGTATAGATTCCGAAAAGTTCCGCCACTGCAACACTTCCTTTTACCGCTGTTTTAGAAAGGTCATTTCTCACTAAGTCAACGATCATCACATTTTCAGATCGTTCTTTAGGGTCGTTAAAAAGCAGCTCTTTAAGGGATTCATCTTCTGCTAAGTCAGTAGATCTTTTTGCAGTGCCTTTGATAGGCTGGGATATCAACTGGTTTCCAGTCTTTTTTAAATAACGCTCTGGACTGGCACTAATGGCATAATAAGAACCAAATCTGGCATAAACAGCAAATGGCGGCTCACTAATGCTGTTCAAATCATAAAAAGCCTTTTGTGTATCTAACGCGACATCTTGAGCATAAAATTGTGTGCAAAAATTAGCTTCATAAATATCGCCTCTATGAATATGATTGAGGAATTTTTGGGCTTTTTCTAGGTAGGCTTCTTTAGAGTCTTTGGCTTTTAGGATCCCCTTTTGAGAACGTATTTTTGGATCAGAAAAAGAATGATCTTGTATTTTTTGAATTAGCTTTTCAGCTGCTTTCTGTGAAGTGATAAAGGAATAAAGCTTTACTTCTTTATCTGAAATTTCAAAAACCAACTCTGGAACAAAAAAGCATAAATCAGGGAAATCTAAGAGATCCTGATGTGTGCTCTCTAAGTTTTCCAATTCATTCTTAAGATCGTAACCTAAAAAGCCAAACATCCAGTCTTGGTTTGCTGTTCTAAAGGCGTCCAACTCTTCTAGTGCAGTACCACTTTTACATGTTATACGATCTATAGCCCCTACTCCTATTAACGTAGCATAAGAATCATATTTTAAACTACCATGATTGCTCTCTAAGTATACCAGATGGTTTTCAGCATCATAAAACGACAGTAATTTCTTCTTAAAACCTGCAGAATTAGCTGACTTAAAAGTATGAGTCTCTCTTTGCTTCATTGTAAAACAAAGGTAAGATTTGAATGTAAAGCAATGAGTTAATCTTTAATAAATATTTGTTTGATTTGACATGCCCAATATTAGTGTTATTATATTCTAGATCAATTCTGTTTATGAGTCTTATCCTACTATTTCCTAAAACGTATACTGAATACTACCGCGTATAAACAATGGTGTTCCAGGAGTAAAATGAATTTCTTCTACAGATTGTGTTTCATTAGCCAGTCTGGATTCTGTAGCAAATTGGGTTTCATTCCATGCCAGGTTAAACAGGTTTTGTACCGCCATTCCCAATCTTAAGCTTTCAGTCATATCATAGTTCACATTGAGATCTGCAACAAAGTAGCCTTCTGCTACAATACTGTTATCCTCATTTGCTGCTCGATCTCCTATGTAACGGTAACGCAATCCCGCATTGAACCTCTTATAATCTTTTAAGCTTATTCCTCCGGTAGAGGTCAACTCTGGTGCTAAGGGTATGTAATTAGCAGCATCTGGCTCGTTAATAGCTCTGGCATGTGCATAATTCAAATTGCTATCTAAAAACACATAATCAGACAATTGGTATTTAAAACCAAGATCAAAACCATTCCGTTGTGTTTCTCCACTAGGTTCTACAATTCCTGCATCTCCTACATAAACAAATTCTTGTTCTAAGAACAAATACCAAAGTGCTCCATTGATAATAAGATTGTCGCTTGCTTTCCAGATAGTTCCAAGATCAGACCCATAAGACTTAGGTAAGATATCCTCAGCTCCATTCTCTAGAACAACTCTTGTATCATTGCTGTGCAAACCTATACCATTACGCAGGTATACCTTTACATTATCGTTCACCTCATAGTTGAAATTCAATTTAGGAAGGAGCGCATTTGCTGTTTGAGACTGCGTGCTATAGATTGCTTCCAGCGCGTCTTTATAGTTGAACTTGAATCGCTCCAATCTCAGGCCCGCATCGATCAAAAGATGGTCTATATATAATTCTGCTCCGACAAATAAAGAGGAGTTGGTCTCATTGATATCTCCCAGCTGAATGTTCTCTAGAGTTTCTCTTCTATTTAAGGTTCGTGATAAACCAGAAGCATCTGTTCTATCGTTTCTCCATCCCAGTCCAGCTTTTAGATCTAGCCTATTATTTCTCAGTTGAGTTTTATAATCGTAAGCAACCTTAAAGCCTGCAAGGTTTCTGGATTCTTGTTGTTTGATTTGGTCTCCATTAATAGGATCTTCTAAAAAGAAGGTGAAATTAGAATAAAGTAAAAAGTCATAATGGGAATAAAATACGGTCGTTTGCAATTGCTCGTTATCGCTCAAGTCCATATCGTAATTAAGAATGATATTAGTTCTAGAAGTAGCCCCCCCTTCTGTGTCATCTATCGCTCCAAAACGATTGATCAAACCACTATCTACAGCACGCTGCGGAATCTGACCACTAGCGTCCCATTCACTGTCAAAATGAGAAAGACTCAGGCTTAATAAATTACCGTTATTTGAAGTATGGTGTAATTTTCCAAAAAGATTGACGCGATCAAAATTTTGCGGACTGTCAAAGGCGCCATCAAAGGTTAAATATTCTGTCGCTATATATGCCGTAGTATGAGAGTTATCTACTAATTGTACCATTCCTAAATAACGTTGGTGATTAAAATCGCCTATCTCTACTCCTATTTTGTTTTCGTCAAGGTAGCTTTTAGTTCGAAAATCTACATGTCCAGCAGTGGCAAAGTTCCCTACACTTTCATCATAACTTCCTATCCCGTAAGATATGTTGTTTACGGTTTCAGGAATCAGAAAATGAAGATCTGCATAGCCCTGGCCATGTGCATGAGAGACCATATTTACTGGCATTCCATCCACGTTGATCGCGACATCTGTACCGTGATCAATATCAAAACCTCTAAGGAAAATTTGTTCTGCTTTTCCTCCTCCGGCATGCTGACCTATAAAAAGTCCTGGAACTGTTCTCAGGAGTTCTTGAGAAGAGCTTACCGGGTTTATTTGCAAATCGACGTTTGCGAGTACGTTAAGAGTTTCTACATCATTGGTTATGGTAATAGCGTCCAAGTCTAAGGATGCTGGAATCATCGTAATTTGTAAGACCTCTTTAACATTAGTAATAATAAAGGAACCTGCTTCATAACCTATATGAGAAAACCTCAACTCTTCACCTTTTTCTGCGTTATCGATGGCAAAAAAACCTTTGGAGTTGGTATGGGTATGATCACCAGAAGCCATGTGCAACACATAGACGTCTTTTAATGGTTGCCCGTTTGGATCTGTTATAAAGCCAGAAATACTATGAGCCAAAAGAATTGGTGAAAAGAAGAAAAAAGCAATGGTTAATACCGCTTTCGCGAAAGCGGAATAAGAAAAATTAGTAGGCATTATTTTGATAATTTAGTTGCACTACTTACGTAACTGCCACTAAAATCGGTTTTAAATTAAATGTTAAAAGCAGACACTTCAACTATAAAGTATTGTAAATCAGGTGTTAAATCCGTTTATAATGTAAAAAAAGCCGACTCATAAATGAATCGGCTTTAGAAATTATGATGTAATGAATATTACACGTGCAATGCTCTGTCTCCAGTTGCAGCAAGCGCTGCTTCTTTCACAGCCTCTGCATAAGTAGGGTGCGCGTGAGACATTCTTGCAATATCTTCTGCACTAGCTCTAAATTCCATAGCAGTAACAGCTTCAGCAATAAGATCGGCAGCTCTGGCTCCTATCATGTGTACTCCTAAAACCTCGTCTGTAGTTTTATCTGCAAGAATTTTAACTAATCCGTCGATATCTCCAGAGGCACGTGACCTTCCTAAGGCACGCATAGGAAAGGATCCTGCTTTAAATTCTATTCCTGCTTCTTTTAATTCTTCTTCTGTTTTACCTACACTGGCTACTTCTGGCCAGGTATAGATTACGTTAGGGATCAAGTTGTAATTGATATGTGGTTTTTGACCAGCAATCACTTCTGCAACAAAAACTCCTTCTTCCTCTGCTTTGTGCGCTAGCATGATACCGCGTACTACATCTCCTATCGCGTAGATATTAGGTACATTAGTTTGCATATGATCGTTGACTTCTACCTGACCTCGCTCATTGATCTTAACACCAGCTGCCGTTGCATTTAGTTTATCTGTATAAGGACGTCTTCCAACAGAAACTAGGCAGTAATCACCTTCAAAGCTAACTTCTTCTCCTTTTTTGTTTTTGGCCGTTACAGTAACCTTATCTCCATTGCGTTCTACTTTATTTACCGCGTGAGAAAGGTGGAATTTCACTTTTTGTTTTTTAAGAACCTTCATCAATTCTTTAGAAAGGGTCTTATCCATCACTGGAGTAATGCGGTCCATATATTCAATAACCGTTACCTCAGCTCCTAGTCTTTTATATACTTGGCCTAGCTCAAGACCTATCACTCCGCCACCGACGACGATCATGTGTTTAGGAATCTCTTTAAGGGATAATGCTTCTGTAGAAGTGATGACTCTTTCTTTGTCAAGAGTTATAAAAGGAAGGCTTCCAGGTTTTGAACCAGTTGCAATAATGGTATTGATTGCTTCAATAGTTTCTGATTTCTCCCCGTCTATTTTAATATGGGTAGCATCGACAAAAGACCCCATACCTGTAAAGACATCGATCTCGTTCTTTTTCATCAAATATTGCACACCATCGCATGTAGTATCTACCACTTGCTGTTTGCGAGCAATCATTTTTTCAAAATTAATTTTTATCTCTCCCGGAATCTCAATACCGTGTTCTTCAAAATGCTTTATAGCATCATCATAATGATGGGAAGAATCAAGAAGTGCCTTGGAAGGAATACATCCTACATTGAGACAAGTCCCACCTAAGGTGTTGTATTTTTCTATAATGGCAGTTTTCATGCCTAGTTGTGCACAGCGTATTGCGGCTACATAGCCACCAGGTCCTGAACCTATTACTGCAACATCATACTTACTCATAAGAGTTGGTTTTTATTATATAATTAAGTCTTAAAATCAATTAAACATAAAGCCCAATTGATAATACAAAGGTACTAAAGGAAGGCTTATTTATGTATTATTTAGGGCATAATTGTACCTTGCAAGGCTTATTGTTTAGCCTGCTCCTTTTATTAATAAAATTATTTCTATTTATCAGAAACCTCTTTTTTTTGATAAGGTCGTATAATCAATCGCGCTGCTCTATCAAAATTGAAGTAGTTATAGACCCAATTTAGAAATACGACTAACCTGTTCCTTACTCCTACTAAGAAATACAGATGTACGCCCAGCCAAGTTATCCAAGCTAGAAAACCACCTAAAGTAAACGACTTGATATCTGCAACTGCTTTGTTTCTTCCTATGGTAGCCATGCTGCCTTTGTCAAAATAAGAAAATTCCTTTAGCGGTTGCTCCAGAAGTAAACGTTTAAAATTCTTGAGCAGTAGCTTGCCTTGTTGAATAGCAGGTTGCGCCACTTGAGGGTGACCCTCGGGATATGCAGGTGTTTTCATTAAGGCGATATCTCCTATAGCAAAAATATTTTCATAACCTTCTACTCTATTCATGCGATCTACCAGAAAACGTTGGGATTTTTGGTCCACACTTTGCTCCCGTATTCCATTTATAGGATTTCCAATAACTCCCGCACTCCATATAAATGTGAGTGCTTCAATTTTTAAATCTGTGTTGGTTAAAACGGTTTCTTCTTTATAGTTCTTAACCATGACGTTAAGATGAATGTTTACCCCTAGTTCTTTTAAGTATTTTTCGGCCTTTTGAGATGCTTTCTCACTCATACTTACGAGCACTCGACTTGCGCCGTCTAACAAATGGATCTCCATATGATCTGGATTCAAGTCTGGATAATCGTTAGGGAGCACTCCTTTTTTGAATTCGGCAAAGGCTCCTGCTAATTCCACTCCAGTAGGCCCAGCTCCAGAAAGCACAATACGCATCAGCTTCTTTTGTTCTTCTGCATCGCTAGTCAAGGTTGCCTTCTCTAGATTTTGAAGCATGTAACTTCTTATATTGAGCGCCTGAGGAACACTTTTCATTGGTAAAGAAGTTTCTTCTAGTTCTTTGTTTCCAAAAAAATTGGTTTTAGTTCCTGTCGCCATGACTAGGTAATCAAAAGTTACCTCTCCTATAGAGGTTTTAAGGGTCTTCATGACCGGCTCTACGGACTCTACTTCAGCCAGTCGAAATATAAAATTAGTACCATCATTTACCAATCCTCTTAATGGGAAAGCTATAGAATCAGGTTCCAGACCACTAGTCGCCACCTGATACATCAACGGCTGGAAGTTGTGGTAATTATGACGGTCGATAAGGACAACTTGAAAGTTTTGTTTGGTTAGCTTTCGCGAAAGCGTCACACCTCCGAAACCGCCGCCCACAACAATGACTCGTGGTAAATCTGAATGTGGTATATTCATGTTATTGTCTTTTAACAAATATAATTTTTAGGAGGTGATTTATAGAGCCATTAACATTCTTTTCTTACTGTGAAGAAAACTTGGAGTTTTGATTTTTTATGATTTCTTTTCGTGGTTTTCTTTGGAAGTATTTTCATGTTTCCCTTGGGCTGCTTTTGATAGCTTTTTTGCGATGAACAAACATTTCACCTCCTAAAAGTAATCGTCATATTAAATCCTTCGAGTGAAGTGTAACGTTTCTGAAAAACAGATGACTTATATAGCAACCATACCATCAAAAAGTGAGTAAGAAACTCGAAGAAGAATTTGTAAAACTACTGGATGAGAATCAGAATATAGTGCATAAAATATGCCGACTGTATACTAATGATCAGCATGCACATAACGACCTTTTTCAAGAAGTAACCGTGCAATTATGGCGCGCGTATCCCAAATTTAGAGGCGATTCTAAATTTAGTACTTGGATGTATAGAGTGGCTCTGAATACGGCTATTACCCTCTATCGCAAATCTACCAGAAGAGTAAAAACTCAAGATTATGAGTCGGTACAATTTAAGATTGAAGACCGTCAGGAAGATGACGAGCAAATGGAGCAGCTCACATTGCTTTACGGAGCCGTAAAACAATTAAACGATATAGAAAAAGCATTGGTTTTTTTATATCTTGAAGATAAAAATTACAAAGAAATAGCCGAAACCATGGGGATCTCTGAAGTAAATGCTAGAGTGAAGATGAACAGGATAAAAACAAAATTAACTAACATTATTAATCCATAAAAATCATGGATCAACTCGATATATTAAAACAAAACTGGCAGTCACAAACTAATAACTCGCCTCAATTTACTAAAGATCAACTCACGGGATTGCTAGCAAGAAAATCTTCAGGAATAGTGAAATGGCTGTTTATCATCGCCATGATAGAATTTGCCGTGTTTATAGTTTTGGGAATAGTCTCCCATTTTTATAACCAGGATAGCAATATCGATGTTATAGGACTGATGGGAGAAGCCTTTTATTACGGTTCTACCCTATTGCATTATGTAGTTATTTTTACATTCATATACCTTTTCTACCAGAATTATAAAAATATTTCAACCTCGCAACCTACAAGAAGTCTTATGAAAAATATTCTCAAGACGCGTCGCACCATGAAATGGTACATCTGGTACAACTTGATTTATATATTGGCAGTAGGAATGATAGCTACCGTAATGGTGATCCCTAAAGATCCCAATATAACTAAACTCTTAGCAACTCCTAAAATGGCTGGGCATGAGACGGCGTTCTACCTGATCGCCTTAGGAGCTTCCTTTGTGGTATTCTTGGTTATTTGTGTGGTTATGTATTTGATCTATCAATTGATCTATGGTATTTTACTGCGCAAATTGAAACGCAATTACAATGAATTGAAGAGAATGGAAGTTTAAATATTTTATGAAAGAGCAAAAAAAATGCGGCCTTTGGCCGCATTTTTTTTTAAACCTAATCGTTTAAAAATCTTCTTAGAACTTATAACCTACTGATAAGTGAACAGTTCCAGGAAGCTGGCTTCTGTTTACACCGTCTGTTTCATTGTCTATTATGTCAGAAAAACCGTAGGTAAAGGTTCCTTTAAAATATAAGTTATACGCTTTTAAATCATAACCAAACCCAGCAGTACCTGCAAAGTTAGTATTGACCGTATTTTCAATCTCCACAGCATCCCCGTCACCTATAGATTGTTCTCCTTTAAGTAAAAAACCTATTTGTGGACCGAAGTGAATACTAAAATTTTTGTAAGCATAATATTTGAATTGTAAAGGCACATTGATATATTGTAATTTTACATCTGTAGTAGACCCTAATAAATTATCAAATTCTTCTCCCTCTACAGAATACAACAAACTACCTTCATAAGACCATTTCTCAGCAAATGCTAATTCGGCAACGCCACCTATATGGAATCCTAGTCTATTATTTTCAAAACCGTCGCCTCCTAAGTTGTCGATTTTTGAAAAGTTAACTCCTCCTATGACTCCATAGGAAAGATCTTGAGCTGTTGCAGAAAAAGTTGCTAGAAATAAAGCAACTAAAAGAAGATTAAAAGTTTTCATTTTTTTGTTTTTGGTAAGCAGGTCAAATATATAAAAATGCTTTTGTTTATTAGTTTTTTATTTTAATAGATGTTACAGCTTTCCTTGAGAAGTAACATCTTGGTTAATAAGTTAGTTTTATGTTAAAAAAGTTAGTTTATAGTTTGTAGTTTTTATTTTCATAATGAACTTAAAATTAAATACTTATGGTAAATCTACTTTTTTTCTTATCCATTTTCTTCCAAAGTGATTATTAATATTGTTCTTGTGGCAATTTTGAAGATGGAATTGTAACCTATCAAGTTATTGGTACAGAAAGCGGCTGCTGTAGTGGTGAAGCTGGTGAGATGGGACAAATAAGTTATTATGAACCTTCTGGAAGAGCTTGGAAACTTGTTGGCTTTACTGATGTCGGTGGAGCAGGTGGCCAAGATATATGCTGTGAAAATCAAAATTCTTAAAATTAAAATTAAAATTAATCAAACATGAAAAAAATAATATTATTACTTATCGCGACCACATTAATAGGATGCTCTTCAGACAATGAAAAATCAACAAATGACACTCTATTAACCAAAGAAGCTTTCAAAACACCACTAGATTCTAAAGTTTGGAATGCTTTATCTAATAATGAAGATAATAATGCAAATGAGATTTATTTGTCTTTCGATAACGAAAAGCAGATGTATCAAGATCAATTACATTACGACAATACAATGTCAATGTGGCATAAAGCACTATTTGGTTATTCCAAAGATTTAACAATCGAACAAGTTAACGTTATACTTGATGACATGGATGCGATGGATTTTAATTCTGTATCCTTCAGAACTTATTACAGATTATTATATCATCATAAAAATGGTTTAACAGACTATAAAACTAAAGCAAATGATTTTTATGAAAAAAACATTAATGATTTAACTAATGCAACGTGGAAAAATCAAGAACTTAAAAATAAAATTATTAATACTTTAAACAAGGAACATTTTGTTTTCAAATAAAAACTGAATATGAACAATGTAATAGTACTTATTTTTTTTAATTTGTGGATTCTCAATGAATGCTGTTGAAAACCAAAGTTGTGGGTGCGGAAGTTTTGAAGATAGTATTGTTCACTATCAAGTACAAGAAGGACAAGGTTGTTGTGGGGAGCTATCTAGCGGCTCAGCTTTAGAAGGCTTTTATGAGCAAAATGAAGGACAATGGGAATTAATTGAGGTAACCTCTATATCATCTGACATTGCACAAAAGCGTTGTTGTAACTAACGATTAGAATATTCAAAGGACTGAAATAAATATTTCAAACTATTTCAGTCTCTTTTTTCTATTAGCCTCATAATCGCTAAAGATCATTTCTCCTAGCCCTTGAAGACCTGTAAAAAAGGCTTTCCCTTGATTTGCTTCTGTAAATTGATCGATAAAACGTTGTAAGTAAGGATCATTAGCTATCATAAAAGTGGTAATAGGGATATGCAACCTTCTCGCTTGTGCGGCCATGGTATAGCATTTCTCTACGATGTACTCATCCAGACCATTGGAGTTTTTATAATAGGTCCCATCTTTTAATCGCAAGCAACTAGGCTTACCGTCCGTTATCATAAAGATCTGTTTATTGGTATTCCTTTTTCTCCGTAAGATATCCATAGCTAGTTGTAAACCTGCCACAGTATTGGTATGATAAGGACCTACTTTAAGGTAAGGAAGATCGGCTATTTTTATAGGCCAAGAATCATTACCAAAAACAATAATATCCAAGGTATCTTTTGGATAACGAGTGGTAATTAACTCTGCCAGTGCCATGGCTACTTTTTTAGCAGGTGTGATACGGTCTTCTCCGTAAAGGATCATGGAGTGAGAAATATCAATCATCAACACGGTACTCATCTGTGCTTTAAATTGAGAATCTTCCACAACTAAATCATCTTCGGTAAGGTTAAAATTACCCATACCGTGATTGATATGTGCGTTGCGCAAACTCTCCGTCATGGAAATACTATCCAGTCCATCGCCAAATCTGTAAGGGCGGTAATCACCACTTTGCTCGTCGCCTTGTCCTAATTTACCTGTTTTATGGTTACCGCTATTTCCCTTGCGCATGTTCCCAAAAATTTGATCTAGCGCATGTTTGCGCAGCAGTTGCTCTGTTTTTGCAGTGATAGAGAATCTGCCTGGCCTGTCGCCATCGCCTTCTTCTCCTCCTTCTTTATTCTCATCATTTGGATCAAACTCTTCTCTGATATAACCTCGGGCTTTAAGGTCTTCTATAAAATCGTCTATCGTATATTCTGATGTGGTAAGCTTGTATTCTTTATCCAATTCTCGCAGCCATTCTATCGCCTCATCAAAGTCTCCAGAAGTATGTGTGATCAATTCTTTGAAGATATCAAAAAGCTTCTCAAAAGGATCTTTTTCCTTCGGGTTAAAAAATTCAAACTTAAAACCTAATCTTTCTTGCATCATAGTCTAAAAGTAACTGACAAAAAGTGAAAACGACGTGTTCTGTTATGGATTTAACATTGGTTTATGCTTAAAAGAAGTTTCGCAAACCTTATCGTAACTTTAAACAAGAGAAAATAAGACGACTTTACTATAAGTTAATGCTGTTTCGCTTTCGCGAAAGCGGAATACATCCTATTTTTGCTGCCGCTTAAAAAAACAATACAATGACTAAACACGCTTGGCACGACGTAAGTTATGGAGCAGATGCACCAGGACATGTAACAGGAATTATAGAGATCCCAAAAAATACAAGAGCAAAATACGAACTGGACAAAGAATCTGGAATGTTGATTCTAGATCGTGTGATCTACTCTTCGATGTATTACCCAACGAACTATGGTTTTATTCCACAAACCTATTGTGATGATGACGACCCTCTAGACATTTTAGTGCTTTCTCAAATCGAAATTGTACCGATGTGTCTTGTTAAAGCTAAGGTAATAGGTGTTATGCAAATGCTAGACGGTGGTGAAATGGATGACAAGATCATTGCGGTTGCCGCAAACGATATGTCTGTTGCTCATTTTAATGATGTAAGCGAGCTTCCAGAATTTTGGAAAAAAGAAATGCGTAATTTCTTCCAAGACTATAAGAAACTAGAAAACAAAACCGTAGAAGTAGAAGAATTTCAAGGTCGTGAAAAAGCATTACAAATTGTAAATCAATCTATTGAAGATTATAAAGTGAAGTTTGGTGCCAAATAATTAGGTCACCTACTCCTCCATAAATAAGCCCCTTAAAATCTCTGATTTTAAGGGGCTTATTTTTTACCTCAACTACTTATTTAACTTCAAATCCTATTCATTTGTAATCATCTCAGTTATTATTTAAACAGGATGTCATACTTGGAGATTTAACACGAAGTATATAATTTTTTTAAATATGTAATCCAGTGCTATCTGTAGTATTCCATAATGATCCTAAAGTTTATCTTTACCCAGAATCTATAAATTCCCAACATTTTGAAAAAGATATTTCGCTTTTTATTAAAAGGTTTTTTAGCTCTTGTGGCATTCCTTCTCATCGCCTTTATAGTTTTAAAACTGGTGTATAACGAAGATATTCCTAAAGGAATTCCTGGTCAACCAGCAGATGAAATGGCTTTTAAAATATTGGATGCCATTGATCACAAAGAATTTACTGAGGCTAAAGAAATTCACTGGACCTTTAGAGGTGTAAATCGCTATGAATGGAAACTTCAACAAAATATGGTAGATGTCTATTGGGATGATTACCGTGTTTCTTACCAGACGCAGTACCCTAAAATAAGTTTTGCTTTTAAAAATGGAAAACGAATAGAAGGAGAAGAAAAACAGGAAGCCATCGATTATGCTGCTGTAAATTTTAATAACGATAGCTTTTGGTTAGTAGCGCCGCATAAAATTATGGATATAGGCACCAGCCGACAATTAATTAAGGAAGATGGAAAAGAAAAACTTCTAGTCACTTACAATTCTGGCGGGACGACTCCCGGCGACTCTTATCTGTGGGAAGTAGATGAGAATTACCTACCCATTGCCTTTAAAATGTGGGTAAGCATTATTCCGTTAGATGGAATTGAAGCGACATGGTCCGATTGGGAAATGACAGATGGAGGTTTTCCGCTTTCGCGAAAGCGTACCTTTTTTGGTTTTCAAATACCGATTACAGATGTAAAGGTTCTTCCTTAACCCTTTTAGTCGTTCTCATCCAACTCAAAAACATCTTCTACGGCCACTTTAAATAACTGGGCAATTTTCAATGCCAAAACTGTTGAAGGCACATACCTGTTTTTTTCTATAGAATTTATAGTTTGCCGCGATACACCTATTGCTACAGACAAGTCTGCTTGAGTCATTTTATGAATGGCACGCTGCACGTGGACCGTATTTTTCATTACAACTGCCTTTTAAAAATTTGAAAATACATCAAATAATAAAACAAGAAAGAAGACATGATGAAAAAGATACTTTGATCTTGCTCCCATTCTAATGGTAATCTACCCGCTAGAGCATCTAAACACATCGCTGCAAGCGGCATGAGCAATATCATTGCCGTTCCTAATACAAAAGCAAAGGCAAAGGCTCGATAGCGCAACTTATTGATGCGCTCATCTTCATTTTTATCTTTAGCAATTACTACTATAAATAAACCTATCAATATGACATGCAAAAATAGCTGCTTATAAAATTCTGCTTGTAGAATTTCCAATATTTTAACTGATAAAAGTGCTGCTACCGCAGTGATGGCGATTATAAAACCGATCCATTTAAACTTATAAGAAATAAATGGAAAAGCGCCACCTTTCTTTTCATATTCACAGAAACTCTTTAAAAAACTAGTCTTCATAACCTAAAGTATTTTTATTATTAAGACAAATATACTTTACTTTTTGGAAAGTACTAGTTACTTTATGAGGTATTTTTAGAAATCAACATACCAAGTATGCCTCTTGGCATGTTGGGTTGAGATCGATAAGATCAAATACTATTCTTGAAACTAATATCGAGAAAAGATTTAGACTATGCCAACACCAATAGTTGGCATGTCAAATCTCCATAGAAAACCCTAAAACACTCCACCATATTTTAAGGTAGCTTTAATTCTATTTCTAAGGCTTTAGAAGTAACTTCGCGATCTTGTAAAAAACTATGGCATATTCTAACGAACTTATTGAGGTAAAAGGCGCTCGCGTTCATAATCTAAAGAACATTGATGTAAATATTCCACGAGAAAAACTGGTCGTTATTACCGGGCTTTCTGGTTCTGGAAAATCTTCCCTTGCCTTTGATACTATTTATGCCGAAGGGCAACGTCGCTACATAGAAACCTTTAGCGCTTATGCCCGACAGTTTTTAGGTGGAATGGAACGTCCAGATGTAGATAAAATAGACGGTCTTTCTCCTGTAATTGCCATAGAACAAAAGACAACCAGTAAAAGTCCGCGCAGTACGGTAGGAACTATTACAGAGATTTATGATTTTCTAAGATTACTGTATGCCCGCGCTAGCGATGCCTATTCTTACAACACTGGTAAGAAAATGGTCAGCTATAGTGATGAGCAAATACGCGATCTTATTATTGAGGAATACAACGGACAGCGCATCAATATCCTTGCTCCAGTCATAAGAGGTAGAAAAGGTCATTATAGAGAGCTCTTTGAGCAAATTGCAAAACAAGGTTTTGTCAAAGTACGTTGTGATAACGTGATTGTTGATATCATGAAAGGTATGAAGCTAGACCGTTACAAGGTCCACGATATTGAAATGGTCATCGATAGAATACAGATAGGCAATACCGAAGAAGATATCAAAAGGCTGGATGAGTCCATAAAAACGGCGATGTACCATGGAAACGACATCACGATGATTGTACCGCACGGTGAGAAAGAAGGTCGTTTTTTCTCTCGTACGTTAATGTGTCCAGAAACCGGGATCTCCTACCCAGAACCAGAACCTAATAACTTCTCCTTTAACAGCCCTAAAGGTGCTTGTCCCAAGTGTAACGGTATAGGAACGCTTTACCAAGTAAACGAAAACAAAATCATTCCAGATCGCAGCCTTTCTATTGCTAAAGGTGGTCTGGCTCCTTATCCTGACAATAAGAAAAATTGGATTTATAAACAACTGGAATTGATCGCTCAAAAGTTTGATTTTAAATTGACAGATCCGATAGAGAAAGTTCCTGCGGCAGCTATCGAAATGATTCTATACGGCGGTAAAGAAACGCTGGAAATAGACAGTAAGAATCTAGGTGTAAAACGCAATTACAAAATAGACTTTGAAGGGCTGGCAAACTTTATAGAACAAACCTATAAGAATAACGACAGCACCAGCTTACAACGTTGGGCTAAAGAGTTTATGGATAACGTAACCTGCCCAGATTGTGAAGGATCAAGATTGCGCAAAGAGTCGCTTTATTTCCGTGTCAACGAAAAGAATATTGCTGAATTAGCAAATATGGATATTGTGCAACTGGTAGAATGGTTTGATCATTTAAATGTCACGCTTTCGCGAAAGCAACAACAAATAGCCACTGAATTATTAAAGGAAATAAGAGAACGATTACAGTTCTTGCTGGATGTAGGCTTGGACTATTTATCTATCAACAGAAGTGCCAAATCACTTTCTGGTGGAGAAGCACAACGCATACGACTGGCCACACAAATAGGATCTCAATTGGTCGGCGTATTGTATATACTCGATGAACCAAGCATAGGTTTGCACCAAAGAGACAATGAAAAACTGATCAATTCGCTTATTTCTTTGCGCGATACAGGGAATTCTGTTATTGTTGTGGAGCACGATAAAGACATGATAGTGCGAGCAGATCACGTTATAGACATAGGACCTCGAGCTGGAAAATACGGTGGCGAAATCATTAGTGAAGGTACGCCTCAAGAACTATTGAAACACGATACGCTTACCGCACAATACCTCAACGGTAAAAGAGAAATTACAATTCCTAAGACACGTCGTAAAGGAAATGGAATGAAAATATCATTAAAAGGTTGTACGGGAAATAACTTGAAAGACGTTTCTGTAGATCTTCCTTTAGGAAAAATGATAGGCGTTACAGGAGTTTCTGGAAGTGGTAAATCTACTTTGATCAACGAGACGCTCTACCCTATTATGAACGCGCACTTCTTTAATGGAGTAAAGGTGCCCATGCCTTACAAAAGCATCAAAGGACTGGACAATTGTGACAAAGTCATAGATATCAATCAAAGTCCTATAGGTAGAACACCGAGATCTAATCCTGCGACCTACACCAAAACCTTTGACGAAGTAAGATCCTTATTTGCCAAAACTCCTGAAGCATTGATACGCGGTTATAAACCTGGTCGTTTTAGCTTTAATGTTACCGGTGGACGTTGTGAAACTTGCAAAGGTGGCGGTTTAAGAGTCATAGAAATGAATTTTCTTCCTGATGTTTATGTGACTTGTGAAACTTGTCAAGGAAAACGATTCAACAGAGAAACGCTCGAAATACGTTACAAAGGAAAGTCCATTAGTGATGTTCTTAACATGACCATCAACGAGGCAACAGATTTCTTTGAAGCGATTCCAAAAATTAGCCGAAAGGTGAAAATGATTAAAGAAGTTGGGCTAGGTTACATCACTTTGGGACAGCAATCTACCACGCTTTCTGGTGGAGAAGCGCAACGCATCAAACTAGCTACGGAGCTTTCTAAAAAAGATACGGGTAATACCTTCTATATACTAGATGAGCCTACTACAGGACTTCATTTTGAAGATGTACGAGTACTTATGGATGTATTGAATAAACTAGTCGACAAAGGAAATACGGTTCTGGTCATTGAACACAATATGGATGTTATCAAAATTGCTGACTATATTATAGACGTAGGTCCAGAAGGTGGACGCGGCGGCGGTAACATAGTTGCTAAAGGAACCCCAGAGCAAGTTGCTAAGCATAAGACAAGTCATACAGCGAGATTTTTGAAAAAGGAGCTAAAATAGTTTACAGTTGCAGTCGCAGTTTTCGGTTGACGGTTGCCAATTACTAAATCTCTGATAATTTATGAGGAATTTGTTTGTGTTATTAATGTTTAAATTAGAGTAGATTCCAATACCACGAAACCTTTCCCTAGCACTAAAGAGTAGGCTTCTTAAACACCTCGAAGGTATTACGAATAATATTGTGTTTCCGCATCCTTTAGAATTGGAAAACGCAAACTTCCCGCAAACCCTTCCGTAACTTAAAGTTTTAGAAAACCTATTCCAATAGTTTTTGAGTTAGTGATAAGCGATTCCTTTATACAGCTTAATGCAACTAGTTAAGCTCCTTTCCTAAGCATAGGAAAGGTGGGCAAAGCGAGTGCAACGAGTTTTGGTCGGAAAGGTTGATGCGATATTTAATTTTATCGCTAGCTTAGATGATTGAGAACGTTCCGGCACTTCAACCTCATTGTCCTAAAGCACATTTCCCAAAAGAAAAAAAACCTATGCTAATAATTTTGGAGTTAATACTAAAAGATTCCTTTATACAGCCTAATGCAACTAGTTAAGCTCCTTTCCTAAGCATAGGAAAGGTGGGCAAAGCGAGTGCAACGAGTTTTGGTCGGAAAGGTTGATGCGATATTTAATTTTATCGCTAGCTTAGATGATTGAGAACGTTCCGGCACTTCAACCTCATTGTCCTAAAGCACATTTTCCAAAAGAAGAAAAACCTATTCCAATAGCTTTTGAATTAGTGATAAGCGATTCCGTTATACAGCCTAATGCAACTAGTTAAGCTCCTTTCCTAAGCATAGGAAAGGTGGGCAAAGCGAATGCAACGAGTTTTGGTCGGAAAGGTTGATGCGATATTTAATTTTATCGCTAGCTTAGATGATTGAGAACGTTCCGGCAATTCAACCCCATTGTCCTAAAGCACATTTCCCAAAAGAAAAAAAACCTATTCCAATAGCTTTTGAGTTAGTGATAAGCGATTCCGTTATACAGCCTAATGCAACTAGTTAAGCTCCTTTCCTAAGCATAGGAAAGGTGGGCAAAGCGAGTGCAACGAGTTTTGGTCGGAAAGGTTGATGCGATATTTAATTTTATCGCAAGCTTAGATGATTGAGAACGTTCCGGCACTTCAACCTCATTGTCCTAAAGCACATTTCCCAAAAGAAAAAAAACCTATTCCAATAGCTTTTGAGTTAGTGATAAGCGATTCCGTTATACAGCCTAATGCAACTAGTTAAGCTCCTTTCCTAAGCATAGGAAAGGTAGGCAAAGCGAATGTAACGAGTTTTGGTCGGAAAGGTTGATGCGATATTTAATTTTATCGCTAGCTTAGATGATTGAGAACGTTCCGGCACTTCAACCCCATTGTCCTAAAGCACATTTTCCAAAAGAAGAAAAACCTATGCTAATAATTTTGGAGTTAATACTAAGCGATTCCGTTATACAGCCTAATGCAACTAGTTAAGCTCCTTTCCTAAGCATAGAAAAGGTAGGCAAAGCGAGTGCAACGAGTTTTGGTCGGAAAGGTTGATGCGATATTTAATTTTATCGCAAGCTTAGATGAATGAGAACGTTCCGGCACTTCAACCTCATTGTCTTAAAGCACATTTTCCAAAAGAAGAAAAACCTATTCCAATAGCTTTTGAGTTAGTGATAAGCGATTCCGTTATACAGCCTAATGCAACTAGTTAAGCTCCTTTCCTAAGCATAGGAAAGGTGGGCAAAGCGAGTGCAACGAGTTTTGGTCGGAAAGGTTGATGCGATATTTAATTTTATCGCAAGCTTAGATGATTGAGAACGTTCCGGCACTTCAACCTCATTGTCCTAAAGCACATTTCCCATAAGAAGAAAAACCTATTCCAATAGCTTTTGAGTTAGTTATAAGCGATTCCGTTATACAGCCTAATGCAACTAGTTAAGCTCCTTTCCTAAGCATAGGAAAGGTGGGCAAAGCGAGTGCAACGAGTTTTGGTCGGAAAGGTTGATGCGATATTTAATTTTATCGCAAGCTTAGATGATTGAGAACGTTCCGGCACTTCAACCTCATTGTCCTAAAGCACATTTTCCAAAAGAAGAAAAACCTATGCTAATAATTTTGGAGTTAATACTAAGAGATTCCGTTATACAGCCTAATGCAACTAGTTAAGCTCCTTTCCTAAGCATAGAAA
Source organism: Nonlabens sp. Ci31 (assembly GCF_012974865.1). Classification (NCBI taxonomy): domain Bacteria; kingdom Pseudomonadati; phylum Bacteroidota; class Flavobacteriia; order Flavobacteriales; family Flavobacteriaceae; genus Nonlabens; species Nonlabens sp. Ci31. The sequence continues at coordinate 2,495,295 of NZ_CP043633.1, read as the reverse complement.
AGGTGGGCAAAGCGAGTGCAACGAGTTTTGGTCGGAAAGGTTGATGCGATATTTAATTTTATCGCTAGCTTAGATGATTGAGAACGTTCCGGCACTTCAACCTCATTGTCCTAAAGCACATTTCCCAAAAGAAAAAAAACCTATTCCAATAGCTTTTGAGTTAGTGATAAGCGATTCCGTTATACAGCCTAATGCAACTAGTTAAGCTCCTTTCCTAAGCATAGGAAAGATGGGCAAAGCGAGTGCAACGAGTTTTGGTCGGAAAGGTTGATGCGATATTTAATTTTATCGCTAGCTTAGATGATTGAGAACGTTCCGGCACTTCAACCTCATTGTCCTAAAGCACATTTCCCATAAGAAGAAAAACCTATTCCAATAGCTTTTGAGTTAGTGATAAGCGATTCCTTTATACAGCCTAATGCAACTAGTTAAGCTCCTTTCCTAAGCATAGGAAAGGTGGGCAAAGCGAGTGCAACGAGTTTTGGTCGGAAAGGTTGATGCGATATTTAATTTTATCGCAAGCTTAGATGATTGAGAACGTTCCGGCACTTCAACCTCATTGTCCTAAAGCACATTTCCCAAAAGAAAAAAAACCTATTCCAATAGCTTTTGAGTTAGTGATAAGCGATTCCGTTATGCTGAAGAATGACTTTTGAAAAGCGAGTACAATAAAAACCCTCAAACGTCTGACGTTTGAGGGTTTTAAAATTAAAAAGTAAACTTAATTTACTTGAGTTTCTTTTTCTCTTCTTGTTGCACTTGTGCTTGCTCCATGATAGAAGACATCTTACTTGCAAAACGACCTTTCTTCTTCTTAGGTTTTGCTTTTGCTTTCTCGATTTTTGCAAGAACCTTATCCTTATCAATAATCACGTGCTTGATCACTAACATGATACCTATGGTAATTAAGTTAGACACAAAGTAATACAGTGATAATCCACTCGCGTAATTATTAAAGAATACCAACATAAACACTGGTGATAGGTACATGATAAACTTCATGTTAGGCATACCAGGTTGTTGCGCTGCCTGCATGTTCTGACCCGTAGTCATTTGCATATAGAAAAATATCGAAATCGATGCTAGTATGGGAAATAAACTTACATGATCTCCGTAGAAAGGCACCTTGAAGGGTAATGCAAAAATTTCATCATAACTGGATAAATCATCTGCCCAAAGGAAGCTTTTTTGTCGCAATTCAAATGCCGTTGGGAAAAACTTGAATAGCGCAAAGAAAACGGGCATTTGAAGTAATGCAGGTAAACAACCACTAAGAGGGCTGGCACCTGCTTCATTTTGAACCTTCATGGATTCCTGCTGCTTTTTCATGGCATTATCCTTATGCTTTTCTGCAATCTTATTCAGTTCAGGACGTAGGATCTTCATTTTGGCCTGAGTCAGATAACTCTTATACAATATTGGAGATAATACCAATCTTACACAAATGGTCAAAAGAATAATAGCGATTCCATAAGGGATACCCAATCCATTCAAAGGATCACTTAAAAAAGAAAATAAAGGTCTAATCGCCCATTCATTAACAAATCCGAATATCCCCCAACCTAAATCTACCACCTCATCCAGGTTGCGATCGTATGTAACCAGAATATCATAATCTGTAGGACCAAAATACCAGTCCATATTATAAGCCAGCTCACCGCCATTGTATTCTAACTGTACTTTAGAAGTAAACTTCTTAGTCAGTACATTTTGCTCATCATTTGCTGAATAATTATTAAAAGACTCTATCAACCCACTTTTAAATGGAGTATCTGTCAAAAGGATAGAAGAGAAAAAGTGTTGCTTGTAGGCGATATAGGTGATATTCTCCGCTTCTTCTTCGGCAGTTTCTCCTTGACCTGTATAGTCGTCGCTACCATCATCATACTCAAACTTAACTTCTGTATAACGACTTTCATTATCCATACCTTTAGAACGGCGGTATCCTTGTAATACCCAATTCAAGGCTACTTCTTCAGAGGTGTTTGCTACTTGAGCAAGCCCTTCAGAACGAATGTTGAAATCCATCATGTAATCATCAGGCTTCAGCTCGTAACGAAACTCAATAGAGCCTCCGTTCCCTACATCAGTTTTAAGACTTAAGACTTTATTTTTACCATTTTGAGAAGTAGTAGGAGTAAAAATCAAATCTTCTGTATGCAGCTTACGCCCATCTTTAGTCATGAATTCCAGATCAAACTGGTGATCTCCACCTTTTACTAGATAAACTGGCAGTGAATCGTAGGTTTTAAAACTTTTTAACAAGGCTTCGTTGATCAATGCGCCTTTTGTATTGATCTTAAAGTCTATTAGATTATTATTAAATTCAATAACCTCGCCTTTTGATGCCACTGGAGTTGCCGCAACATCATTCTGTACTGCTGCTGGAGATGAAGTTTCAGCGGCTATCTCTGTAGCTGATATACTTTCTTCAACTTGCTTCTTCTCTTCTTGGTTTCTAAAAAGCATAAATGCTACTATAGCAAATATGATTGCTAATCCTAGCATACTTTTCCAGTCCGTCTTTTTCTCTTCCATACTTTTGCCCAATGGGGCTATTAATTTACTTGGTATATTTTTTATTGATCTCGTTTTCGCCCTGAGCTAACTCAGGATAAACTTCCATTTTCTAAAAAGAAAATGGAAAGCCTAACTTATGTGGTATTCCTTTTTAATTTATAAGCTGCTGCCGCTTCCACAAAAGATGTAAATAAAGGATGTGGTGCTGCAACGGTGCTTTTATATTCTGGATGGTATTGCACCCCTATAAACCAAGGGTGATCTTCTACCTCAATAGTTTCAACAAGGTTGGATTTGGGATTGACACCTGTGGTTTTTAACCCTGCTTTTTCTAGTTGCTCTCGGTACTCATTATTATACTCATAACGGTGTCTGTGACGCTCACTAATTAGGTCACTACCGTATATTTCTCTAATCTTTCCACCTAAAAGCTCACAATCCCAAGCTCCAAGACGCATGGTTCCACCCATGTTCAAAATATTTTTCTGATCTTCCATCAAAGAAATTACAGGATTTGCTGTTTTCTCATCCATCTCTATAGAATTAGAGTCCTGAATTCCTAAAACGTTACGAGCGTATTCAATTACTGCCATCTGCATTCCCAAACAAATACCAAAAAACGGCAGTTTATGCTCTCTAGCATAACGCACAGCTTCAATCTTTCCTTCAATACCTCGCTCCCCAAAACCTGGTGCAACTAGAACAGCATCCAAATGAGAAAGTTTTTTCTGCACATTTTCAACTTCTAAATATTCACTGTGTATGGATTCGATCTTTACTTTAACTTCATTAGCAGCTCCTGCATGAATAAATGCTTCCAAAATAGATTTATAAGAGTCTTGTAACTCTACATATTTCCCTATTAGCCCTATAGTTACTGTACTCTTGGGGTTTTTATGTCTCTGTACAAATTCATTCCAGCTTCTTAAGTCCGGTTGATCCTTCGTGTCTATTTTAAGATTTTTAATCACTACTCTATCAAGTCCTTCCAGTAACATTTTGTTAGGAACATCGTAGATAGTCTCCACGTCAATAGACTGAATAACTGCTTCTTGCTTTACATTACAAAAACGAGCCAGCTTTGTGCGTATCTCATCTGAAAGCTCGTGTTCTGTACGGCATACCAAAATATCTGCCTGTACCCCACTTTCCATAAGTGTTTTCACACTATGCTGTGTAGGCTTGGTTTTCAACTCTGCTGCTGCTCTCAAATAAGGTATCAATGTCAAGTGAATCACTAAAGAATTGTGCTCACCAAGTTCCCATTGCAGCTGTCTAACACTTTCTATATACGGTAAGGACTCAATATCTCCTACTGTTCCTCCTATCTCTGTTATAACGACATCATAATCTCCAGATTTACCTAATATCTGAATTCGCTCTTTGATTTCGTCGGTAATATGAGGGATTACCTGTACTGTTTTACCTAAAAACTCACCACGTCTTTCCTTATTTATGACACTTTGATAGATTCTACCAGTAGTAACATTATTGGCTTGAGAGGTGTTTACGTTAAGAAAACGCTCGTAATGACCTAGATCAAGATCTGTTTCTGCTCCATCTTCTGTTACATAACACTCTCCATGCTCATAAGGATTGAGCGTTCCTGGATCTACATTTATATAGGGATCAAGCTTCTGAATAGTTACTCTTAAACCTCTAGCCTGCAGTAGTTTTGCCAGGGAGGCAGCGACAATTCCCTTTCCTAAAGAAGAGGTTACCCCACCGGTTACAAATATGTACTTTGCATGTGCCATAGATCTGTTTTAAGAGTTTTAAAAACAGATGCAAAAATAGGTGTTTTGGATAAGAGAAACGAGAACTTTGAGTCTAAAAAAGAAATGCTTGAAAGCACAAAAGCCAGTAAGGAATTACTGGCTTTTTATAATTTAAATTAAAGGGGTATTTATTCGATAATGATCTTTTTAGTAATGGTCTTGTTTCCATCTTTAATTTGAACAAGATACATACCTGAAGAAACCCCATTTAAATTAATGTTTTGATGAAAGCTAGAATAAGTTTCATAAGACCTTTTGAACACTGATCTACCGCTTAAGTCAAAAATATCGAGTTCCACTAGATTACTAGAAGCATTATCAAATAGAATATTAAAGCTACCGCTGCTAGGATTCGGATAAATGGATAAATTATCTAATTCAAATGTCTCATTACTCAATGGAGTAACCACTGAGGTACATACTTCTAAAGACCAACTATTGAGTGTGCCTAAATCTTGAGCTGTATTATCGATAATACTTAAAGTCCAATCACCATTTGCAGGCAGGTTGTCAAAAACTGAAAAGGTGCTTGATGGGTCAAAGTTACCTACGGTAGGCTGTCTACAAAATACGGCAGCAGCTCCATCTTCAAATGTAGCATTCAAATCATCTTGATTTGCACATTCTCTATTCCACACCAAAGCGAGGTTATTACTGGAAGGGTCAGAAATACCTATAGTCATATCAGAAATATAGGTATGTGAAATATCTACACCTACTTTGATACTCGCCACATTTTCTGTAGCTGGTACATTTATCGTAGAAGTAATTCCATTGCTATTATTATCTGGTATAGCGGTATTTAATGCTCCGGATTGATAAGTGGTGCAAACCGTTTGAACACTTGCATTTATATTAAACTCCACATTATTAATGGCAAAGAAAATATTTCCAGCTCCTTCTACCAGGAGTCTACAGCTAGGAGCAACGATACCGGCTGGAACTAAGAGATCATAAGAGCCCGTGTTAGGCACATTACTAGCGAGAACGGTATCAAATGTTCTTCCACCATCAGTAGACAGTATGATATTTACATTGGAAGTATTAATTCCGTTAGCATTAGTTCCCGCTACATTCCAAGTAATTGTTTCTATAGTGTTAGGACGCCATACCGTTCCACTATTACCAGGAGAGGTGACACGAAATGGACCTGCATTGGCATCAACTTGAATGATCATTTGGTCTGCATCGGTTTGCCCACCTCTAGAATCGTTATCTCGTACAGTTAGTACAAAATTCATAGGTCTTGTAGCAAAAGGAAGTTTTTCCCATTGTGTAGAATTACCGCCAAAAGCAACAATAGCTTCTAATTTAGGAATAATTCTAACACTTTGATTTGTCCCTTCAAATGACCTTACTAATGGACCATTAATATTATTTTCAAGAGGGGTCCCTGCGGGTCCTAAATCAAATTGCTCCCAAGTGTAAGTATGTGTCGATGTCCCATCAGGATCTGTAGAATTACCTACTAATCTATATGGAGTTCCTCTAGGAATAGTATAGTCCGCATCTGCAATTGCAATAGGTGCAGTATTTCCTGTTAGGTTTGGTTGCGCACAAGTACTAAGACCACTAAAAACATTATTAAAAATACTTAGCAAGCTCGTTTGATGAAAGTATGCATCACTATTATTTTGAATGTTTTGAGGAGGACATATTCCTGCATAAGCCATAATAGTAGTTCCACTACCTGGTTCATAAGCACTGTTTGCCGATCTATTACCTCCAGCACAATTTGCAGCATCTCCATTAAACGTATGCGGTGCTCCCATTTGATGTCCTATTTCATGAGCTACAAAATCAATATCAAAGGGATCACCAACAGGCGCTCCCCTTCCAGTAACTCCTTGGGCCTTTCTATTGGTGCAAGGTGACGCTAAAGAAGCTAGACCGCCACCACCGGTGGAAAATATATGACCTATATCATAATTAGCAAAACCTATGGTATTATCAATAGCAGTTTGATTCTCTCCGAGAATGGCACCTGGATTCGTATTTGAAAAATTATCAAATCCTATAGAGATCAGAAGGTCATTATTTGCTACAAAAGTCATCGTAATACTCAAATCACGCTCATAAATAAAGTTATTTCTAGTCATGGTAACAACCATAGCGGCCATGACTGCCATTCTCTTATCAGTATCTGTTGCACTTGCAGCTATTCCTGCTCTCATCCAGTGAAAATCTGAATATTCTACGGTGGTAGAAATAGCTAATCTGAAATTTCTCAAAATACCATCATTAGCGTTCTTTAAATCAATAGGTAATTCTGAATCTGCAAACCGTTGGTTCAACCCTAAATCATCATCTACATGACATTCCCATCGTTCACCTAAATCAATGAGATCCTTTTTCCTATAAACGACAACAGAAGAGTTATCCATGGTATAAGAATCAACAAATTGTGTCCCCAATTTAGGGGAAAACATCATCCCATGAAATCCTTGAGATGTAATTGAGAATCTAATTTGGTTTGTTGGCTCACTAATACTCTGACCTACATAAGATCTAAAATCGGAATATGTAGCCTGTAACTCGGGAGCCATAACGCTGGCTTCTTTTACTTTAAAAAACTCGATTCCATCAGAAGTAGGATATCCAATGATACTATTTGATGGGTTAGAGCTAGCACCTCTTTGCGGAGCATTTGCCAACTTATTTTTCAAGGCTCCCATATCAATCCTATAGTATGAAGCTATAGTAGGTTCCGATTTTCTGGACCATTGGGACTCATTTTGTAATTGAGAAACACTAACCGAAGACCAAGAAGACTTCATATTTTGTGCTGTACCTGGTAAGACAATACTAATGCTAAATAAAAGTATTGTCACCCATAACCGATAATTTTGAAACATATTATAATTTTTAAACAACAATGATAAGAGAAAATGATCGCATTTTAATGCCATTTGCAATGCTAAGCTTACTTTAACACTTTAAATCGCCTATAAAAGTCCTGTTACTTTATCCCGCTTTCGTAACAAATCAAATACGGCAAGGACTTCATTTAAAAAAATCAGAAAGCGGCAATAAAGGAAACATTCAAAACCTAAATTTGAAATTCATGAGTAATATCTGGCAAATCTTATTTGTATTGGTCTTACTGACTTCGTGCAAAACCAAGACAGTAACAAATGACAAATCAATAGAACTGCAAAAATGTCCCATGGACGGCAGTTGCTCTTTTGAAGTATTTAAAGACACCGAGCTTCTGATTCTGGAAGATGAGTTTAAAAATAGCTATCACCGACTACAGGCTGCTAAAGGAAGAGTGGTGTTAAAATTTGAATACAAGAGAAATCAAGATCCTGATCTGGCAGATGATTCTTATTCTGAAATGATATTTATAGAAATCGATGAAGAGGTGACTGATTTGGAACTGAACAATGAGTTATTAAGTAAGGCAAAAGTGAGTTTTAGAAGGATGTGCTTTTGTCGTGGTGCAACTGGACTCTATAAAATCAGAAAGGGCCGTTTACATATTTCTGATCACCGCAAAGGTTTTCAAGTAACACTATATTTTGAAATAGATGAAGTGCCACAAGTAATCTCTTCTTTTACGGAATATTTTGAGATTTAATGCGCTAAGCTTCTAAGCTGGTTTTAAAAAGTTCTTCTCTGATTTTATCAGACCATTTTTCTTGGGCGTCTTTTAACAGCCCATGCTTGGTTTCGAGATCATAGGCTTTTTGAGTTTGCTGGCGCTCTTTTTCAAATTTTCTAAAGATATAATCCACTTCTTTCTTAGGATTCTTTTGTGGGATATACTTTTTGTAGGCAGCCCTTAGTTTACGAGCGTATAATTCCGAAATATCCCAATGCAACTGTTCGTGTGTTAGAAGACCTTGATTATTTTCATTACTATTCTTTTTCCAACTCAGTTGAGGATAAAAATAGGTTTTCACATCAACATCTATAGTTAACTTTCCATCTATATTTTTACTGGTAAAACGATACCCCATTCCACTATTGACACTTGCAAAATGCGTCGCGTTTTTAGGTGGCACCCCTTTAAAATCATTCCAAGTTAACTGCGGGCGTTCCTTATAAGTGAATTTTTCTACTGGATCTGTATAGAAGAGTAATAAGGATGAAAAGAGAAAAAGAACAACTTTCATTTATTCCCAATTAAATATAATATTTTTCACCAGTTCGGGATGTAAACTACGCAGAACTGGACAAGTATTTGCCACACGTTCTAATATCAATTGTGTTCTTTGATCACTTTTTCCTTTCATATCGAGTTCCACATCTATTTGAGAAATACGACGTGGATTTGCCGACATGGTTTTAGTCACTTTTGCTATACTACCTAAAAGGTCCACTTCCATTTCTTCAGCTTTGATACCCATCATAGTAAGCATACAACTTGCTAGGGCAGTAGCTACAGTATCTGTAGGGGAAAAAGCTTCTCCTTTGCCATTATTATCTACTGGAGCATCTGTGGTGAACGAATTGCTGCTTTTTAAATGTGTTGATTCACATCTTAGATTGCCTTTGTATTCTACAATTGAAGTCATTGCTTATAATTCTTTTGTAATCGCATTAATATCCAACTCTTTAATACTCAAATCTTCTTGGTATTGTAAAATATAAATAGCGTCGTTATAGAATCCAGAAAAGAACTTTTTTGAATAATCAAATTTGTTCTCGGTCATAACCGTTTTACCATTTCTCAGGGCACTTTCATATAAATCAGAAGCACTCGCTTGTCTGAAGATAATGTCTAGAGCCACATCAAAACCTCTTGTAGCATAAGCATTAGGCGTAATATTATAAATGGAATAATACTTCTCAATAAAGGAGTTACGATCGTCGCTTTCTTTAAACATGCGTGGAAATATGTAATGAAGCCTCGCTAGCTTTGTATTTGATAATTCCATCCCTTCATAATTCTCTAAACCAAACATGGTAATTTGGTGGGTAGTTGTTTTTGCGGAGTAATTTGTAACTGCGTCTGTAATAAACCCTACATTATCTACCGCTAGAACCACTACATTTTCTACATCAGCTTTTAATTTTTTGATATAGTCCATACTGTAAATATAATTCTTCTCAGCGTTGGGAACTAAAACGGTGGCACCAGGTAAGATGGAGCTAAACTCATTTTTAAGTTCGGGATTAGCATTATCTGTTACAATAATCACATTTTTACCAGCGGCATATTTTACCAAGTAATCTTTAAGCTTTCTCTTGAGCACATCATCACCAGGTCGCGCTTGAAACAAATTGCGATACAACCGCACATCTGTATTGGTTAAAGGAGAAACGACTGGTATATTCATTCCTTTAAGCTCTTTGGCCGTTTCGACAACATTCGTAGACATCAAAGGACCTATCACCGTGCTGTATTGGGTAAAGTCAGTTCCTTTCAAAATATTCTTAGTAGCCTGAAGATTTTTCTGCGTATCAAAAATATCATAAGCTACTGGAATTCCCAATGTATTGGCACTGTCTATTGCGATCTTCATACCGCTATAGAAATCTAATGCAATACGCATCGTGCGATCACTCTTTAAGTTATCACGGTCGGTAGTGGTCTCGTTTATTTTTTGAAGAGAGAAGGGAAGCATAATAGCAAGACGTTGTTTTTTAAAGTTTCTCAAACTATCTACTAAACTAGCAATACCAGAAGTTTCTAATTTCAAATCTATTAGTTTTCCATAATTAGGATTTGGGATAGTAACGCTCATTCCTTCTTTGAGTCCTTCTTTTAATTGTGGGTTCAAAGAAATCAAAGAATCTTCACTTATACCGGCTAACTTTTTAAGCGAATACATACCCATTTTCTTAGGTATTAGGTATTCCATCATTTGATTTTCATCTAAAGCTGCTGCTATAGGCGCTTCATCATCCTTATCGTTTAAGGTGATCAGAGATACATTCTTCGGTACATTTAATATCATCCCTGGTCTTAACGCATCTACCTCTGGATTGAGTTTTTGAAGGGAATCTGTTTTGATACCATATTTAGTAGCGATGCGGTACATTCCCTCGCTAGGCATTACAAGATACTTACCGTCTGGCAAATTAGTAGGATCTAATACAATTTCTTTAATTTTAGGAACTGTCATCTCTACATCTTCAAAAACAGGTATTTGAATACGGTCTCCTTTCCTTAACGGATTAGAATACAGTTCTTTATTTGCTTCTTTAATATCTAACTCTGTAATATCATATTCTTTAGAAAGACTGTAAAGGGTCTCTTTACGACGTACCCGGTGTTTTTTATACTTTTTAATTCTTCGTTGTGTAAGAACTTTATTCTCAGCTGGAATCAAAAGTACTTGACCGTATTTTAGCCCAGACTTTAAATCTGGATTGAGCTCTAACAGCTCTTGAGAGGTCACCTTATACTTTTTTGTAAGTGTATAAATCGTTTCCCCTTGCTCTACGGTGTGTTGCTTGTAATTTTGCAGAATTGCGGCATCCGCTTTCGCGAAAGCGAAACACATACAAACTATAACTATTATATTTTTCATATTATTGTTATTCCCATTCTATGGTTGCTGGTGGTTTTGAACTGATGTCATACACCACTCTATTAACGCCTTTAACCTTATTTATTATTTCATTACTGGTAGCCTGTAAAAATTCATAAGGTAAATTCACCCAATCTGCAGTCATCCCATCTGTACTTTCTACTGCTCTAAGAGCTACACATTTTTCATAGGTGCGCTCATCTCCCATCACTCCAACGCTATTTACAGGCAAGAGAATTGCTCCTGCTTGCCATACCTTATCGTATAGATCCCATTTTTTTAGGTTGTTGATAAACACCGCATCTACTTCTTGAAGGATGCTTACTTTTTCTGGTGTAATATCTCCCAAAATTCTAATGGCAAGGCCTGGACCAGGAAAAGGATGTCTTCCTAACAGCTCTGCTGCCATCCCCAATGACTTCCCTACTCGCCTAACTTCATCTTTAAACAATTCTTTTAGTGGTTCTACGATTTTAAGCTTCATAAAATCAGGTAATCCACCTACGTTATGGTGTGATTTGATCGTAGCACTAGGCCCACCAGTGGCACTGACACTTTCTATGACATCTGGATAAATAGTACCTTGAGCAAGCCAGGTTACATTTTTAACTTCATGTGCCTCATCATCAAAAACTTCAATAAAGACACGTCCTATTGCTTTGCGTTTTAATTCGGGATCACTTTCTCCAGCCAGAGCTTCCATAAATCGTGCCGAAGCATCAACTCCCTTTACATTCAAGCCCATACCTTCATACTGTTGAAGTACTTGAGTAAATTCATCCTTACGCAACAAACCATTGTTCACAAATATGCAGTATAGGTTTTTACCTATTGCTTTGTGCAGCAACATAGCTGCCACTGAAGAATCTACACCTCCTGAGAGTCCTAAAACAACCCGGTCTTCGCCGATCTGCTTTTGTAATTTAGCTACCGTTTCTTCTACAAAACTATCAGGTGTCCAGTCTGCAGTTACTTGAGCAATATTAATAAGGAAATTTTCCAATAACCTCTTCCCATCAGTAGAGTGATACACTTCTGGATGGAACTGTATCGCATAAGTCATTTCACCTTCTATTTTGTAAGCTGCATTTTGAACATCATGCGTACTGGCAAGCAGGATACTATTGCCTGGTAACTTTTTAATGGTATCACTATGACTCATCCATACCTGACTTCCTACGTGTATTCCTTCTAAAAAAGGATCTTCTTTGATAAAGGAAAGGTTTGCACGTCCATATTCTCTAGTGCTAGAAGCACCTACTTCTCCACCGTGAAAATGAGCTAGATATTGAGCTCCATAACAAACCCCTAATAGTGGTTTTTTACCTCTTATCTCCTTTAAATCTATATGAAAAGCAGCTTCAGACCTAACTGACATAGGGCTTCCAGAGAGAATTATTGCTTTATAGCCATCTAGGTTAGATGGAACTTTATTGAAAGGATGGATTTCAGAATAGATGTTTAATTCTCTTACTCTGCGCGCGATGAGCTGCGTGTATTGTGATCCAAAATCAAGTATTAATATCTTGTCGTGTTGCATGGGCAAATTTACTTTTTTAAAAACTAAACTTTAGAGATATAAAAGACTTTTGTTAACGCGTTTTCAAAAGAATTCTAACACGTAAAACAAGGATAAATAAGTTCTAAAATTAGAGTTCAATAATGGTAAATCTCAAATCCAATGGATCTAGATTTTCTTTAATGTTATCAATAAGCCCTTTCCCATATTCTTGATAGAAGACAGAAAAATTAGTTTGCCTTTCTTGCAAACTATCGTTAGGGAAAAGTTCTTTTTTAAGTTTTAAAACTCTTTCTAGATGATCTTCTAACTGTCGCTTTTGGGCTTTTAATAGCCTTTTTTCCAGGTATTCTAATCCTTTTATTTGCTTGTGTTCCTGAGCTTTTACTGCATTTTCAAATGAAGGATCTGTTTGAGTTGCTAGTTGATGAAGTGCTACAAATTGTTGCTTCAAATGCTCTTTCTGATCCGAAAAATCTATTTCTATACCACTAATTTGATGTGTAAGTTGAGTAGTAAGCTTATGATCTTTTTCAAATAGATCCCAGACATCTAACTGCATTTTTTCCAGCTTATACAGTTGCTTTTTAGTCACTAACAGTGCCGAGTTGCGCAATAATAGCATGGGGAAAGTTACTTGTTGTGAATCAAAATAATCTTTCAATTCTAACCAATATGCCATCTCCCCTCCACCACCTATATAGCATAAATTAGGTAATATCACCTCTTGATAAAGCGGTCTCATAATCACATTAGGCGAGAAACGCTCTGGATGGCTTTCTAGTTCTTTAAGTATTTCTTCTTGGGTAAAGGATGTTTCTGTCTCGTCTATATGATAGATTCCTTCCTTTTCTATAATGCGTTTGCGATAGTCATCCGTCAGATAAAATAAATTGATCTCTCGGGGATTTACCTGAATTTTATATGACGCTGGCCAAGTTTCTAGCGTTTTACTAACTGCCTTAAAGCTAGCTTTTGAAACCAATTCTTCTTTAAAATAAGGTATCGCCAAGGACTTCAATCGCTCATTATCAGCATCTATAATAACCAAACCTTGCGCCTTAAACAATTCATGAGCAATGACTCTAGTGGCATCTGCAAGGTTTTTATTTTCTAAATATCCTTTTTCAAAAAGGCTCAACACTTCTAAGGCATGATCATGTTTCCCTAAAAGATCTTTAAAGACAGAAAACACATCATCTAATCCATCTGTTGATAGCCTTCCGACTCCACCACTAGCCTCTCGATTGTAAACTACTTTTTTATCACTGTAATTGAAATATTGAATCTCTTCAAAATCATGATCTTCTGTGGCCATCCAGTAGACAGGTACAAAATTGCTGTTAGGATGCTTCTGTTGAAGTTGTTGACACAAATTAATGGTCGAAATAATCTTGTATAAAAAATACAATGGCCCGGTAAACAAGTTAAGCTGATGGCCCGTAGTGACCGTAAACGTACCTTGCTCCTCAAGTAACTTAATGTTTTGAACACTCTGCTCCTTGTCTTCAATAGACTCGTATTGATGTAGTAATACTTCAGATAATACTGCTCTCTTTGCTTGAGCATCGGCCCATTCAGATTGTTTTTCTAAAATCTGCTCCTCAAAGTTTTCCATTTTTGGAAACCTGTGATACAGCGATTTCATTAGATCCTTTTCATCAAGGTAATCTGACATTAATGCAGAGAAATGTCTAATAGACTGATAAGATTTATGGTTCAAACTCATTGATTTTGGATCTGTTCAAAGATAGGAGTTGCATTGTGAAGTATTTCTTAAGACTTAACTAGATGTGGTCCTTCTTTTTGTCTCGCTTTCGCGAAAGCAGAACAACTATTCTAATTGTAAGTTAACCTATTTAAAATCTGTTTTATCTTCAACTTAAGGTCTTCTCCGGTATCGTAAACCATTTGTTCATCTGGTGGAAAGTTAACCGACTGCGGATTCAACGTCTCTAGGTAATTAGCCTCCAAAGCCCTTCTATCCCCGTATATAGAGCCATAGATATAGGTAAACACAAAACTACTGTTCACTGGAAAACGGTCGACAACTTGAAGCGTTCTTTTATCTTTTAATTGAACTATTGCATTGACATTAGATTCCTTTAATTGGGTGTTTTGAATCACATTTGCTTTGATCGTAATGAATTTATCTTTTTTAATGTCATTGCCAAGACTATCTTTTTTTACATTACCGTTAGTATCATACTCATAAATAAAACCGTCTTTGATTTGTTTTTCCTTTATCAACTCCTTTTGTAGTACTTGCTCTGGAGAAATGACTATTCTATCGATGATAATGTCCAGATCATAATCATAATCTAGCGCATTGATCTTGTTATTGTGGTATTGAGTCCATTGATCATTAATACCATAAGTAGAAAAATTGAGTAACTCTTCTTCTAGCCTTTCTGGTAATACCGTCTGTGATTGATTTTGCAAACCGACAAGTATATAATGTGTTCCTTGTTCTAAAGCTTGTTGCATCAAAGCACGTGTATCTCTAAAGTTAGGATTTATCTTATCCAAATACCTAAGGTCATTATAGACCTCTCTAGACTCCATGATAGTAGCAACCGCTATAGCTTCTTTAGAATTATCCAATAAATAATCGCTAAGAATAGTTCTAGAAGCTAGGATTTCAGAATGATAATCTTGAAATTCAAATTGAGCTAATCGATTATTTTTCAATGATTTAAGCGGCAATAAGGGACGTATCCTATTCTGACGTCTATCCATTCTTAGATAGGTTTCATAAATAGGTTCTAGCACCGCAGGATTAGGATCTAATTGCCACCTTTGCAGCTGCATTTGATCTTGTTCTGTTGCTTTTTTAAAAGCTCTCTCAAGAAGTGGAATATACTCCTGGTTTCTTTTAGAGTTCTTACCATCTACTAAATTCTCTACAGCAATGTTAATAGCTTGATCGAAATCACCCTCATTGATAGCTGTTTCTGTTTTTTTAACACTACTACAAGAAGCTAGCAAGACTAGGGCTGTTACCACAATTAATAATCTTTTCATTTATTTAGATTTAGGCTGATAAATAGGTAGAATCTTGTTAGAAACCTCTCCAAATCCTATCCTTAAATCTCCTTTATGGCAGTAGCCTCTCATCGTTACTGTATCGTAATCTTCAATAAACTTGCGTTCTGTACCATCGTTAAGTTTTACAGGTTTTTCTCCTCTCCAACTCAACTCTAACATCGAGCCATAAGAATCTGGTGTCGGACCTGAAATGGTACCACTACCCATCAAATCACCGCTATTTACTGGACAACCGTTCACTGTATGATGTGCTAACTGCTGGGAGATATTCCAGTAAAGATGCTTGAAATTGGATTTACATACCGTAGTTGGTCTGCCTTGTTGTGGTGTGATGTCCACCTCTAAGTTGATATCAAAACTACTATTCTTTTTAGAATCTAGATAATCCAGTACTGGCTTTTCTCTTTTAGGGCTTTCTGTTCTGAAAGGCTCTAAAGCTTCCAAGGTTACTATCCATGGAGATATAGAACTCGCAAAACTTTTTGCAAGGAAAGGCCCGAGCGGTACGTATTCCCATTTTTGAATATCTCTTGCACTCCAGTCATTAAGCATCACCATACCAAAAATATAATCTTCGGCTTCGTTTACAGGAATAGGATGTCCTAAGTTATTAGCGTCTGTTGTAATAAAAGCCATTTCTAACTCAAAATCTACCAGCTTAGAAGGTCCAAAAACAGGCTGATCTGAACCAGGAGGAATGGTTTGTCCCTGAGGTCTATGAATAGGAATATTTGATGGAATGATGGAGCTAGATCTGCCGTGATAAGCTACAGGCATGTGCAACCAGTTAGGTAATAGCGCATTATCTGGATCTCTAAACATAGTACCTACATTTGTTGCATGCTCTTTACTGCTGTAGAAGTCTGTATAATCACCTATGAGTACAGGTAATTGCATCTCCACTTCATCCATAGCAAAAATAATTCTATCTCTATGCTCTTTATGATCTCTTAATTCTGGATTGTTTTTATCAAAGATATCGCCTATTCTATTCCTAACAAGCCTCCAAGTTTTTTTACCATCTGATATGAAATCATTTAGGGTATCCTGCATGAACATATCATCTGTTAGTGGTACCATATCAAAATAGCCCATTTCTTGCAGTGCTCCTAAATCAATAGCATAATCTCCGATTCGTGTACCGATGGTAATGACGTTATCTCTAGTAAGGAAAACACCGAATGGTATGTTTTGAATAGGGAAATGGGTATCTCTATTATATCCTATCCAGGAGCTTCTTTTAGGATCGTTAGTTTTATTAGCCATGTTATCTTGATTTCTTGTTAAAATATATTCAAATATATTGTATATGAATTGGATGATAGCATATGTACCTTATTTTTGTCATCTAAAATTTTTTTAAAATGGCTCATAAAGATCAAGAAATTTTCAATCTCATTGAGAAAGAAAGAATTCGTCAAACACAAGGTATCGAATTAATTGCTAGTGAAAATTACGTAAGTGATGATGTACTTGCAGCAGCTGGTTCTATTTTAACTAACAAATACGCTGAAGGCTATCCTGGTAAAAGGTATTATGGTGGGTGTGAAGTAGTAGATGAAATTGAAAACATTGCCATTGAAAGAGCAAAAAAGCTATTTAATGCTGAATATGCTAATGTACAGCCTCATTCCGGCAGTCAAGCCAATACAGCAGTTTATCATGCCTGCCTGAATCCAGGAGACAAAATATTAGGTTTTGACCTTTCTCATGGAGGGCATCTAACACATGGATCTCCTGTAAATTTTTCTGGAAAAATTTATAAAAATTCTTTTTATGGTGTTGAAAAAGAAACTGGCTTATTAAATTACGATAAAATTGAGGAAATTGCCATAAGAGAGCAACCAAAATTGATTATCGCAGGAGCGTCAGCCTACAGCCGTGCAATTGATTACAAGAGATTTAGAGAAATTGCAGATAAAGTAAATGCTATCTTATTGGCAGATATTGCTCATCCTGCTGGTCTTATAGCAAAAGGAGTTATCATAGATGCTGTACCACATGCTCATGTTTGTACGACTACCACTCATAAAACCCTTAGAGGTCCTAGAGGAGGACTGATCATAATGGGGAAAGACTTTGACAATCCATTTGGACAAAAATTAAAAAATGGAAACCTTAAAAAAATGTCTAGTTTACTAAATAGTGGCGTATTCCCTGGTAATCAAGGTGGACCGTTAGAGCATATTATTGCAGCAAAAGCAATAGCATTTAAAGAAGCTTTAACCGAGGACTTTCTACAATACATTCTTCAAGTTAACAAGAATGCTCAAGTAATGGCTCAAGAATTTATCAAAAAAGATTTTCATATCATTTCAGGAGGAACTGATAATCACATGATGTTGATCGACTTGAGAAATAAAAACATTACTGGAAAAGAAGCAGAAGAACTATTGGGTAAAATTCATGTTACTGTAAACAAAAACATGGTTCCCTTTGACACAGAGT